>NZ_JBIRBA010000039.1:0-97395 GCF_044326345.1 Actinomadura sp. 9N215 | reverse complement strand
CCGAACCCGGAAGTTAAGCCCTCCAGCGCCGATGGTACTGCACGGGAGACTGTGTGGGAGAGTAGGACACCGCCGGACACACACTATGGGGAAGGCCCCGCCGACAACGGCGGGGCCTTACTCATTTCTCCCGTAGGTCAGCCTTCCATCAGCGCTTTTGCGTAGTTGGAAAGCGACCGGTTGTATTGCGGAAGGTGACGTGACAGTGCGCCGAGCGCGAGCGATGCCGCCTCTCGGTTTCGTCCGAGGTCGGTGAGAGCGAGGGCCAGGAACGCGGTGACGGCGTCGTCGAGTTCATCGGAGGCCGCGTCGCGTTCCGCGGTGAGCATTGCGACGCTCTCTTCCGCCTGGCCGAGGTTGCGGAGGGTGCTGGCGAACTGGATCGTCGCCTGGCGCCGTCGTGATCCGGTGAGACCGGCGGCGAACGCCTTCCGGTAATGGGTGGCGGCTTCGGCTTCGTTGCCGATCGAGTCGTGCGCCGATGCCAGTTCGTAGTGGGCGATGGCGTCGCCGGGCGGGCGCTCGCCGGCCAGTTCCTCGACCTTCGTGAGGAAGGTCTCGGGCTCGTGGTCGTCGAAGGTGGCCCAGAGATCGGCGATCCGCCGTTCCCAGTCCGGCCCGGTGTTGATCATTGATCCAGGATAGGGCGGAGATGACGGCGTCCGGCCGTCCTCCGATCAGGCGTGGACGGGCGCTAGGTCGAGCCACAGTTCGGCCGGTCGGCGGATGATGGTGATGTCGTTCCACACGACCTCGTCCCGCGAATGGCTGAGCCGTGCTTCGGGGATTCGGCGCGTCAGCTGTTCCAGGACCACGCACAGTTCGAGGCGGGCGAGAGGTGCGCCGAGGCACACGTGGGGGCCTGTTCCGAAGGACAGGTGGGCGTTGCGCGGTCGCTGGAAGTCGAGCTGGTCGGGTGCGCCGAACTTGCCGGGGTCGCGGTTGGCGCGGTCGATGGCGGGGATCAGCAGGTCGCCTTCCCGGACGCGGACGCCGCCGAGGTCGGTGGCGCTGACCGCCCGGCGCGGCTGCGCGGAGTCGAAGATGGTGCCTGGAGTGGTGCGCAGCAGTTCTTCGACGGCACCGGGAATGCTGTCCGGATGACGGCCCAATAGCGTGTAAAGGGTCTCGCCGTCCTTGCCGGTCGTGGTCAGGAGGCGGAAGAGGAAACTGGAGATGGCCGCGGCGGTCGTCTCCCATCCGGCGATGACGAGGCCCGCGGCCAGCACCGCCGTGTCCTCCAGGCCGACCTGGCTCCGGACGGCATTCGCCGCGATCACGTCGAGCAGATTCCCGTCCGCAGAGTCCGTGTTCGGGTCGGCCATGAGCCGGGCTAGACGCGTCCCCATGTAGGCGCCCATTTCCCGGACCGCGCGCTCGTGGTCGGCGTCACGGTCGGGGCCGGTGGACAGGAACAGGTCTCCCCACGTCCTGAATTGCGGCAGGTCGTCCTCTGGAATTCCGAGAACGCCTCCTCCCATGACGCTGAGCGTGAGCGGCATGGCGAGACGGTCGTTGATCTCGACCGGTTCGCGGGCCGCGAGAAGTGCGTCGACGAGCCTGGTCGTGAGTTTCTCGACGGCCGGACGGTACCGTCCGATCCGCGCCGGGGCGAATGCGTTGCCGACCAGGTCGCGTTGGAGGCGGTGGTCATCGCCGTCCCGCGCGAGCATGCTGGGGGCGGTGCGCGGAAAGGGCGGAATGGCGTCGGCGTCGGCGCGTTGGAAAGTGCCCTGTTCTCGGAGTACGCGTGAGCATTCCGCATATCCGGTGACGAGGAATGCTTCCTGCCCCTCGGGGAGCACCACACGGGTCACGGGTGGCAGGCCCTCGTAGTGGGATGACAGGCTCAGCGGTTCATCGGGTGCGCGTCCGTCGGGCGGGACGTCCTGACGCGGGAACGGGAAACGCGGGCAGTCGGCAGGCTTCACGGCCGTCCTCGTGGGTCTCGATGGATCTCACCGCTCTGTTACCAAGGTCGATGGGCTCCGCGGGCCTGTCAACCGCGCCGATGCCGCCTACCTGCAAGATCGTTGTTAGGTGGGGGGCGCGATGATCGTGCACTGTGTGATGGGAGAGAATTGGACCGTTCGACTGTGGTCGAACCCGTGGCCGCGTCGGTGCCAACCCACACATCTTGCACCGGCGCGGCCGCGGTATTTTGGAACGTTCAGATGGTCGTCCTGCGGGTCTCGGGTTCTCGTGTGCCGGTGGTCTGCGGGGGCGGCGGCGCGGTGCGTCCGGCCAGGGCGAACAGCGCCAGCGCGGCGACGGCGCAGGCGGCGGCCGCGATCGGGAGCGTCCCGGAGCCGAGCGAGCCGAGCAGCCAGCCGCCGAGCCCCGCGCCCAGTGACGCGCCGAGGTAGACGGAGCTGCTGACGAGCGCCAGCGCCTGGGGACCGGCCTCGGGTCCGGCGAACGTCAGGGCGCGTGTCTGGACCGGCGGCGGAACCGCCCAGGCCGCCGCCGACCACAGGACCAGGGGAAGCACGAGCAGCGCCACGGGCGCCGGGCGCAGCGACCAGGCCAGCGCCAGCCCCGCCATGGCCGCGGTGAAGACGGCGACGGCCAGCGCGAACGTCCGTGCCGGGCCGATGCGGTCGACCAGGGTGCCGCTGAAGCGCGCCCCCGCGATGCCCGCGACACCGGCCAGCAGGAGCAGCAGGCCGAGGCCGGTCGGTTCCACGCCCGCGACGTCCGCCAGGAACGGGCCCAGGTACGTCTGGAACAGCAGGTTGCCCAGGACCGCGACGACGGCCGCGAGCAGCACGAACATCAGGGCGGGGCGCGCGAGTGGGCGGAGCCGTTCCGCCATCCCGGCGGCGGGCGGAGGAGCGACGTCCGGCAGCGCGGTGAGCAGGAAGGCCAGGGCCGCGACGCCGAGGAGGCCGTTCGCCACGAACGTCGCGTGCCAGCCGAACGCCGCGCCGATCCACGTTCCGGCCGGGACGCCGGCGACGACCGCGCCGGTCAGTCCCGCCATCACGGTGGCCAGGTCGCGGCCCTGCCGTCCGGGCGGGGCGAGCGCGGCCGTGACCGCGAACACCGTCGGGAGGACGACGGCGGCGGCGAGCGCGGCCAGCACCCGCAGCGCCATCAGCGCCGGGTAGGACGCGGCGAGCGGGACGGCGAGGTTCGCCGCGCAGAAGAGCAGCATCCCGCCGGCGAGCAGGCGGCGCCGCGGCCAGGACGCGGTGGCCACCGCCGCGACGGGCGCGACCACGGCGCAGATGACGGAGAAGACGGTCACGAGCTGTCCGGCCGCGGCCTCGGTGACCGAGAGGCCGCGCGCGATCGACGGGAGCACGCCCACGATCACGAAGTCGTCGGTCTGCAGGGTGAAGGCGGTCAGGGCGAGCGCGGCGAGCCGGAGCCCGCCCGAGGGGCGTCGGAGGATCGGCATGCCATTAAGGTAACACTCGTTTCCCTATAGGATGGACGTCCCCGGGACGAAGGAGACCCAGCCGTGGCCAGGCCGCGCGATCCGCACCGCCGCACCGAGATCCTCGACGCGGTCCTCGACCACCTCGCCGAGAACGGGATGTCAGGGCTGTCGATGCGTCCCATCGCGCAGGCGCTCGGGCAGAGCACGCGCGTCCTCACCCACCACTTCGCCGACAAGGACGACCTCCTCGCCGCGCTGCTGCAGCGCCTGGACGACGTCCAGCACGAGCAACTGCACGCCACCGAGGGCTGGGACGACACGGGGCGGGGGATCGGCGCCGTCGTCCGCGACTCCTGGCGCCGCCACCTCGCGCCCGAGAACATCGCGCACACCCGGCTCGTCCGCGAGATCGAGGGGCTCGCGGCGGCCGGGCGGCTCGGCGACCGGGTGCCGAAGTTCCTGACGCAGCGGGCCGAGTTCGTCGCCCGCGCGCTGGTCGCCCGCGGACTCGACCCCGCGCGGGCCCGCGTCAAGGCGACCTACCTCAACAGCGCCTACGCCGGGCTGCAGACCGACATCCTCACCACGGGCGACCGGGACCGGGTGGAGGCCGCGCTCGACGAACTGTGCACCCTCGCCGATTCCTGGACGGAGAACGCCGCCCATCCGGCCTGACGCCTCCCGGCACTGACCCTGAGGCGCCGCAGCGCTATGGACGCGCTCGACGAATGGATGGAGCTCGCTCGCCACCGATGATCATGGACGTCGTCGACTCCGAGCATCGCGAGCCGCCCGGTCGAGCCGGGCCGCCGTAGCGTCCACCTGCACGTGACCGACACGCGCGCGGAGTGCCCAGCCGTCCTGACCGGCGATGTCATCACCTGGCGGCGCGCCCACGGGAAGGCCGCCGTCGCCGTGCGCGGACCGGTGCCCGGCAGGTGACCGAGTCACCGCCCGTCCGCGGAAGACCTGCGCGAACGCCACACTGCCTGGATATGCCTCGCGTCCCCTGCCCCTAGGGGGCCGGTGTCTCGTAGACGAGGTCGCGGCCACGCTCGGCCACCTGCGCGAAGCCCAGGCTGCCGGCGGTGGCGAGCGACGCGGCGTTGCCGCGGTCGATGACCGCCCGCACCCGCGCGACGTCCGGCGCGGCGGCGGCGCGGCGCAGCAGCTCGCGGAGGATCGCCTTGCCATGCCCGCGCCGCCGGTAGGCGGGATCCACGGAGTAGCCGACCTCCACGGTGCCGGTGCCGTCCGGCGGCCCGTGGAAGCCCCCGTGGCCGACGGCCACGCCGCCGTCGACGGCCACGTGGATGCTCCAGGGCGCGCTGGCGGGGTCGGACGTCAGCTGGTCCAGGCGCAGCCGCCAGATGTGCCGCAGTTCGGGGCCGACGAAGTATCCGGGCAGGTCACGTCCAAGGAGGGACCCGGCGCCTTGCAGGTCGCCCCTCGCCAACGCCGCCAGGACGGGCGGCGGTAACGCAACGAGATCCACGACCACAGCATCCCGCATGGGCGCCGACGGAGATGCGGCGGCGGAGGCTCACGGTCTGCGGCGGCTGCGGAATTGCCAGGCTGTTGAATGTCGTGCGTAAGGCCCGCTGGCCGGAAGGGAGGAGGGTGGAGTGGGGCGGGGGGTGGTTTCGTCTGGGTTTGTTCTGAGTTTGCTGGGCGTCCGCTCCGGACGCCGTAGGCTGCTCGGATGGCTGAGAAGTTGTGGCAGATCGAGCCGTCCGGGCCGCTGCGCGGGGACGTCACCGTGCGGGGCGCCAAGAACGCGGTCAGCAAGCACATGGTCGCGGCGATGCTGGCGGACGGGCCGAGCACGATCGGCAACGCGCCGGACGTCGGCGAGGTCGGGATCACGGCGGGGATGCTGGAGCACGTCGGGACGGCGGTGGAGCGGTCCGACGGCGGCGTCACCGTCGTGCCGGGGCCGGTGTCGGACCCGAGCGTCGGGAAGGCGTTCACCGGGCTGAACCGCATCCCGATCCTGATGCTGGGGCCGCTGTTGCATCGGGCGGGCGAGGCGTTCGTGCCCCTGGTCGGGGGCGACCCGATCGGGCGGCGGCCGGTCGACTTCCACGTGGACGCGCTGCGGGCGTTCGGGGCCGAGGTGACGATCGAGTCCGACGGGATTCACGCGCGGGCATCCAGGCTGGTGGGGACGCGGGTCGAGCTGCCGTACCCGAGCGTCGGCGCCACCGAGACGGTGCTTCTGGCGGCCGTCCGGGCCGAGGGGAAGACCGTCATCCGGAACGCGGCGACCGAACCGGAGATCATCGAGCTGGCGCTGTTCCTGCAGCGGATGGGGGCCAGGATCTCGTTCGCGCCCGACCGGCGGATCGTGGTCGAGGGCGTCGAGCGGCTGACCGGGGCGCAGACGCGGCTCGCGGGCGACCGGATCGAGGCGTTCTCCTACCTGGTGGCGGGCCTGGTCACCCGGGGCGAGGTGCGGGTGCACGGCTGCCCGCAGGACCGGCTCGTCACGGCGATCACGACGCTGACCAGGATGGGCGCCGAGTTCGAGATCACCGACGAGTGGATCATGGCGTCGGCGCCGGACGGGCTCAGCCCCGCCGCCGTGCAGACCGACACGCACCCGGGCTTCGCGACGGACTGGCAGACGCCCCTGATGGTGCTGTTCACCCAGGCGGACGGAATGTCGGTGCTGCATGAGACCGTCTACGAGAACAGGCTGGCGTACGTTCCCGCGCTGCAGAGCATGGGCGCCGAAATCGAGGTCTATGACACGTGCCTGGGCGGTCCCGCCTGCCGGTATCACGACACGGCGGCGCTGCATTCGGCCGTGGTCCGCGGGGTCACCAAGCTGCGGGGCGGGGACGTGACCATGCCCGACATCCGGGCCGGGTTCTCGGCGGTGCTGGCGGCGGCGGTCGCGGAAGGCCCGTCGACGCTCCGGGGCGTCCACCACATCGAACGCGGCTACCACCGGCCGGTGGAGCAGTTCCGGGCCCTGGGCCTCGCGCTGCGCGCGGGTTAGCCGCCGGCCGGGGCCTTGACGGTCGCGGTGGTGTGCGGCCAGGTGAAGGTGAGGGCGGCGCCGATCGGGAGGTCGTGCCAGAGCGGGGCCAGTTCGTCGAGGCGGTTCACGATCCGGTCGACCGTGGGGGCGTCCTCGGGCGGGAGGGTCCTGCCGTCCGCCCAGTGGGGTGTGGCGGCGCCGGCGCGGCGGCGCCAGACGATGTCGCATATGCCCGCGTAGTACTCGGACGTGGCCATGTCGCCGCGGTCCGCCTTGCTGAGCGACGCTTCGCGCTTCTTCAGCCTGCGCTGCGCCCGGGCCCGTCGGCGCCGGTCGCCCGGGGTCTCGGTCGTCTCGGTGAACCCGCCGCCGCCCGCGGCGGCCCGTCCGAAGACGCCGGACGACAGCCCCAGCTCGGCCTCGGTCAGGTAGTGGACGAGGTCGTGCGGGATGTTCTCGTCGTATCCGGGCGCGGGCTCCATCCGGCGCGGGTGCCGGCCCGGCAGCGTGATCACGGTCGCGTACCGGCGCTGACCTGTGCGTTCGAAGGCGACCTCCATGCCGTCAGGCTAGGCCGGGCGATCCGTCCGGCGCATTCCCTTTTCCGGCGACTTTCCGGCGGCTTTCCGGCGGCGCCGCGCCGGGCGATGGCCGAAAGGTACAAGACGGCCGCGGAGGCGGCGGGCCACGCTGGAGACATGAACCTGAACAAGGCATCCGAATTCATGGCCATGCATGCGCGCACGCTCGACCGCCGGCGGTTCGAGCTGCTGACGGGCGAGGGCGACCGCGACGCGCTGCTGGCCGCCCTGAACGCCTACCGGAACCCCGACGGCGGCTACGGCCACGGCCTCGAACCCGACCTGCGGTCGCGGACGAGCCAGCCCGGCCCGGCGCTGCACGCGTTCGAGGTCTTCGCGGAACTCGCCCCGGACACGGCGCCGGAGGCGGTCGCGCTCTGCGACTGGCTGGAGTCGGTGACGCTGCCGGACGGCGGCCTGCCGTTCGGGCTGCACGTCCCCGATCCCGCCGGGTGCGCGCCGTTCTGGGCGGGCGCGGACCCGGAGACGTCCTCGCTGCAGATCACGGCGGTCGTCGCGGCGGTGGCGCAGCGCGTCGCCGGGCACGACAAGGCGGTCGCGGCGCATCCGTGGCTCGACCGCGCGACCCGCTTCTGCCTCGAAACCGTCCGGAGGAAGGACGAGGCGAAGACCGAACTGCATGCGCTGGAGCTCGCGTTCACGATGTGGCTGGCCGACGCCGTCGGCGACACCGAGGTCGTCGACCTGCTCGGCAGGCACATTCCGGAGGACGGGCTCGTCCACGTCCAGGGCGGCCTGGAGGACGAGATGATGCGGCCGCTCGACTTCGCGCCGTTCCCCGACCGCCGCGCCCGCGCGCTGTTCGACCCGGACGTCGTGGCCGCCGAGCTGCGGCGGCTCGACGGGCGGCAGCAGGACGACGGCGGATGGCGGGTCGACTTCGCCAGCTACTCGCCCGCCGCGGAGCTGGAATGGCGCGGGTACGCGACCGTCGGCGCCGTCGCGATCCTGACGCGCGCAACCGAGCCGCGATCGGATATGCATGAAGGGTGATCGATCCCTCCGCGCCCTTGCCGAAGTACGTGCAGCTCCGCACCATCCTGCTCGACATGATCGAAAGGGAGCGGCTGCCGGTGGACGCGCCCGTCCCGTCCGAACGCGAGCTGTGCCAGCGGTTCGGGGTGTCGCGGATGACCGTCCGGCAGGCCGTCGACCAGCTCGTCGCCGAGGACCGGCTCCGCCGCATCCACGGCAAGGGGACGTTCGTGACGCGTCCCAAGGTGCAGATGCCGAAGGAGCTGGTGTCCTTCACCGAGGACATGCGCGCCCGCGGGATGACGCCCGCGTGCCTCGACCTGGACGCCCGGACGATCATCGCGGACGCCCGCCTGGCCGGGCACCTCGGCGTCGCCCCCGGCACCGCCGTGCACGTGCTGGAGAGGCTGCGGCTGGCCGACGGCGAGCCGATGGCGGTGGAGCGCTCCCACATCCCGGCGGCGCTCGCGCCCGACCTGTTCGAGCGCCGCGCGCCCGAGGGCTCGCTGTTCGCCGTGCTGGAGCATGAGTTCGGGATCGTCATGGACGCGGGGGAGCAGATGATCGAGGCCGGTCCCGTCGAAGCCCGCCAGGCCGAGCTGCTGGAAATCGAGCCGGGTGCGACCGTGTTCCTCATGTGGCAGCGGACGTTCAGCCGCGGGGTGTGCGCCGAGGTCGCCTTCGCCACGTACCGCGCCGACCGGTACCGCATCCACCTCGGCCTGGAGACCCCGCGCCCCGCCGATCGGTCTGGAGACCCGCGCTCTGCCAACTCGTAGCCGTCGCGCCGCGCGCATCGGCCTGAAGACCCCGCCCCCCGGCCAACCCGAGGCCGCTGCGCCGCGCCGATCGGCCCTGAAGACCCGCGCCTTGCTAGCCCATAGCCGCCGCGCCGCGCCGATCGGTCTGGACACCGTGCCCCGCCAGCCCGTAGCCGCCGCGCCGATCGGCTTGAGGACCCGCGTCCTGCCAACCTGTGGCCGATCGTCGCGCCGGATCGGGCCGTGCCTTTCGCGGTGGGCGGGTGGTCGCGTGCGATCCTTGAGGCGCAGGCCACATCCACGCCGGGGGCGCCGGTGCGCGCCGGTCCCGGCCGACGGCAGCGGAGGGTCCCGATGGACAACGGTCCGGGCCACACGGCGCTCACCCCGCTCGCGTTCCTCAACCGGTCCGCGGAGGTGTTCCCCGGCAAGACGGCGTACGCGCACGGGGACCGCCGCGTCACGTACGCGGAGTTCGCCGCCGAGGCGACCCGGCTCGCGAACGCGCTGCGCGCCTCGGGGATCGGGCCGGGGGACAGGGTGGCGTACCTGGCGCCGAACGTCCCGGAGCTGCTGATCGCGCATTTCGGGGTGCCGCTCGCCGGGGCGGTGCTCGTCGCGATCAACACGCGGCTGGCGCCGGACGAGATCCGCTACATCCTCGGCCATTCGGGGGCGAAGGCGCTGGTCGTGGACGCGGGGCTGCATCCGTCGGTCGCGCCGCTCGCGGGCGGGCTGCCGGAGGTCGTCACGGTCCCGGCGGCCGGCGCGGAACCGGACCCGGCGGTCGGCGGCGTCGCGTACGCGGAGTTCCTGGCGCGCGGCTCGGACGACCCCCTGCCCTGGGACGTCGACGACGAGAACGCCGCCATCTCGATCAACTACACGTCCGGGACGACGGGACGTCCGAAGGGCGTCGTCTACACGCATCGCGGCGCGTATCTGAACGCGCTCGGCGAGGTGGTCCACTCGCGGCACACGTCCGGCAGCGTGTACCTGTGGACGTTGCCGATGTTCCACTGCAACGGCTGGTGCACGCCGTGGGCGCTCGCCGCGATCGGCGGAACGCAGGTGTGCCTGCGCGCCGTCGCCGCCGCGGAGGTGTGGCGGCTCATCGACGCCGAGGGCGTCACGCATCTCAACGGCGCGCCGACCGTCCTGGTGACGATCGCGAACGCGCCGGAGGCGCACCCGCTGGACCGTCCGCTGACCGTGACGACGGCGGGCGCCCCGCCCAGCCCGACGATCATCGCGCAGATGGAGGGGCTCGGCGCGGACATCGTGCACGTGTACGGCCTGACCGAGACCTACGGGCCGTACTCGGTGTGCGAGCCGCAGCCCGGCTGGCCGGGGCTGGCCGCGTCCGACCGGGCCCGGCTGCTGGCCCGGCAGGGCGTCGGCATGATCCAGACGGACGGTCTCCGCGTCGTCGACGACGACATGAACGACGTCCCGGCGGACGGCGAGACGCTCGGCGAGATCGTCATGCGCGGCAACAACGTCATGAAGGGCTACCACCGGGACGAGGAGGCCACCGCGAACGCGTTCCGCGGCGGCTGGTTCCACTCCGGCGACCTCGGCGTCCGCCACCCGGACGGCTACGTCGAGCTGCGTGACCGGTCCAAGGACATCATCGTCTCCGGCGGCGAGAACATCTCCACGGTGGAGGTGGAGCGCGCGATCGACTCGCATCCCGCGGTGCTGGAGGTCGCCGTCGTCGCGGTCCCGGACGAGAAGTGGGGCGAGCGCCCCAAGGCGTTCGTGGTGCTCCGCGACGGGCACGCCGCGACGGAGGCCGAGCTGGTCGGGCACGTCCGCGCGAGCCTCGCCCGGTTCAAGGCGCCCGACAGGGTGGAGTTCGTGGCCGGGCTGCCGAAGACGTCCACGGGGAAGATCCAGAAGTTCCAGCTCCGGGAGAAGGAGTGGGTGAGACGCGAGCGCCGGATCCTGTGAGGAGCGGCGGTTCCTGGGAAGTGTTCCCACGCGGTGTTTCCGGCGCGGAGCCGCGCCGGCCGTCGAGCCGAGAGGGGAGCGGGATGTCGCCCACCGGCGATCCGACAGGGGACGTGCTGATCGTGGGGGCGGGCCCGACCGGGCTCCTGCTGGCGGGCGACCTGGCCGCGGCCGGGATCGGCTGCACCGTGCTGGAACGGCGCGACGCGGAGACGAGCAACCTGACGCGGGCGTTCGCCGTCCACGCGCGGACGCTGGAGATGCTGGACGCGCGCGGTGTCGCAGACGACCTGGTCGCCACCGGCGAGCGCGTCGGCGCGGTGCGGGTGCTGGGGGCGACACGCCTCGACCTGTCACGGCTGCCGGGCCGGTTCCCGTACGTGCTGGTCACGCCGCAGTACGAGACGGAACGCGTGCTGCGGGAACGGGCCCTCGCCGCGGGCGCCGAGATCGTGCACGGGGCCGAGGCCGTCGGGCTCCGGCAGGACGCGGCGGGCGTCGACGTCGACGTGCGGACCTCCGACGGCGAGACGGGGACGCGCCGCGCGTCCTACGTCGTCGGGACGGACGGGGCCCGCAGCACCGTCCGGCGCGCGATCGGGCTGCCGTTCCCCGGGCACGCGGCCGTCCGGTCGGTGATGCTCGCCGACGTCCGGCTCAGGGACGCGCCCGGCGACGCCCTGACCGTCGACTCGTCCGGCGACGCGTTCGCGTTTCTGGCGCCGTTCGGGGACGGCTGGTACCGGGTGATCGCGTGGAACCGCCGCCACCAGGCGCCCGACTCCGAGCCCGTCGACATGGACGAGCTGCGCGAGGTCACGCGCCGCGTCCTCGGCACCGACCACGGCATGCACGACGCGCGCTGGACGTCCCGGTTCCACAGCGACGAGCGGCAGGTTCCGAAGTACCGGGTGGGCCGGGTGTTCCTCGCGGGCGACGCGGCGCACGTCCATTCCCCGGCGGGCGGGCAGGGCATGAACACCGGAATGCAGGACGCCGCGAACCTCGGCTGGAAGCTCGCCGCGGAACTGTGGGGCTGGGCGCCGTCGTGGCTGCTCGACAGCTACCACGAGGAGCGGCATCCCGTCGGGCGGCTCGTCGTGCGGGGCAGCGGCGCGGTGCTGCGGTCCGCGCTCGCCGAACCGCTGTGGCTGCGCAGGGCGCGCGGCGCGGGCGTGTGGGCGGCGACCCACGTCCGGCCGGTCGCGCGGCGGCTCGCGGGCGCCGTGTCCGGCATCGACGTCGCCTACCCGGCGCCGCGCGGCTCGCACCGCCTCGCCGGACGGCGCGCACCGGACGTCCCGCTGGCGGCCGACCCGGGCCGCCTGTACGGGCTGCTCGGCGACGGGTTGTTCGTGCTGGTCGTCGCGACGAACGACCCGGCGGTCACCTACC
This sequence comes from Actinomadura sp. 9N215, assembly GCF_044326345.1. Lineage (NCBI taxonomy): Bacteria > Bacillati > Actinomycetota > Actinomycetes > Streptosporangiales > Thermomonosporaceae > Actinomadura > Actinomadura sp. 9N215. Next base: position 85,338 of record NZ_JBIRBA010000039.1, on the reverse strand, counting down.
TGGCGACCAAGCGGTGGGCGGGCCGCGTGCACTACGTCCTGGCGGGACGGGCGACGCACACGACGGCGCTGGTCCGCCCGGACGGCTACATCGCGTGGGCGACGGACGAGACCGCACCCGACCGTCGCGTCGCCGCGATCAGCGACGCCCTGAACCAGTGGTGCGGGCAGCCCGCCGACCCGCACACGGCGGGGGCCGCTCATGTGGGTGACGGGCCCATCCACGAAGCGCAGCACCTCCCCGGCGACGAACAGACCCGGCCCGAGCGGGGGACTCGACCATGAACACTGAGACGGTGCCGAGCGGAGAAGATCGTGGCGGCGCTGGTCGTGGCGGCGCCCGCCAGAATGTCGCCCGCCAGAATGTCGCCCGCCAGAATGTCGCGCGCAAGCTGATCGCGTCGCATCTGGTGAGCGGTGAGATGACGCCCGGCGGCGAGATCGGGATCCGCGTCGACCAGACCCTCACCCAGGACGCGACCGGCACGATGGTCATGCTGGAGCTGGAGGCCCTCGACCTCGACCGCGTCCGGACGGACGTGTCCGTCCAGTACGTCGACCACAACCTGCTGCAGGCCGACGAGCGCAACATGGCCGACCACATCTTCCTGCGGTCCGCGTGCCGCCGGTACGGGCTGTGGTACTCCAGGCCGGGCAACGGCGTGTCGCATCCGACGCACATGCAGCGGTTCGGCGTGCCCGGCGCCAGCATGGTCGGCTCCGACTCCCACACCTGCGCGGCCGGGTCGCTCGGCATGCTCGCGATCGGCGTCGGCGGGCTCGAGGTCGCGATGGCGATGGCCGGGGAGCCGCTGTACGTGACGATGCCGGAGATCTGGGGCGTCCGGCTGACGGGCGAGCTGCCGCCGTGGCTGAGCGCCAAGGACGTGATCCTGGAGATGCTGCGGCGGCACGGCGTCCGCGGCGGCGTCAACCGGATCATCGAGTACCACGGCCCCGGCCTCGCGTCGCTGACCGCGATGGACCGGCACGTCATCGCGAACATGGGCGCCGAGCTGGGCGCGACGACGACGGTGTTCCCGTCCGACGAGCGCGTCCTTGAGTTCCTGCGCGGCGAGGACCGCGAGGACGACTTCACCGAGATCGTCGCCGACCCGGACGCGTCCTACGACGTCACCGGCGAGATCGACCTGGCGTCGCTGGAGCCGCTGATCGCCCGTCCGGGCTCGCCTGGCGACGTCGTCCCGGTGCGGGACGCGGCGGGCGAGGAAGTCCACCAGGTCGTCGTCGGGTCGTCGGCGAACCCGGGGCTGCGGGACTTCGCGTCCGTCGCGGCGATCGTCAGGGGCCGCCAGGTGCATCCGGCGGTGTCGCTGGACGTCAACCCGACGTCCCGGCAAATCCTCCTCGACCTGACCCGGATGGGCGCGGCGGCCGACCTCCTCCAGGCGGGCGCCCGCATCCACCAGGCGGGCTGCCTCGGCTGCATCGGCATGGGCCAGGCCCCGGCCGCCGGACGCAACAGCCTGCGGACGTTCCCGCGCAACTTCCCCGGACGGTCCGGCACCGCGGACGACCTCGTCTGGCTCTGCTCGCCGGAGACCGCCGCGGCCGCCGCGCTCACCGGCCGCATCACCGACCCGCGCGACCTCGACATGGAGCCGCCCGCCGTCCGGCTGCCGGGCAGGTCGAGCGTCAACCGGCGGATGCTCGAACCCCCGCCGCCGCGGGACGAGGCGCGCGGCGTCGCGCTCGACAAGGCGCCCAGCATCGGCGTCCTGCCCGACCTGGACCCGCTCCCGGACGAGCTGGAGATCCCCGTCGTCATCAAGGTCGGCGACGACGTGTCGACCGACGAGATCCTCCAGGCGGGCGCGCGGGCCCTGCCGTTCCGCAGCGACATCGCGCGGCTCGCCGACTTCGCGTTCACCCGGCTCGACGAGGGCTATCCCGGGCGGGCGCGGGAGGCCGGGCCGCACGCCGTCGTCGGCGGCCGCAACTACGGCCAGGGGTCCTCGCGCGAGCACGCCGCGATCGCGCCCCGCCACCTCGGGCTCCGGCTCGTCCTCGCCCGCGGGTACGCGCGCATCCACTGGCAGAACCTCGTCAACTTCGGGATACTGCCGCTCGAATTCGCCGACGAGGCCGACTACGACCGCGTCGAGCGGGGGGACGTGCTGCGCGTCGAGAACGTCCGGGACGCGCTGAAGTCCGGGACCGGGATCGACGTCCGCAACACGACCAGGGACGAGACGTACCGGACGCGGCACCGCCTGTCGCCGCGCCAGCGGGACCTCGTCGCCGCCGGCGGCCAGATCCCGCTGCTCCGCGAACGCTCGACCGGCCGGTAGCGGCGCCGGTCAGCGGCAGCGATCAGTAGCCGCATCGGCCCGGTAGCCGCATCGGCCGGTAGCGGCGGCGGTCAGTAGCGGCGTTCCTCGCGGCCGTAGCCGAGCTCCTCGGCCACGTCGGCGACGTTCTCGTACTCGCGCCTGGGCAGGGTCCGCAGCTCCTCGACCGCCGCGTCGGGCGCGCCGCCCTCGGCCGCGTGCCGGACAAGCTCGTTCGGGCGCGCCGGGTAGCGGACGCCGCTCAGCATCCGGGCGAGCGCGCTGCGGTCCTCGACGTCCCGCGCGCTCATCCCGGGCGGGGAGCCCTCGCGCTCGCCGGCGGACGGCGCGGTCGGGTCGGCCGGGTACTCGTCGGTGAACGGCTCGGTCTCCTTGAACTCCTCGGCGTGGGTGGGATGGCCGCCGCTGACCATGCCGTGGGTCTCGCGGCCGATCTCCTCGTCCAGCTTGGGGCCGTGCTTGTCGCTCTTGTCCGGCATCGTTCGTCCTCCCTGCGCGGCGCCGCGTCCGGTGTGGCCGGTTCCGGTGGACCGCGTCCGATGCGTGGGCGGGCCCGCGGCCACCGGACGGAACGTTCCCGGGCGGGCGTGCCCAAACATGCGGCCGCGCCCCGGGCGGGCGCCGCCCCTCAGGACTGCGACAGGCGCATCATCCGCAGCACGCGCCGGACCAGCGAGTCCGGCTCGTCCGCGGGCGCCGCGTCCGGCTCCGGCTCCGGCGCCTCGTCCGCGGCGGCGGGACGCGCGGCCTGCTCCGCCGGGTCGGCGGCCAGCTCGTAGGTGACCGGCAGCGACCGCAGCCCCCGCATGAGCGGGGACGAGCGCCACGGAAGCTGATCGGCGGGCAGCGCGAGCCGCAGCGCGGAGAGCCGCTCGAACAGCCGCTCCACCGCGATCGTGGTGATCGTGGTGGCGAGGTCGCGGCCGAGGCAGGCGTGCGGGCCCGCGCCCCACGCCAGGTGCGCGCGGGAGCTGTAGATCGAGTCGGGCGCGGACGTCCGGGTGAACGCCGGGTCCAGATGGGCGGCGGCGGGGGACACGATGACCGGGTCGCCGGCCGCGATCTGGAACCGGCCGACGCGCACGTCCGCCTTCGCCCACCGGAACGCCAGGTTGGCCATCGGCGGGTTGGCGGCCGACGCCCGGTTGATCGCCTCCTGGATCATCCCCGCGGACAGGCTGTCGCGGGCGCCGGTCTCGCCGATGAGGACCTCGGTGATCGTGTTGCAGATCAGCGTGCCGGTCACGTCGCCGACCAGTCCGGTCATCATCGCCATCTCGCGGGTCAGCTCGTCGGCGGTCAGGTCCGGCACGGCGGCCAGCATGTACGAGGGAAGGTCGGTGCCCGGGGACTTCACCCGCTCCGCGCACACGCCCGCGACCCGGGCGATCAGCCGGTCGGACGCCTCGTGCGCGTCCGGGCCCGCGTCCATCACCCGCCACAGGTCGATGATCAGCTCGTCGTCGCCGTCAGCGCCCTCGCCCAGCAGCCGCCCGATCACCATCAGCGGCAGCGGCCTGGCGTACTGCGCCGACAGGTCGGCCCAGCCGGTGCGGCCGCCGCTCTCCGCCAGCACGGTGATCAGCTCGTCGGCGTACCGGCGGACGGCGTTCTCCAGGATCTTCGCCTCCGTCCGTGAGCGGTCCTGGAACGGCCGCAGGCCCTCGCTCCAGGCGCCGCGGAGCCGGGTGGAGTCGGCGCCGTCGTGGAACCCCGAGTTGCCGGACTCGACGACGGGCAGCATCGGCCAGTCCGCCGGGACCGCGCCCTCCCGGTACGCGCGCCACGCGTCGAGGCGGCGGCTCCAGATCCCGCGGGCGTCGCGCAGGATGTCGAGGGTCTGCGAGTAGCCGATGACGAGCCACGCCGGCACGCCGAGCACGTCCACCGGGGCGACCGGCCCGTACTCCCCGCGGAGCCGCTCGTAGAAGACCGCGGGACGGGACTCGTAGTCGCGGTTCAGCAGCGGCTGGACGGCGAGCGCCTCCAGCGGCGGATGGCCGGGCTCTGCCTGCGGTTTCTGCGGATCCACGGGCACAAACCTTAGGAGAGATCATCTACCGCTGGTCGGTTTATGGCGGAATCTACCGAGATGATCTTCTCGGCGTGTACGGATGGCCACGTTCCGCTGGGTATGTGAGGCTAGGAGTGCCCCTAGAGAGCTGGAGGTCCGCATGACCGACTCGTCGGGAGAACCCGAGGACGGAGAGGACGACGTGAAGCGCAGGTTCCGGGAGGCCCTGGAACGCAAGCGCGGAGCGGCGGGCAAGAACGCCGGCGCCGCCGGCAGGGGCGGCTCGAAGGTGCGCGGCAAGCACGACCGTGCCGACCACCAGCGGCAGTTCCGCCGCAAGAGCGGCTGACCGGGAACCCGGAAGGCCGCCCGACCCAGATGGCCCCCGCGCGGCCGGCGCGGGGGTCGACCCATCTCCGGCCGGCGTGGGGGCGACCCGTCGCCGGCCGGCGTGGGCGCGACCCGTCTCCGGCCGGCGCGCCGTCCGGACGTGGGTTTCAGGTGCCGTACAGCTTCTTCGTGTAGTTCGCCTCGGAGTAGTAGCGCTCAAGCTCCTCGACGGTCTCGTCGGTGCGCTGGACGTCCTTGACGATGCGGGCGTGGGACGGCAGCGCGTCCGGCTCCCAGGTCTCCGGCCTCCACAGCTTCGAGCGCATGAGCGCCTTCGCGCAGTGGAAGAAGATCTGCTCGATCTCCACGACCAGGGCGAGCGCCGGACGATGCCCCTTGACGATCATCTCGTCGAAGAACGGCGCGTCCCGGACGAGCACGGCCCGGCCGTTGATCCGCAGCGTCTCGCCGCGTCCCGGGATCAGGAAGATCAGCCCGACGTGCGGGTTGCTCAGGACGTTCAGGAAGCCGTCCGCGCGGCGGTTGCCGGGACGGTCCGGCACGGCGATCGTCGTGTCGTCGACGACGTGGACGAACCCGGGCGGGTCGCCCTTGGGCGAGACGTCGCAGTTCCCGTCCGCGTCGCTGGTCGCGATGAGGCAGAACGGGGACCGGGCGAGCCAGTCCAGGTCCCGGGCGTGCAGCGCGCGGCGCTCCTTCTCGACCGCCCGCCGCATCGGCGCGCCGAGCAGCCCGCGCAGCTCCGCCGCGGACGTGATCGCAGTGAACCCGGAGGCGACCGTCATCGCCGCTCCTTCCGCCGAGGAAATCGGAAGATCAGCCTAACTCGGTAGCTTCCGGACGCCCGGTGCCGGGGACCGTCCAGGCAGGGGATCGATGGATCTTGACAGCTTTCTCGCCCTTTCCATCTAATGCAGAGGGCCCGCGGTCGCGGCGGCGCCGGGCGCGAGCCGTGCGGGCCCGGGGGCGGCCTCCGCCGGCTCGGCGATCTGGGCGATCTGGGCGATCTCGGCGGAACGAGGGCATCGATGAGCGGACGCACACCGGGCCGGCCGATGGTCATGGTCGCCGCCGCGATCGCGGGCGTCCTGCTGCTGACCGGCGTCGGCGCGTACGCGTTCGCCGAGATCGCCGGCTGCGCGTCCCAGGACCGCATCACCCTGGACGTCGCGGCGGCCCCGGAGATCGTGCCCGCGCTGGCCGCCGCCATCCGGCGGTTCGACGGCTCAACCGGCACGTGCGCGGGCGCCCGCCTGCGGGCCGCCGACCCGGCCGCCGTGAGCACCATGCTGTCCGGCCGCGGCGGCGGCGACCGGCCGGACGTCTGGATCCCCGACTCCACCCTCTGGACGGCCTTCTCCCGCCCCGCGGGGGCGCGCCCCTCGATCGCCGGCAGCCCGGTCGTCCTCGCGACGGCGGCCCCGGCGGAACCCACCTGGAACCTGCTGCTCGGACCGTCCGCCGCCACCGCCGGCGGACGGCCGGAGACGGGAGCCACCGGCCCGCGCCCCCAGGTCCCCGACCCCGCGCGCAACGCCGTCGGGCTGGCGGCGCTGCTCATGGCCGACCGCCTGCTCGCCGAGGACCCCGACGCCCCCGACGCCCCCGACGCCCCCGACGACCCCGACGACCCCGACGGCCAAGCGGTCTTCACCGGCCTCGTCCGCGCCATCAGGGAGACCACCACGCCGACCGTGGAAGAGGCGTTCGCCACCACCGGATCCGCCAGGGACGGGGCGGTCGTCGTCGCGTCCGAGCAGACGGTCCTCCTGCACAACCGCAAGGAGCCCGGCGTGCGCGCCTACGGCGCTGTCCCGAAGGAGGGCACGCTCGTCCTCGACTACCCGTTCATGACCGTCACCGGTGACGGCGGCCGCGCGGCCGCCGCGAAGCAGCTCGAACGCGAGTTCCGTGGCGAGCGGACCCGCACCGACCTAGGCAGGCAAGGGTTCCGCGTCGGCCGCCCGGCGCCGTCCTGGACGCCCGCCGCGGCCGACGTGCGCCGCATCGCCCAGTCCTACGCCAGGCTGTCGCTGCCGACCCGCCTGCTCGTGCTGTTCGACGTCTCCGGCTCGATGGGGACGGAGGTCTCGCCCGGCCTCGACCGGCTCCAGGCCACCGCGCACGTCGGGCAGACCGGGCTGCAGCTCCTCGCCGACGACAGCGAACTCGGCGTCTGGGAGTTCGCCGCCGACCTCCGCGGCTCCCAGGACTGGGCGGAACGCGTGCCGATCGCGCCGCTCGGCGCCCGCGTCGGGTCCGTCACGCAGCGGCAGCGCGTCCTGAGCGACCTCGGCGGCCTCCGGGTGACGGAGAGCGGCGACACCGCGCTGTTCGAGACGCTGCTCGCGGCGTTCCGGACGGTGAAGCTCACCTTCAGACCCGAGATGGTCAACACCGTCCTGGTCTTCACCGACGGCCGCAACGACCACCCGGGCGGGCCGAGCTTCGAGCGGACCCTCGCCGACCTCCGCGCCGAGTACGACGCGACACAGCCCGTCCAGGTCGTCCTGCAGGGCTTCGGCGACGACGTGGACGTGACGGAGCTGACGCGGCTCGCCGAGGCCACGCACGGGATCGTCCAGGTCGCGCGGACGCCGGCGGAGAGCAAGCGGCTGCTGCTGGAGGCCATGTCCAGGCGCGTCTGCACGCCGAACTGCTGACGGGCCGCTCCGCCGCAGGGCGCGCCGGTGACCGCGCCGTGGCGTCCCCTGTGAGCGCCAGGACACGGCCACCGGCCCGCCGCGCGGGCCTCCCGCCGAGGCGGGGCCCTGGGGAAGAACGCGGCGGTGCGATGGTGCTGACTCGCGTGCCTGCGAAAACTCATCGCCAGAGTGGTCGGCGGTGTGGCCGTGTGGCCGTGTGGCCGTGTGGCGGTGCGGCGGTGCGCGCGGTGGGTCAGGTGTGGTGCGCGTCGCGGTCGGCGGCCCGGCGCGCCTCCCGGGCGGCCTCGCGGGCCTCGCGCGCCGCCTCCTCCGCGCGGGCGCGGTTCTGCTCGGCGCGCTCCGCCCGGCGGGACGCCGCGTCCCGCTCGGCGACGGCCCGCTCCAGCTCGTGGCGGAGCCGTCCGACCGTCGCGGACGCGTCCTCGGCCTCGCGTTTCGCGGCGCCGGCCCGCTCCTCGCGCTCGGCCAGCCTCCGGTCGGCCTCCTCGGCCCGCTTGCGCAGCGTCTCCGCCCTGCGCGCCCGCGCGGCGCTCGTCCGCGTGACGTTCGACTTCGGCCGCTCGGGCCTCGCCTTCTCCTGTTCCTCTTTCTCTTTCTTCGGTGCCTTTTCTTCGGGTTCGGGCCTTGCCGGTTGCTCTCCGTCCCCCGGCGCCATGGGGAAGCCCGCCGGGACGAAGCCGCTGTGGCTGCGCGGCTGCGTCAGCCGTCCCTCGCGCACCTCGTCGGCGATGCCGGGGTCGACGGTGGCGGCCTGAAGCGTGTCCTCGACCTCGCGGCCCGCCTGCTCGCGGAGCGGGTTGCCCGCGTCCGACGCCAGCTCGCCCGCGGTGCGCACGAGCGACCCGACGAGCCGGGCCCGGCGCTGCTCCAGGTCGCCGAGCCCGCCGCCCTTGCCCCACGCCGCGCGCATCTCGGCGCCGACGTCCAGCAGCCGCTCCAGGTCGTCGGCGGCCCGGCGGGGGAGGAGGTTCACCGCCCAGGCCGACAGCGTCGGGCGCCGCAGCGCCCCGATCCGCTTGGCGAGCGGTCCGTCGCCCGCGGACTTCGCGTCCTGGGCCAGCCGCTTGCGCGTCGCGACGAAGTCGGCGGGCCGGACGCCGTAGAGCTCATCGGCCGCACTGGAGAAGTCCACGTCTGATCTCTACCCGCCTGGAGCCGGGATCGGCTATACTCGGCGACGAGTATTCGCGGACGAGGAGGGCGTGGTGGCCAAGCGGCGGAAGGTGGGCAACCTGCTCGGGCTCGCCGTGCTGTCGACGGTCTCGGTCAAGCCGATGCATCCGTACGAGATGGCGTCACTGATGCGCGCCCGCGGCAAAGACCGCGACATGGACATCAAGTGGGGCTCGCTCTACACCGTCGTGGGCAACCTTGAGAAGCACGGCTTCCTCGCCGTGGAGGGAAGCGCCCGCGAAGGGGCCCGCCCGGAGCGGACCGTCTACCGCATCACCGACGAGGGCCGCGACGAGCTCTCCGACTGGGTCAGGGAGCTGATCGCGGTGCCCGAGCGGGAGCGTCCCAGGTTCGAGGCCGGGCTCTCCGTCCTCGGGGCCCTCGGGCCCGACGAGACGGCCCGCCTGCTGGCCGAGCGGCTCGCCGCGCTGGAACGCGAGATCGCCGGCGTCCGCGCCGCGCTCGCGGCGGAGACCGAGGTCCCGCGCCTCTTCCTCATCGAGACCGAGTACGACCTCGCGATCCGGAGCGCGGAGGCCGACTGGGTGCGCGGATTCCTCGCCGAGATCGAGGACGGCTCGCTGCCCGGCCTCGACCTGTGGCGGACGTTCCACGAGACCGGGCGCGTCCCGCCGGAGATCGCCGAGCTGGCGGAGAGAGGAGCCCCGCAGAGGTAGCGACGGAGACAGCGACGAAGAAGCCCGGCAGCGGTGCGGCAACACCCCCGCCGGGCCCGAGAACCCACCACCGAGAAACCCGCGCGGAGCGGGTCCTGGCGGCGAGCACGCGACCCCAGCCTATCCAGGGACCCTCCGCGCAGCATGCCCGCGTTACGGAGGAGACCCATGGCGCATGCCGCCGACACAGCGCAGGCCGTCCACGCGGACGGCCTCGTCAAGACCTACCCCGGCGACGTCCGGGCCCTGGACGGGCTGTCCATCACCGTCGGCCGGGGCGAGATCCTCGGCCTGCTCGGGCCCAACGGGGCCGGCAAGTCCACCACCGTCAAGATCCTCACCACGCTGATCCGCCCGGACGCGGGCGCCGCGTCCGTGGCCGGGCACGACGTGCTGCGCCGCCCCGACCGGGTGCGGCGCGTCATCGGCGTCGTGTCGCAGAAGTCCGGCGCCGACCCCGAGGCGAACGGGCGCGACAACCTCGTCCTGCAAGGCCGCCTCTACGGGCTCGGGGGAGCGCGGGCGCGGCGGCGCGCCGCCGAGCTGCTCGCCCGGTTCGGATTGGAGGACGCGGCGTCCAGGCCGGTGAAGACCTACTCCGGCGGGATGCGGCGGCGGCTCGACGTCGCGCTCGGCCTCGTCCACCGGCCCCAGGTCCTGTTCCTGGACGAGCCCACCACCGGCCTCGACCCCGAGGCCCGCGCGTCGATGTGGGCCGAGATCGCCCGGCTCGCCGGGGACGACGCCCTCGCGATCCTGCTCACCACCCACTACCTGGACGAGGCCGACCGGCTCGCCCGGCGGCTGGCGATCGTCGACAGGGGCCGCGTCGTCGTCGAGGGGACGCCCGACGCGCTCAAGGGCGAGCTGCGCGGCGACGCCGTCCACGTGGAGTGGGCCGATCCGCCGCCGGGGCCGCTGGTCCGGGAGTCGCTCGGCCGGCTGCCCGGCGTGCGGGAGATCGTCCTCGACGGGCCGCGGCTCAGCGCCCGCGCCGACGACGGCGCCGCCGCAGTGCCGGCCGTCCTCGCCGCCCTCGACCAGGCCGGCGTCCCCGCGGCCGCGGCGACCGTCGCGCGGCCGTCCCTGGACGACGTCTACCTCCGCTACGCCGGACGCCGCTTCGCCCAAGCCGACATCGGGGCCGGCGCCGTCGATGACGCCGGGCCCGTCACCGCCGGAGGCGCCCGATGACCGCGCTGGTGACCGGAACCTGGTGGATGACGCACCGGCGGCTGTCCGCCCTGCTGCGCAACCCCGCCGTCCTCGTGATGACGCTGGTCCAGCCGATGATCTGGCTGTTCCTGTTCGGGGAGCTGTTCAAGAAGGTCGTCGAGCTGCCCGGGTTCGGAGCCGCCTCCTACCTGGACTACATCGTGCCCGGCGTCGTCGTCATGAACGCGGTGTCGCTGAACTCGTTCGCCGGGATGGCGACCATGGACGAGATCGAACGCGGCACGCTGAACCGCTTCCTCGTCACGCCCGTCCGGCGCAGCGCGATCGCGAACGCGGGCGTCATCGAGCAGGCGCTCGGCACCGCGTTCCAGTCGATCGTGATCGTCCTGCTGGGCTGGGCGACCGGGGCGCGCTACCCGGGCGGGCCAGCGGGCCTGGCCGTGCTCGTCGCCGCGTCCGTGCTGATCGGCGTCGTCCTCGCCGCGCTGTCGAACACGCTCGCGCTGCTCGTCCGCGACCGCAACACGATCATCGGCCTGAACGTGATGCTGCTGCTGCCGCTGACGTTCCTGTCGTCGGCGTTCATGGCCGAGGGCCTCATGCCGTCCTGGATCCGGCATGTGGCCGCCGGGAACCCGGTGAGCTGGGCGCTGGACACCGGACGCGCCGCCCTGTCCGACGACCCCGACTGGGGTTCGGCCGCCGTCCACGGCACCGCCCTCCTCGCCCTGACCGCCGCCACCGTCGCCCTGGCGATCTTCTCGTTCCGCAGCTACCAGAGATCCCAGTAACCGCCTGTTGATGCTTTGCCCGGGGGCGACCCGCAGCCCCCGATCAAGGCGGCTGATCCGTCTCCTTCGCCTGGCGGTCGGCCGGCGGGGTCAGCGGGAGTCGAGAAAGCGGTCCAGGACGCGGGTGCCGAAGGCCAGGGCGTCCAGGGGGACGCGTTCGTCCACGCCGTGGAACATGCTCAGGTAGTCGAGGCCCGGGTCGAGGAGGAGGGGGGCGAAGCCGAAGCTCTTGATGCCGATGCGGTTGAACGACTTGGCGTCGGTGCCGCCCGCCATCACGTAGGGGACGGGACGGGCGAGCGGGTCCTCGGCGCGGAGCGCGCCCGCGAGGGCGGCGAAGGTGGGGCCCGCCGGGTCCGCGGCCGGGGCCTCCTCGTGGTTGATGAACTCGCGGGTGACCTTCGGGCCGAGGAGCCGGTCGATCGTGGCCAGGAACTCCTCGCCCGTGCCGGGCAGGTAGCGCCCGTCGACCTGCGCGGACGCCGTGCCCGGCACGACGTTGATCTTGTAGCCGGCGTCCAGCCGGGTCGGGTTGGCGGAGTTGCGGATCGTCCCGGCGAACAGGCGGCCGACGCCGCCGAGGCGCGCGGCCTCGGTGTCGAGGCGGTCGTGGTCGATGCTCGTGCCGAGCGCGTCCGCGAGGCCGTCCAGCAGTGCGTGGACGCCCGGGGTCAGGCGGACGGGCCATTCGTGCGCGGCGATCCGGGACACCGCGTGCGCGATCTCGGCCACCGCGTTGTCGGGCGCCGGTTTGGACCCGTGCCCGGCGGTGCCGCGCGCCGTCAGCCGCATCCACATCGTCCCGCGCTCACCCGTCGCAATGGGATAAATCCGAATCCCCGCAGCCCCCCCGCCGAGCCCGGCGCCCTCGCCGAGCCCGCCGTCCCCGCCGAGCCCGCCGAGCTCGGCGTTCCCGGCGTTCCCGGCGTTCCCGCCGAGCCCGGCGTCCCCGGCGAGCCTGGCGTTCCCGCCGAGCCCGGCGTTCCCGCCGAGCCCGGTGCCCTCGCCGAGCCCGGCGCCCTCGCCGAGCCCGCCGAGCTCGGCGTTCCTGCCGTCCCCGCCGAACCCGGCGTCCCTGGCGTCCCCGCCGAGCTCGGCGTTCCTGGCGTTCCCGCCGAGCCCGGCGTTCCCGCCGGGCGCGGGTGCGCTCTCGCCGAGTCTCGCCGCCGCCTCGCCGCCTGCTGTCGTGGCCCTGCCGGACTCGCTTGGTGCGCCGCTCGATCTGGCCGCGGTGCTGCCGGATCCGCTTGCGGCGGCGGCGAGATCGGTGAAGGTGACGCTGTAGCCGCCGGACTCGCTGATCGCCTCGGCGCAGCCGTCGAAGAACGCGCGGTGCTCGCGCGCCACGTACCGGGAGCCGTAGTCGCCGGTGCACTCCTCGTCGGCCAGGAACGCCAGCACCAGGTCGCCGCGGGTGCGCCGCCCCTCGCGGAGCCGCCGCCGGACGGTCGCGAGCGTCATCGCGAGGCTGCCCTTCATGTCGACCGCGCCGCGTCCCCACACGCATCCGTCGCGCACCTCGCCCGAGAACGGCGGGACGGTCCACTCGGACGCGTCGGCCGGCACCACGTCGAGGTGCCCGTGGATCAGGAACGCGGGATGGGACGGGTCGGTGCCGGGGATGCGCGCCAGCACGCTCGCCCGGCCCGGCACGGACTCGACGATCACCGGGTCCGCGCCGACCTCGTCCAGCAGGGCGGCGACGTACTCGGCGGCGGGCCGCTCCGGATGGGCCACGCCCTCGCCCCGGTTCGTGGTGTCGAAGCGAATGAGATCGGCACAGATCACCGCCGCCTCAGCCCCCGCCTGAGCCGCCGCCTCGGCCCTCGCCTCGCCCCCCGCCTCGGCCGCCGCGCCGGCCCCCGCATCGGCCGCCGCCTCGCCCCTCGCTTCGGCTGCGGCGGACCTCGCTTCGGTCGCTGCTTCAGCCCTCGCTCCGGCTGCTGCCTCGGCCCTCGCTCCGGCTGCTGCGTCGGTTGCTGCGTCGGCCCCCGCATCGGCCCCCGCATCGGCTGTCGCCTTAGCCCCTGGAATGGCCTCTGCTCCAGTCGCCGCGTTGGTCAGGGGGGTGGGGTTTGGTGGGGTGGGGTTCGGGGTTGTCGCCGTCGGGTTGGCGGGCCGCGTTTCGGCGGTCGGATCCTTGTGCACCTTTGCCCCCAGAGTTCTCTTTCGTAACAAGGCTTCATTTTCTTTCGCCGCTGACCAGTGTCAATGAATGATCAAGAACGTCTCGATCCGGTTTCGACTCGGTCAGCGGCGTACCCAAACGGTCACCGCGAGTACGACGCTGCCAGCAATCTAGGTGCGGCGGGGCGGTCGAGCACCTGCCGCGCGCCGGGAGCGACAGGGCCGAGGAGGAGCATGACCAGTCAGAGGGGTGCCGGCCGGGGTGTCCGACTGAGGGTCGCGGGGCTCGCCGCGGTGGCGCTCGCCGCGTCGCTCGGCCTGTCCGCCTGCGGCGGCGACGACGCGGGGGCGAGCGACGGCACGTTCACCGCGGGCCACTCCGAGCCCGACCACCTGGTGCCCGCCAACACCACGAGCAGCTACGCCTTCGACGTGATCAGCGAGCTGTTCGACAACCTGATGACGCTCGACAGGGCCGGCAAGGCCGTCCCGCTGGCGGCCGAGTCCGTGACGTCCGACGACCAGAAGGTCTGGACGATCAAGGTGAAGCCGGGCCAGAAGTTCCACAACGGCGAGCCGCTGACCGCGCAGAGCTTCGCCGACGCGTGGAACAACGCCTCGTACGGGCCCAACGCCATGGCCGCCAACGAGTACTTCTCGTACATCAAGGGCCACAAGGAGCTGAACCCCGAGGACGAGAACGCCAAGCCGGAGACCGACACTCTGTCCGGCGTCGAGGTCGCCGACCAGAGCACGCTGAAGGTCACGCTGACCGACCCGTTCAGCCAGTTCCCGCAGCTGCTCACCTACCCGGCGTACGCGCCGATGCCGAAGGCCGGGCTGAAGGACCTCAAGGCGTTCGACGATCATCCGATAGGCAACGGCCCGTACAAGATGGACGGCACCTGGGAACGCAACAAGCAGATCAAGCTGGTCGCGTTCGCCGGCTACACGGGGCCGCGCAAGCCGCAGAACAAGGGCGTGACCTGGAAGAGCTACTCCAGCGCCGACACGGCGTACACCGACCTGCGGGCGGGGCGGATCGACGTGCTGCAGACGATCCCGTCCGCGAAGGTGCCGGAGGCGAAGCGGCTGCTCCGCGACCGGTTCCTGCCCCGCAAGATGGGCACGATCGACTACCTCGGCTTCCCGCTGTGGGACAAGCGGTTCGCGAGCGCCGACCTGCGCCGGGCCATCTCGATGTCCATCGACCGGCAGGGCATCAACAAGGCCGTCTACAACGGCGACTACATTCCCGCCGACTCGCTGCTCCCGGCCATCATCGAGGGGCACCGGCCGAACGCGTGCGGCGAATTGTGCACCTACAACCCGTCCAAGGCCAGGGACCTGTTCGGCAAGGCAGGCGGGTTCAAGGGGACGCTCGAACTGTACTTCTCCAACGCGCAGCCGACGTACGCGCAGTGGATGCGGATCGTGGCGAACTCCCTGCGCGAGAACCTCGGCATCCAGGACATCCAGTTCCGGCAGGTGCCCGCGTCCGACTACTTCTCCATGCTGCGCGAGCGCAAGGAGAAGGGCCCGTACCGGCAGAACTGGGAGGCCGACTATCCGAGCGCCCAGAACTACCTGGAGAACATGTGGACGTCCGCCAACAACCGCATGGGCTGGACGAACAAGGAGTTCGACGACCTCATCGCCAAGGCGAACCGGACGGCCGACCCGCGGGAGGGGATCGGGTTCTACAACCGGGCGGAGGACATCGCCATCCGCGAGATGCCGATGATCCCGCTGTGGACGTGGGCGGGCCAGGGCGGACGCTCCCAGAACGTCGACGACGTGACGATCACCCCGTACTCGACGGGCCTGGTCGCGCACGAAGTGACGGTGAAGTAGCCGACGATGTGGCAGTACGCCGTCCGGCGGCTCCTGCAGGCGGTCCCGGTCTTCATCGGCACCACGCTGCTGATCTACGCGATGGTGTTCGCGCTGCCCGGAGACCCGATCCAGGCGCTCGCCGGGGACAAGCCCGTCCCGGAGAACGTCCTGCAGACGCTCCGGGACAGGTACAACCTGAACGACCCGCTGCTGGTGCAGTACGCGAAGTACATGTGGGGGCTCGTCCAGGGCGACCTCGGCGAGAACTACACGGGCCAGAGCGTGTCGGAGATGCTCAGCGGCCGCTGGACGGTGACCGCGCAGCTCGCGATCACCGCCTGGGTCTTCGAGCTGCTGATGGGGATCGTGCTCGGGGTGTGGGCGGGCCTGCGGCGCGGGAAGCTCGCCGACACGCTCGTCCTCGGCGGGACGACGCTGGTGATCGCGGTTCCGGTGTTCGTCATCGGCTACGTCGCGCAGCTCCTGTTCGGCCTGCACTGGCAGATCTTCCCGACCGCGGGGACGGACGACGGCTGGCCGACGAGCTACCTGCTGCCCGGCATCGTCCTCGGGTCGCTGGGCCTGTCGTACGTGGCGCGGCTGACGCGGACGAGCCTGGCGGAGAACCTGCGGGCCGACTACGTCCGCACCGCCCACGCCAAGGGGCTGTCGCGGGCGCGGGTCGTCGGGCGGCACGCGCTGCGCAACTCGCTGATCCCGGTGGTGACGTATCTCGGCGTCGACTTCGGGAACCTGATGGGCGGCGCGATCGTGACGGAGGGGATCTTCAACCTGCCGGGCATCGGGCAGCAGGTGTTCCAGTCGATCCAGCTCAAGGAGGGGCCCGTCGTGGTCGGCGCCGTCACCGTGCTGGTGCTGATCTTCCTGCTGGTCAACGTGGTCGTGGACCTGCTGTACGGGGTCCTCGACCCGCGGATCCGGTATGAGTGAGCATTTTTCGTCCGGACTGTCCGCGCGGCGCGTCCCGTGCGGGCCCGCCGAGGACGAAAAGTGTTCAGTGGAGGCGGCATGACGATCAAGGAGGCGGACGCCGGGGCCGGGGCGGCGGCGGTCGCCACCGCGGGCGGCGAGATCGGCCGGGCGTCGCTGTGGGACGACGCGTGGCGCGACCTGCGGCGGCGCTGGATCTTCTGGGGCTCGGCCGCCGTCCTCGCGGTGGTCGCGGTGATGGCCGCGCTGCCGAGGCTGTTCACCGCCACGGACGCCAACGAGGGCTGCGACCCGAACCGGGCCAAGCTCGGCCCGTCCGGCAGGCACTGGTTCGGCACCGACCTCGCGGGCTGCGACTACTACGCGCACGTCGTGCACGGCGCCCGCCCGACGCTGCTGATCGGCGTCGCCGTGACGCTGTTCGCGCTGCTGATCGCGGTGCTGTTCGGGATGCTCGCCGGCTACTACGGCGGCCTCGTCGACGCCCTCATCGCGCGGCTCACCGACGTGTTCTTCGGGCTGCCGTTCGTGCTCGGCGCCACGGTCATCCTCGTCGCGTTCCCCGGGCACGGGGTGTGGGCGATGACGCTGGTGCTGGTGCTGCTCGGCTGGACGACGATGATCCGCATCATGCGGGGGCAGGTCATCTCCGTCCGCGACGCCGACTACGTGCAGGCGGCGCGGCTGCTCGGCGCGTCCGACCGGCGGATCATGGCCAGGCACATCCTGCCGAACGCGATCGCCCCGGTGATCGTGGTCGCCACCCTCAACGTCGGGCACGTGATCGTCGGGGAGGCGACGCTGGACTTCCTCGGCGTCGGCCTGCAGTACCCGGAGGTGTCGTGGGGGCTGCAGCTCGGCCAGGCGAAGGACTCCTTCCTCGACCACCCGCACCTGCTGATCTTCCCCGCGGCGTTCCTGTCGGCGACGGTGCTGAGCTTCCTGCTGCTCGGCGACGCCGTCCGCGACGCCCTCGACCCGAAGCTGCGGTGACGCCCATGGATGACGCCCCTGAACGGGATGACGCTGAGACGGGAGGACGCATGACGGCCGAGCCGAAGAAGGGCGACCTCGTCCCGGCGCCGCGCCCGGACGCGCCGCTCCTCCAGGTGGACGACCTGCACGTGAGTTTCCGCGTGCGGGGCCAGGACGTCCGCGCCGTGAACGGCCTGTCGTACACGCTCGCGGAGGGGGAGACCGTCGCGATCCTCGGCGAGTCCGGGTCGGGCAAGAGCGTCGCGGCGCAGGCCGTGATGGGCATCCTCGACATGCCGCCCGCGCGCATCGACCGCGGCTCGGTGCGGCTGCGCGGCACGGAGCTGCTCGGCCTGCCGGACCGGCGCCGCCGCGAGTACCGCGCCGAGCGCATCTCGATGATCTTCCAGGACGCGCTGACGGCGCTGAACCCGGTGTTCACCGTCGGCGACCAGCTCCGCGAGATGTTCCGGGTGCACCGCGGCCTCGGCCGGAAGGCGTCCAGGGACCGGGCGGTCGAGCTGATGGAGCGGGTGCGGATCCCGCTCGCCGCGCGCCGGCTCGGCGACTACCCGCACCAGTTCTCCGGCGGCATGCGCCAGCGCATCATGATCGCGATGGCGCTGGCGCTGGCGCCGGACGTGCTGATCGCCGACGAGCCGACCACCGCGCTCGACGTGACCGTCCAGGCGCAGATCATGCGGCTGCTCGCCGGGCTCCAGGACGAGCTGAACATGGGCATGGTGCTGATCACCCACGATCTCGGCGTGGTCGCGGGCGTCGCGGACCGGATCGTCGTCATGTACGCGGGGGCGGTCGCCGAGCAGGCGCCCGCCCGCGACCTGTACGCGCGGCCCGCGCACCCGTACACGCGCGGGCTGCTGGCGTCGGTGCCGCGGCTCGACCGGCGCGGGGACGCGCTCGTCCCGATCAAGGGGGCGCCGCCGGATCCGGCCGCGCTGCCGTCCGGCTGCCCGTTCCATCCGCGCTGCCCGCGCGCCGAGGCGGTCTGCGCGGCGGAGCGGCCGCCGCTCGTCGCCGTCGCGCCGGGCCACGACGCCGCCTGCCACTTCGCCGAGGAGGTCCACGGTGCCGGACAAGCCGACCAGGGCTGACACCGCCGATCCCGAGGCGCCGATCCTTCAGGTGCAGGGCCTCGTCAAGCACTACCCGCTGACCCGCGGCGTCGTGATCAAGCGGATGGTCGGGCGGATCAAGGCCGTGGACGGCGTCGACCTGGAG
The DNA here is from genome assembly GCF_044326345.1 of Actinomadura sp. 9N215. Taxonomy (NCBI): domain Bacteria; kingdom Bacillati; phylum Actinomycetota; class Actinomycetes; order Streptosporangiales; family Thermomonosporaceae; genus Actinomadura; species Actinomadura sp. 9N215. Next base: position 67,048 of record NZ_JBIRBA010000039.1, on the reverse strand, counting down.
CTGCGCCGCGGCGAGACGCTCGGCGTCGTCGGCGAGTCCGGCTGCGGGAAGTCGACCCTCGCCAAGCTGCTGCTCGCCGCCGAGCGTCCCACGGCCGGGACGGTCCGCTTCGAGGGGCGCGACATCTTCGCGATGCCGAGGCCCGAGCTGCGGGCGCTGCGCCGCCGCGTCCAGATGGTGCTGCAGGACCCGTACTCGTCCCTGAACCCCCGCATGACCGTCGGCGACATCGTCGGCGAGCCGTTCGCCGTCCACCCGGAGGTCGCGCCGAAGGGGGAGCGGCGGGCGCGCGTCCAGGAGCTGCTGGAGCTGGTCGGGCTCGACCCCGGCCACGTCAACCGGTACCCGCACCAGTTCTCCGGCGGGCAGCGGCAGCGCGTCGGGATCGCCCGCGCGCTCGCGCTGCGGCCCGACGTCGTCGTGTGCGACGAGCCGGTGTCGGCTTTGGACGTGTCGGTGCAGGCGCAGGTGATGAACCTGCTCGCCGAGCTGCAGCGGGAGCTGGGCCTGGCGTACGTGTTCATCGCGCACGACCTGGCCGCCGTCCGGCACATCTCCGACCGCGTCGCCGTCATGTACCTCGGCAAGATCGTCGAGACCGGCGACGGGACGCAGATCTACGAGCACCCCACCCACCCGTACACGCAGGCGCTGCTGTCGGCCGTCCCCGTCCCGGACCCGGACGCGCCCGGCTGGGCGGACCGTCCTCCAGCCCCCGCCCGCCGCCATTCAACGGACGAGCTCCGCTCGACAGACCGGATCCGGCTGGAGGGGGAGCCGCCGTCGCCGCTGGACCCGCCGTCCGGCTGCCGGTTCCGGACGCGCTGCTGGAAGGCGCAGGACAGGTGCGCGCACGAGGAACCGGCCCTGGAGGAGCGGGCGGACTCCGGCCACCCCAGCGCCTGCCACTTCGCCGCGGAAGAGGCCCTCACGGAGCAAACCTGACGTTTCGGCGGCCCCCGGAAACGGCTTCCGTAGGGTGGAGGCCATGGCACGCAAGGGCAGGCACGGTCCCCGCGCGAACCTGTACGCCATCGACGGCGGCGAGGCCGAACTGCTGCGCGACGCCGACCGCGACGGCGGCTGGATGCTGCTCGTCGGCGGCGTGCCCCAGTCCTACGTGGACCTGTCCGACCCCACCTACCTCGACTTCGAGTACATGCGGCTGATGGGCGACGTCGTCGACTCCCTCGGCGTGGACGGGCAGGCGTTCGACGCCGTCCACATCGGCGGCGCGGGCTGCACGCTGCCGCGCTACATCGCCGCGACGCGTCCCGGGTCCCGGCAGGTCGTGCTGGAGCCGGACGCGGGGCTCGTGGGGCTCGTCCGCGAGCAGCTGCCCGTGAAGGGCGTCCCGGGCCTGCGGATCCGGATCACCGACGGCCGCACCGGCGTCGCCGCGCTCGCCGACGAGGCCGACGACCTCGTCGTGATGGACGCGTTCGCCGAGGCGTCGATGCCGCCGGAGCTCGCGACCCGCGAGTTCGTGCTGGACGCGGCGCGGGTGCTGCGGCCCGGCGGCGTCTACATGGCCAACGTCGCGGACGGGTTCCGGCTGCCGTTCGTCCGCCGGGTCGCCGCCACCGTCCGGTCGGTGTTCCGGCACACGCTGCTGATGGGCGACCCGGGCGTGCTGCGCGGCCGCCGCTTCGGCAACCTCATCGTGGCCGGGTCGCGGGAGCCGCTCCCGGTGGCGGAGCTGACGCGCCGCGCGGCGGGCGGCGTCGTCCGGGCGCGGCTGCTGGACGGCGGCGACCTCGCCGCGTTCTGCGCCGGGGCCGCGCCGCTGCGCGACGGCGAGGAGATCGTCGCGCCCGTCCCGCCGCCGCAGGTCTTCGGGAAGCCCTGAACCGCGGTCCGAGCGCCCGAGAAAGGACGATCCGAGCGCCTGAAAGGACGAGCGCTTGAAATGGACGAGCGCTTGAAAGGACGATCCGGGCGCCCGGGAGGGAGATGGGACGGGCCTGGGCGGGAAGGGAGCCGGGGAGGGAAGGGAGCGAGCCATGATCCTCGTGACCGGCGCGAGCGGGACGCTCGGCCGCCCGCTGACCAGGCTGCTCGCCGAGGCGGGCGCGGACGTGCACGGGCTGAGCCGCCGCACCAGGGCGCCGGAGGACGGCGTGACCTGGCACAAGGGCGACCTGCGGACAGGTGAGGGCCTCGACGCGGCGCTCGCCGGCGCCGAGACGGTCGTGCACTGCGCCAGCGAGCCGCTGCGCATGAAGCGGGACCTGCCCGCCGCGCGGCTGCTCATCGACGCGGCCCGCCGGCAGGGCGCGCCGCATCTGATCTACATCTCGATCGTCGGGGTCGACAAGATCCCCTACCGGTACTACATGACCAAGTACGCCGTGGAGAGGCTCATCGAGGGGTCCGGGCTGCCGTACACGATCCTGCGGACCACGCAGTTCCACACGCTTCCGTACATGGCCCTGGACGCCGTCACCAAGGTGCCCGGCGTCATCGCGCTGCCGAAGGGCCTGCGCGACCAGCCGATCGACGTCGGGGAGGTCGCGGAGCGGCTCGCCGAGCTGGCGCTGGCCGGCGGCCCCGCGCGGCGCGTCGACGACATGGGCGGCCCGGAGGTGCTCACGGCGGAGGAGATGGCGCGGGCCTACCTGAAGGCCCGCGGGCTGCGGCGGCCCGTCCGCGTGCCGCTGCCGCTGCCCGGACGGGCCGGACGCGGATTCCGGGAGGGGCACCACCTGGCGCCCGGCCACGCGGTCGGGCGCCGGACCTGGCAGGAGTTCCTGGACGAGCGCCACCCCCGCCCCTGACGCGGCGCACGCCACCGGCGCCACGATCACCTACCGTCCCGTATGGGCCGCACGCACCCCCGCCATGTCCCATAATCGAGCGATGGAGTCGTCCACCCGAATTCTTATTCTCGGCATGGATTCGTCGGGTCGAATACTCCAGTTCGACCGCAACGCCGCGGCCGTCCTGTCCCCGAACGGGGCGCCCCCCGATGGGAACAGCCTGCTCGGCGCCCATCTGGACGAGGTGATCGCCGGCGCGCGCAAGCCGCTGATCGAGGCGCTGAAGGCCGGCCGGGAGCGCACCGCCATGCTCGCCATGGACACGCCGGGCGGCGGGACGCTCGACGCGGTCGTGACCGTCCACCCCATGAACGGCGGCACGCCCGACCGCGCCGCCCCAGACGGGGACGACGGCGAAGGGGACGGTGAAGCGGGCGGCCGCGTCGTGCCCCACATCGCCGCGCTCGCCGTCATCAAGGTGCCGGTGCCGCTCGCCGACCGGTTCGTCGACCCCGCCGTCATCCGCCGGGCCCTGCTGGACGACGCGCTCCCGCGGATCGGCTCCACGCTCGACCTGGAAATGCTCGCGCGCGGCCTGATGGACGTGCTCGTCCCGCATTTCTGCAATTCCGGCGGCCTGCTCCTGCTGGAGAGCCACCTGGACGCCGACGAGCCGCCGGACGGCCCCGACGGCCCGCAGATGCGCCGGATGGCCATCGGCTTCGACGACGACGACCCTGCATGGGACGCGACGTTCCCCACCGGCGAGTCCCTCGTCTTCCCGTCCGGCACCCCGTACACGCAGTGCATCGCGTCGGGGGAGCCCGTGCTGCGCTCCCTCGGCGGCGAGGGAGCGGCCGAGATCGCCGCGGCCTGGCGCCGCCCGCCGGTCGGTGAGCTGCTCAAGGGCGCGTCGATGCTGCTGCTGCCGATCGCGTCGGCGGCGGGCGTCCTCGGGTTCTTCGTCTGCACCCGGACGGTCGCGCACCGCCCGTTCGACGCCTACGACGTCGAGATCGGGATGGAGTTCGCCAACCGGGCGTCCATCTTCATCGAGAGCGCCCGGCAGTACTCGCGGGAACGCGCCACCGCGCTGACGCTCCAGCGCAGCCTGCTGCCGACCGGGCTGTCGGCGCCGTCGCCGGTCGAGGTGCACCACCGGTACCTGCCGGGCAGCCGCCTCATCGAGGTCGGCGGCGACTGGTACGAGTCGATCGCGCTGCCCGGCGCACGGGTCGCGCTGGTCGTCGGGGACGTGGCCGGGCACGGCGTGAAGGCCGCCGTCACCATGGGACGGCTCCGCACCGCCATCCACACGCTCGCCGGGCTCGAACTGCCGCCCGCCGAGGCCCTGGAGCGCCTCGACTCGCTGATGCGGACGCTCGGCGAGCGCGAACCCCACTTCGCCACCTGCGCCTACGTCGTCTACGACGCGGTCAGCGGGCGCTGCGAGGTCGCCAGCGCCGGGCACCTGCCGCCGCTGCTCGTCCCGCCCGGCGCCGATCCCGAGTACCTGCCGGTGCCGCCCGCGCCGCCGCTCGGCGTCGGCGGCGACGGCCCGATCGTGAGCCGCGAGTTCACCGTCGAGGACGGGACGCTCCTGTTCCTCTACACCGACGGCCTGGTCGAGAACCGGGCCCGCGACATCGACGACGGCCTCGCCCGCCTGCGCGCCACGTTCTCGGGCGGCGCCGCCGCCCGCCCCCTGGACGACCTCTGCCAGGCCGCCCTCGACGGCATCTACGACGACCAGCACCGCGACGACATCGCCATGCTCATCGCCCGCCTCGCGCGCATCCCGGACGACCGGCACGCCACCTGGGAGCTGCCCGCCGAGCCCGCCGCCGTCCGCCGGGCGCGCGGCCTCATCCGCGACCGGCTCGCCCGCTGGGACCTGGACGACCTCGCCCACTCCACGATGCTGCTGGCGTCCGAGCTGGTCACGAACGCGATCCGGCACGCGGGCGGGCGGATCAGGCTGCGGCTGGTGCGGGAGGGCGGCCTGGTCGTCGAGGTCTTCGACTCCGCCGACGGCCGGCCCCGCATCCGGCACCGCGACGACGACAGCGACATGATCGAGTCGGGCCGGGGCCTGCACGTCGTCGGGCGGCTCGCGCAGCGCTGGGGCGTCCGCCGCACCGCCGACGGCAAGGTCGTCTGGTGCGAGCAGGACCTCCCCTGAACCCCGAGCGGGACCTCCCCTGACCGCCCGCCGGGCGGGCCGGAGATCAGCGCAGGACTGAGATGTGCACGTGGTCGTGGTGGTTCTGCGTGATGGAGCCGCGGTCCGCCATGGGGCGCCAGCCGCCGCCGCGCACGTTCCAGATCCGCTGCCGCCAGATCACGTAGGAGATCCCGAGCCGCCGCGCGTGGGCGACGGCGTACGCGGCGACCTGGTCGCCGTGCCGCAGCGCGCCCTGGCTCGGCATGCGGCCGCCGGTGCTCTCCATGAAGTCGCAGGCCCGCCCGACGGCGTGGTCCTGCGGGTCGCCGGTGGAGCGGTGGCACCCGATCGCGGGGAACGGCCCGAACATCCCCGCGATCTCCAGCAGCACGGTGCGCATCGTGGGCGTCATCATGTTGCCGGTGATCGGGGACACGCCGCCCGTGACGCCGTCCGGCCGCCCGGTGACCCGCGGGCCGTCGTCGCCCTTCGCGGGCGGGCGGGTCCGCTGCGGCGCCAGCGTCGCCACCTTCGTCCCGCGCGGGAGGATCTTCTTCAGCCGCGCAGCCAGCTTCGCGGTGTCGGCCTTCGGCGCGCTGATGATCAGGGCGTTGCCGTCCGGCATGCCGAGCGCGCGGGCCTGCGCGCGGGACACGACCGCGTCGATGTCGCCGATGCCCATCGACGCGTACGCGCCAACGCGGACCCGTCCGGGCTCGGTGCTGCGGCCCGCCTCGACGACCGAGCCCAGCGGCAGCGACCCGCCGCGGCCCTCCTCGAACGAGACCGCCAGGCCGCCGGACGCGATCGTCTGCCACAGCTGGTCGGACTCGGCGGTCGGCCGGGGCGCGAACGCCCGGAACCGCGACGGGTCCACGCCGAGCAGGCCCATGCGGCGCCCGCCGACCTTGGCCCGGGCCGCGTCCACGACCGTGATCCCCGCGACGCCCTTGAGGGCCTTCGCGCGCTCGACCGCCTCCGGCGGCAGCGACGACGCCCCGGCGACCAGCAGGTGCGGCGTGTAGCGGCGGGTCAGCGGCGCGACGACCGGGGCCTGCGGGGCGGCGCCCCGGTCCACGGACACCAGGTCGTCGGCGCGGGCCGCCGGCCGATCGCCCAGCTGGCCGGACGCGACCAGGACGACGTCCGCGGCCAGCGTGCACACGATGCCCACGCTGATGGCCACGGCGACGCCCGCGGACAGCGCCCTTCCGCTCCGTCGCATCCCGCCCTCGATCCTCGATCCCGTTCGCGGTCCCGTTCGCGGTCTCCCGCCGCATCGTAGGCGAGCCCGGACGGTCCCGGCGTCAGGGCCCGTCGCGGCGGACGACGACCAGCGCGACGTCGTCCTCCCGGTGGCCGAACTCGGCGATGACGCGGTCGCCGAACCGTTCGAGCTGGTCGTCCACGTCGGCGGCGATGAGCCGCAGCCGCTCCAGGTTGTCGGCCAGCGGGATGCCGCGGTCCTCGATCAGCCCGTCGGTGACGAGGACGACGGCGCCGCCGGGCGGCACCTCCGTCGTCTCGACCGCCACCCCGCTCAGGTCGCGCGCCCCGCGCGGGAAGCCGAGGAGCACGCCGCCGCCGTCGCAGTAGCGGGCGCCGCCGCCGGAGATGTGCAGCGGCGGGATGTGACCGGCGCACGCGACCTGCGCGGCGCCGCTCAGCGGGTCGAGCGTCATCAGGCACATGGTGGCCGTCTGGTCGTCGTGGTAGCGCTCCATCACGTCGTTCAGCAGCCGCAGGATCGTGACGGAGTCGTGGCCCTCGGCGGCGAAGGCCCGCAGCGCGTGCCGGATCTCCGCCATGACCGTCGCGGCGTGCAGCGAATGGCCCTGCACGTCGCCGATGGCGACCAGCACCCGGTCGCCGCGGTCGAGGACCTCGTAGAAGTCGCCGCCGACCTCCGCCTGGTCGCTGGCCGGCTCGTACCGGACGGCCAGCGACCAGCCAGGCACGGACGGCAGCGACGCCGGGAGCAGGCTGTGCTGGAGGGTGAGCGACGTCGTGTGCTCCTCGGTGTAGGACCGCAGCGCCTCCATCGCGAGCGCCACCGCCTGCCCGAGCTGGCGCAGCAGGTTGACGTCGTCCTCCGACCTGGCCCCGCTGCCGGCGAGCGCGATGCCGATGGGCGGGCGGCCGTACTTGAACCGCGACACCGCCAGCGTGACGTCGTTCCCCGCGACGCTGTCCGGCAGCAGTTCGAGCCACTCGGCCAGCGGCACCAGCGTGACCTCGGTGCCGGTGTCGCCGCCCAGCCTGGCCATCTCGGCCATCCGCGCGGGCGCGTCCGGCGGGCAGTCGCGGCGCCACGGCCCGATGCCGAGCTCGACGGTCCGCCGGACGCGGCCGTCCGGCGGCAGGACGAACACCGAGGCCGGCGTTCCGAAGATCGTGAAGGCGCCGCGGGCGGCGACCGCCGCCAGGTCGTCGAACGAGGCGGCCGCGTTGATCGCCAGGGACGTGCGGGTCAGCTCGGCCATCCGGGCGGCCATCCGCTCGGCGCGGCGGCGGGCCTGGTAGTAGCGCAGCACCGCCTCCACCGTGGCGAGGAACTCGCCCGGGTCGATCGGGTCGATCATGTACGCGTCGGCGCCGCGGCGCAGGCCCTGGGTGCGGTCGGCGACGTTCACGGCCTGCGCCGAGATGTGGATGACCGGCAGCGACCTGGTGTCCGGCGCGGCCTTGATCCGCTCGCAGACCTCGATGCCGCTCATGTCCGGGAGCCTGACGTCCAGCACCACCAGGTCGACGGTCTGCTCGGTGAGCCGGACCCAGGTCTCCGCCGCCGACGCGGCCTCCACCACCGTGTGGCCGGCGCGCCGCAGCCAGCTGCCGATGATGTACCGCTTGGTGTCGTTGTCGTCGACCACCAGCGTCGTGGTCACGGCCGTCGCCCCCCGCCGCCCTCGGTGTCGCCCGGCTCGTCCGCTCTGCCGTTCGGGGTGCGCGCGGCGTCGCGTGCCAGGCGCACCGCCTCGGCGAGCGTCTCCGGGGCGATCCGGTCCTTGCCGAGCACCGCGCCGGCGCGCCGCAGCCGCGGGTCGGCGTGCCCGCCCTGTCCCCGGGCGGTCACGTCCGACGAGGTGACCAGCACCACCGGCACCCCGCGCGGCAGCCGGGCGAGGACGTCGTACCCGTCCATGCCCGGCATCCGCAGGTCGAGCAGGACGACGTCGGGCGGGTCGGCCGCGGCGGCGTCCAGGGCGGCGCGGCCGCCGGAGACCTCGGTGACCCGCCCGGCGGCCTCCTCCACCAGGCCCCGCAGGACGCGCCGGGTCGCGGCGTCGTCGTCCGCGATCAGCACGTGGCCGAGGCCGAGCGCCGTCAGGCTCTCGTACGGCGGCAGCCGCAGCGTCACCGTCGTGCCCTCGCCGACGGCGCTGTCCAGGAAAAGGTCGCCGCCGAGCGCCCGGGCGAGGCGCAGCGCGTAGGGCAGGCCGAGGCCCGTCCCGCCCGCCTCGCTGCCGGGCACGCGGTAGAACTCCTCGAAGAGCCGCGGCTGGTCGGCGGGCGCGATGCCCGGGCCGGTGTCGGACACGGCGAACTCGACGCGCCCGGGCGCCGTCCGGGCCGAGACCCGGACCCCGCCCTCCGCGGTGAACTTCAGCCCGTTGCTCACCAGGTTCCGCAGGATGCGGGTGAGCATCTCCGCGTCGGTGACGACGACGGGCGGCGCGCCGGCCGCGTCCACGGTGAGCGTCAGCCCGGCCTGCTCCGCCATCGGGCTCATCAGCTCGGACAACTCGTCCAGCAGCGCCGGGACGCGCACCGGATTGCGGAGGGGCTCCAGCCTGCCGCGCTCGGCCTTGGCCATGTCCAGCAGCTCGTTCACCAGCGCGAGCATGGTGCCGCCGGTGTCGCCGATCAGGGTGATCTGCTGGCGCTGCTCGGCGGTGAGGGGATCGGCGGCGGGGTCGAGCAGCAGCCGGACGAGCCCGATGACGCCGTTCACCGGGGTGCGCAGCTCGTGGCTGACCGTGGCCCAGAACCGGTTCTTGACCTCGCCCGCCTCCTGCAGCTGGTCGGACTTCTCCTCCAGCTCCGCGTACAGCGCCACGACGCCGCGGTTGGTCTCCTCCAGCTCCTCGGAGATCTCGTTGTAGAGGGCCATCACGCCCTCGTTCGTCGCCTCCAGCTCGGCGTTGAGGGCCCGCAGCTCCTCCTGCTGCCGCTGGAGGTCCGCCAGCGCCGCGATCAGCTCGGCGTTCTGCGTCCGCAGCTCCTCCAGCGCCGGGACGGGCCTGAGCCGCGCGAGCCGGTCGCGCAGGCGGCGCAGCTCCGCGTCGCCCAGCGGCTCGGCGCCAGGCGGCAGGTCCTTGCGGAGCCGGACGCGGACGCCCTCCTCGGTGGCCTCCCGCTCGACCAGGGACAGCAGCCGCGAGATCGCGGCCTCGCACTCGGCCGCGCCGTCCATGCCGTCCCGGGGGACCAGGTCCAGCTCGATCAGCAGGCCGGGGCGCTCTTCTGCAGGGGGACGACCCCCCGCACCCCCCGGAACCGATCGGTGCCCGCGGTCGAGGCCGAACGCCACCGACACCCGGTCCGAGCACGCGTACAGCGTCCGCCCGGCCTCGCTGAGCGCGGTGGCGACGCGGACCTGGTCCTGGTAGGGCAGGCCGACCTCGGCGGCGACCCGCCGGCCCACCTGCCGGACGGCGAAGACGCCCTCCTCGTCGGTGATCTCGATCGTGAGCAGCGCGGCGACCGCGTCCCCGGTCATGCGGGCGCCCCCCAGCCGGAGGTCGTCACCGCGAGCACGGACCGGTCGTCGTGGCGCAGCCCCGCGTCGCGCAGCACGGTCGCCGCGATCAGCAGCGCGTCGCGGCCGAGCAGCCCCGGCTGGCCGGCGAGCCGCCAGCGGCCGGTCAGGCCGTCCGAGTGGAGCACCACCACCGCGCCCCGCGGCAGGTCGTAGGCCTGCTCCCGGATCCGCTCCGCGTGCGCGCCGACGATCCCCGGGACGGACACCATGCCGTGCCTGCGGTCCGGCCCGACGATCCACGCCGCCACGTTCCCGATCCCGGCGAACCGCACCCGCCCGGCCGCCGGCTCGACGGCGGCGACCGCGACCGCGCCGCCCCGGGTGGACTCCAACCCCCGGTGGACGCGCCGCAGCACGTCCGCGGGACGCGACGGCGACGGCGCCTCGTGCACGGCCCTGACCGCGGCCCACGCCGCCCGCGCGGCCAGCGGGCCGTGCCCGAGGCCGTCGCAGAGCATCGCGTAGACGGCGCCGTCCACCAGCCGGGCCGTGTAGGCGTCGCCGCACTCGTCCTCGCCGTCGATCGGCACGGTGAGCCCCGCGATCGGCGGCGGCGCCCCGGCGTCCGTGCCCGGGGCCGATATGCCCGAGGCGGACGAGCCCGGCGGCTGGAACCGCGCGTACGACACGGTGCCGATCCGCGGCCGCGAATACAGGCCGCTGCGGTCGGCCAGCCGCTCGATCGAGCCGAGCCCGAGGCCGAGCGTGCCGCTGGTCGAGTAGCCGTCCGTCCGGGACACCGGCACGTCGGCGATGCCGGGCCCGCGGTCGAGGCAGACGAACTCCAGCGCGGCGCCGCCGCCGTCCCGGACGATGCGCAGCAGCATCTCGCCCTGCAGCGCGTGCGCGGCGAGGTTCGTGGCCGCCTCGGTCGCCGCGAGCTGGACCTGGCCGAGCCGCTCCCCGCCGAACCCGAGCCGCTCGGCGAGCGCGGTGATCCGCCGCCGCACGCCCGCCGCGGCGCTGCGCTCCTCCACCCGCACCCGCAGCGACTCACCCGCGAGCGGGCTCGTGGTCCAGCCGCCGTTCAGCGGGTCCATTTGGCCACCGTCACCGTGGTGCCCCTGCCCACCTCGCTCCGCAGGCCGAACTCGTCGCTGAGCCGGCGCGCCCCGGAAAGGCCGAGGCCGAGGCCCGCTCCGCTCGTCCAGCCCTCGCTGAGCGCCCGCTCCACGTCCGCGATGCCCGGGCCCTCGTCGGTGAACACGATCCGCACGCCCCGCCGGCCCCGGTCGCCGGTGGCCTGCTCCACGCGCATCGTGCCGCCACCGCCGTGCGCGTAGGTGTTGCGCGCCAGCTCGCTCGCCGCGGTGACGATCTTGGTCTGGTCGACCAGCGACAGCCCGGCCGCCGCCGCGGCCGCCCGCACCAGCTGCCGGACGCGGACCACGTCGTCGTTCGACGCGATGGGCACCTCCTCCCCGGGCGGCGGCTCGTCACCGGGCGGCTCCGCGCCGGGCGTGTCGTCGCCGGGCGCCGGGCCGCCGGGCGGGGTCGTCATGGGGCGTCCGCCACGGCGGCGCCGGCGCCGTCCCGGCCCGGGGTCGCGGGCACGGCCGTCGGCAGCGCCGCGGTCGGCGGTTCGGCGCCGAGCAGCCGCATGCCCTCCTCCAGGTCCAGCGCGGTGCGCACGCCGCCCAGCGACAGCCCGAGCTCGACCAGCGTGATCGCCACCGCCGGGCGCATCCCGACGACCACCGTCTCGGCGTCCATGAGCCGCGACATGGCGGCGATGGTGGCGAACATGCGGCCGATGAAGGAGTCGACGATGTCCACCGCGGTGATGTCGATGATCACGCCGTGCGCGCCGGTGGCGACGATCCGCTCCGCGAGGTCCTCCTGCAGCGCCAGCACGGTCTGGTCCTGGAGGTCGACCTGGATCGACACGAGCAGGACGTCCCCGATCTTGAGAATCGGCACCCGTTCCATCAGACCTCCAGGCCCGTGTGGGGAGTCGTCCCCCCACGAGAAGCGGCGCCGTTCCAGGCGGCGTCGGGGGGCGTCCCCGCGGGGGAGGCCGGGCCGCCGACCACGCGCAGGCCGCTGCGTTCGAGCACGTAGGCCAGCGCGTCGGCCAGGCTCGCCTTGGTGACGATGTCGCCGAACTCGATGCCGAGCGTCACGATCGTCTGCGCGATCTGCGGCCGGATCCCCGAGATGACGCACTGCGTGCCCATCAGCCGGGCCGCCATCACGGCCTTCATCAGATGCTGCGCGACCTCGGTGTCCACGGCGGGCACCCCGGTGATGTCGATCACCGCGAACCGGGAGCCGGTGTCCACGAGCGTCCGCAGCAGGGTCTCCATGACGACCTGCGTGCGGGCCGAGTCCAGCGTGCCGACGAGCGGGACCCCGAGGACCCCGTCCCACACCTTCACCACGGGCGTCGACAGTTCGAGGAGCTGCTCGGCCTGGTCCGCGATGACCTGCTCGCGGGCGGACGCGTACGTCTCGAACGTCGCCAGCCCGAGCTCGTCCACGAAGGACGAGAAGTCGATCAGCTCGCTGTAGGCCCGCTGGCCCCGGGTCCTGCGGACCTGCTCGTAGAGCGACTGCTTCAGCGCGAAGACGCCGATGGCCGTCTCGGTCGGGCTGAACCCGTGCCTGGCCCGGCCGCGGGAGATCTCCGCCAGCGCCGCCCGCAGCTCGCCCCCGGCGGTGTCGTCGTCGCCGAAGGCGCGTTCGACCAGCCCGTACACCTCGGTCAGCTCGGACCTGATCTCGCCCTCGGTGAGCCGGCCGCGGACACGCTCGCCCACCAGCTCGATCCACCGGTTCAGCACCGGTTCCCGCCAGGAGCGCAGGAGCTCCGCGATGCTCTTCTCGTCCGAGCCGTCGGTCATGGCGCGCTCCCATCCCTGCCCCGGGTCCCGGACGGCGGTCGCGCGGGTCACTCAGGGCGTCGGTCCCGGTCGCGCCACCCGGTGCTCACCCGCCCCACCGTAACCGCCGAATCGGCGCGGGCCACCGCGGATGACCTGGACGTTTACGGAGGATGACCGCTTTTTGGCATTGCTGCCCCGCCGGGTTTTCGGCGTCAATCCCACCAGAAGGACCAGTTGGTCTTGCCGCGGATCTCCTCGGCGTAGCCGGCGAGGGTGCCCGGGCCCTGGAAGAGGATGTCGGGGCAGAACGTCCAGTGCTCGGCCGCGACGTGGACGGCGTGCCGCGTCGTGACCGGCGGCGCGGCGACGCTGAGCTCCAGCGTGTTGAACCCCAGCGCGACGACGCGGGCGCCGAAGCGCTCCTCCCAGCCGCGCAGGACGGCGGAGAGCGGCGCCGTCCACTCGTTGTGGTTGAGGGCGCCCTGCCAGCCGACGGCGGCCAGCGTGTCGGCGCCGCGCTCCACCGCGACCAGGCCCAGCGAGAGGCCGCGGGGGGCGAGCGCGCGGGCGTACCGGTCGGCCATGGCGTCCGGGTCGTCGACGGGGACGCCGGGCGCGGCGAGGCCGGGGCAGTGCCGTCCGAAGGGGGCCAGGTCGTCGTGGTCCTCCTCGGCGGCCAGCTCGGCCCAGTCCGACCACACCTCGGACATGAACGCCTGCGGGACGTAGCCGTCGATCTCCGCCACCGGCTCGGGGGCGATCTGGCCCGACGCCCACGGCTGGTCGGTCTCGTCCATCAGGAGGGGCCAGAGACCGGACCCGGCGTGCTCCGCGCGGAGCCTGCCCCACAGCTCCCCGCGGACGGGCTCGTCGCTCAGCCAGAACGCGGGGCGCACGAGCGGGTGCCGCTGCGGGTACCCGGGGTCGGGCCAGACCAGGTCCCCTTCGGGCAGCGGCGCCGACAGCGTCCGCTCCGCGTCGCCGTCCCGCGGCGGGCGCGGGTCGAACAGCCGCGGCAGATCGCCCGGCAGCCGCCGGACCTCGACATCATCCATTTCACGCCGTTCCGGTACAGAGCATTGCCAACAGGATCTTGGCAATGGTCGATGGTAACGGCGGCCGGGCCGCTCGGTGCCGGGCTCCTCAGTTTTCGCTTCGGCCGCGGAGCAGATAGTCGAGCACGACGGCGACGACGCCGACGCCCGTGACCGAGCTGACGACGATCGCGAGCCAGGCGTCGCCGAGGACCACGTTCGAGATGACGTTGACGGCGATGAGGATGGCGACCAGCGTCCAGCGGGTGGAGTTGCTCATGGTCTTCGCCTTTCGGGAGGGAGGGTGCGGGTGCGGGTCAGGAGAGGGCGGGTCAGGAGAGGGCGGGGGACGTGCGGCGCCGCAGGACTGCCCGCGCCGGCAGCAGGATCGCGGCCGTGCCGGACCCGGCCACGGCCGCGATGATCACCGCGGACGTCAGCGGGGAGACGGCGGGCAGCGGCAGCCCGGTGACCGCCGTGGCGAACACCGGCAGCGTCACCGCCGCGATGAGGGCCCCGGCCGCGATGCCGGTGCCGAGGACGATCGCCGCCTCCAGGCGCAGCATGCGCAGCACCTGTCCGCGGGTGGCGCCGACCAGCCGCAGCAGCGCGAACTCGCGCCGCCGCGCCGCCGTCGCCAGCGCCAGCGTCGTGACGAGGCCGATGAGGATGAACCCGGTGATCGCGGCGACGACCACGAGGCTGATGAAGCCCTGGAGGCGGATCTCCCGCGACAGGCTCGCGCCGAACGCGTCGGGGGAGATCACGCTCGCTCCCGGGTAGGCGGCGGTGACGCCCCGCAGGTCGGCGGTCGCGCCGCGGACGAGGACGTGGTCGTCGAGGGGCGAGGACGAGTGCGCCGCCACCAGGTCGCGGGGGAGCTGCACGTCGCCGAACCCGAGGCCCCGCTCGTACACGGCGGCCACCCGGGCGTCGACCTTCGTCCCGTCGCCGAGCCACAGCGTCGCCGTGGAGCCGACGCGGAGACCGCCCGCCACGTCCCGGCTCAGCGCGACGGCTGCGCCCCGCGCGTCGCCGCCGCGCACGTCGGCGAGGCGGCCGGACGACACCGTCGGGTCCATGGTGGCGGCGGCGTCCGCGCCGATCCCGCGGGCGTTCAGCGACCGCAGGTTCGGCTCGCCGAGCTCCTTGACCGCCATGATCACGGTGGTGCGCTTGACGGGTGTCGCGGCGGTCACGCCGGGCGTGCGGCGCGCCGCCTCGGCGACGCCCTGCGGGAGGCCCGGGCCGGCGGCCACGACGACCTGGTCGGCGCGGTCGCCGGCGTCCGCCTGCGCCCGGGTCGCGTGCGCGACCGTGGACGACGCGAACAGCTGGACGCCCGCGAACGCCACCGCCAACGCGACCGGCGTGATGAGCGACCCGGCGCGGAGGGCGGCGGCGCCCGCGGCGTGCTGCGCCATCCGCCCGGTCACCGGCGACACGGCCCGGGCCGCGCGGCCCAGCACCCGGTTGCCGGCCCGGGCCACCAGCGGCCCCAGCAGCGCCATCGCGACGATCAGCGCCATGACCAGGCCGCCGACCGACGCGGCGGCGGTGGGGCCGCTCGCCGTGACGGAGAACCCCAGCGCGTTCAGGCCCAGGATGAGGAACGCCACCCCGGCGATGAGGCGCCAGCGGGGCAGCCGAGCGGGCTCGACGGCCGCCTCGCCGAGCGCCTCCACCGGACGGATCCGCGACACCCGCAGCGACGCGAGGAACGCGGTGACGAGGGCGGTTAGCAGCGTCATGGCGAACGCGGCCAGGACCGGTAGCGGGCCGAGCGACAGGCCGAACCCGTCCGGCAGGACGCCCTTGCGCACCATCGCGGCGTGCATCCCCGCGCCGAGCCCCAGCGACAGCACGCCGCCCGCGAGCGCGGCCGGCGCGCCGACCTTCGCCAGCTCGCGGACGAGCCCGGCCCGGACCTGCCCCGGCGTCGCGCCGACCGCGCGGAGCAGCGCGAACTCGCGCGCCCGCTCCCGCACAGACAGGACGATCAGCCCGCCGACGACCACCAGCGCCGTCATGATCGCGATCCCGCCGAAGGAGGCGGCGATCTCCACGATGTCGGGACGGGCCGCGGCGACGGCCAGGTTCTCGGCGTCGCCGCGCTTCGCGCCCGTGGCGACGGTCAGGCCCGGCGCGGCGGCGCGGAGGGCGTCCTCGTCGAGGTCCTTCCCGCCGAGCACCGCCAGCGCGTCGGCCTGGCCGGGATGCCCGTACAGGGACGCCGCCGTCGCCGCCGTGAAGAACGCCGCGCCCGGGCCGTCCGCGACGAGGCCCGCGACCCGGTACGGGCGCGGCGCCCCGTTCACCTGCAACCGGACCGTCGCGCCCGGCCGGACGCCCGCGTCCCGGGTCAGTACGACCTCGTCCGCGGCCCGCGGGGCCCGGCCCGCGCTCAACGCGTACGGACGGAGCCCGGCCGACTCCCAGCCGTGCCCCGTCACCGCCCGCACCGAGGCCCCCGAAGACGCCGACGACCCCGAGGACAGGGCGACCGGGAACGACACGTCCGCGACCACGCCCCGGACGCCGTGCACGCCCCGCAGCCGCTCGGCGGCGGAGACCGGCACCCGGGCGCGCTCGGTCAGCGGACGGCTCTGCTCCTCCGAGTCGCCCCCGAGCAGCTTCACCCGCTGCTCGACGCTCTGCGGCCCCGTCACGACGGCCGCCGCCGCGCCGAACCGCTCGACCGGCGCGTGCGCCCGCAGCGCCGACTCCAGCAGCACCCCGCACGCGCCCACCAGCGCGGCCGCGAACGCCAGCGCCGCGAAGATCCCGACGAACGCGCCCCGTCCCGTGCCCTTGCCCTTGCCCGCCCTCACAGCGACTCCCAGCGGCCCATGACGGCGGAGACCGTGGGGGCGACCAGCTCGTCCACGATGCGGCCCCGGCTGAGGAACACGACGGAGTCGGCCCACGCGGCGGCCATCGGGTCGTGCGTGACCAGCACCACCGTCTGGCCGGTCAGGTCGGCCGCGTCGCGCAGCATCCGGAGCACGTCGCGGGACGAGCGCGGGTCCAGCGCCCCGGTCGGCTCGTCCGCGAACACGACCTCGGGACGGGTGATCAGCGCGCGGGCCACGGCGGCGCGCTGCTGCTGCCCGCCCGACAGCTCCGACGGACGGTGCCGCAGCCGGTCGCCCAGCCCCACCCGCCGGACGACGTCGTCCAGCCAGCCCGGGTCGGCGTCCACGCCGCCGAGCCGCAGCGGAAGCGTGATGTTCTGCTCGACGTCCATGGACGGGATCAGGTTGAACGCCTGGAAGACGAACCCGATCCGCTCGCGGCGCAGCAGCGTCCGCTTCGTCTCGCTGAGCCGCCCGAGGTCGGTGCCGCCGACCCGGACGGTCCCGCCGCTCGGCCGGTCCAGCCCCGACGCGCAGTGCAGGAACGTGCTCTTGCCCGACCCGGACGGCCCCATCACCGCCGTGAACGAGCCGCGCGGGAACGTCCGCGTGACGCCGTCCAGTGCCCGGACCTCGCCGTAGGTCCTGGTGACCGCCTCAAGACCCACCGCCTCCACGTCCACCGCCCCGGCGGTCGCCTCGGCCGTCATCGTCGTCATGGTTCCCTCCGGTCGGATGCCGCGTCTCACCTGGTCGAACCTAGGTTTCGGAGGGGGCCTGGCACATGGGCGCACGCTCCCGAATCGGTGGTGTAGCGGGCTACACCACCGGCCTGGGTGCGCGCCCGGATGCGCGGGGCGGCGGCGTCCCATAACGTGAGCGGCGAGGCGACATGACCAGCGACATCAGCGGATACTTCAAGCGCAGCGCGCGGGCGACCGCACAGCTGACCGGCGCGCTGCGCACCGCCCTGCCCGCGTTGCTGGGGCTCTTCCCGCTGGTGGTCTTCCTCGTGCTGAGCGTCCTCGTGCTGCCGTGGCTGCCGACGGCGGTGCGGCCGCTGCGCGCGCTCGCGAACGCCGAGCGGCGCCGCGCCGGCCGGGTCCTCGGCCGCGAGATCCCCGCGCCGTACGGGCCGATGCGCGGGGACGGCGCGGGCGAGGCGCACCGCCTCGTCCGGTCGCCGGACACCTGGCGGGACGTCGCCTGGATGGTCGCGCACGGCTTGACGGGCCTGCAGGCGGCCATGATCGGGGTGCTGATCTGGCCGGCGATCCCGTACACACTGTCGCTGCCGCTGTGGTGGTGGGCCGCGCCCGACGGGTCCACGTCGGCGTTCATCGTCCTGGACAGCTGGCCGAAGGCGCTGACGATGCCGTTCGTCCAGGGCGTCTTCGACCTCCTCATCCTGCTGTGGCTGGTGCCGCGGCTCGCGCGCTGGCAGGCCAGGCTCGCCGAGGCGCTGCTCAGCCCCACCCGCCGCCGCAGCCTCGCCGAACGGGTCGAGGAGCTCACCGAGACCCGCGCGGAGGCGCTGGAGGCGCACGGCGCCGAGCTCCGCCGCATCGAGCGCGACCTGCACGACGGGACGCAGGCGCAGCTCGTCGCCGCCGCGCTGCGCCTCGGCCTCGCCGACCGCCGCTTCGCCGCCGACCCGGACGCGGCCCACGCGCTGTTCCTTGAGGCCAGGGAGGGCGTCGAGGAGGCCCTCACCCAGCTGCGGACGGTGATCCGCGGCATCTATCCGCCGATCCTGTCCGACCGGGGCCTCGCCGGGGCGCTCCGCGCGCTCGCCGCCGCCGGTCCGATCCCCATTGAGCTGGACCTCGACGCGGACGGCGCGGCGGGCCCCCGGGCGCCCGCCGCCGCCGAGGCCGCCGCCTACTTCGTCGTCGCCGAGGCGCTGACCAACATCGCCAAGCACAGCGGCGCCCGGCACGGCTGGGTCACGGTCCGCCGCGAACCCGCCCGGCTGACGATCACCGTGCGGGATGATGGCAAGGGCGGCGCCGACCCCGACCGCGGCAGCGGCCTCGCCGGGATCCGCCGCCGGGTGGCGGCGCTCGACGGCGCCACCCGCATCGACAGCCCCGACGGGGGAGGGACGACGCTCGAGGTGGACCTGCCGTGCGGATCGTGATCGCCGAGGACAACGTGCTCCTCCGCGAGGGCCTCGTCATGCTGCTCACCTCGGACGGTCACGAGGTCGTCGCCGTCGCGGGCAGCGGCCCCGACGTGCTGCCCGCGCTGCTGGAGCACCGTCCGGACGCCGCCGTCCTCGACGTCCGGCTGCCGCCCGGGTTCCGCGACGAGGGGCTGCGCGCCGCCGTCGAGGCCCGCAAGCGGCTGCCCGGGCTGCCCGTCCTCGTGCTGTCCCAGTACGTCGAGGAGACCTACGCGGCGGAGCTGCTCGCGGGCGGCGCCGGAGGTGTCGGCTACCTGCTCAAGGACCGCGTGAGCCGCGTTGACGAGTTCCTGGACGCGCTGGAGCGCGTCGCCGCCGGGGGCACCGCCCTCGACCCCGAGGTCGTCTCGCAGCTGATGACGTCCCGGCACGACCCGCTCCAGGCGCTGACGCCCCGCGAGCGCGAGGTCCTCGGCCTGATGGCGCAGGGCCTCGACAACGCCACCATCGCCGCCACACTGGTGATCACCGAGCGGTCCGTCAGCAAGCACATCGGCGCCGTGTTCGCCAAGCTCGGCCTGCCGCCCAGCGACAGCGGCCACCGGCGCGTCCTCGCCGTCCTGGCCTACCTGAACTCATGAGCGGCCCTGAACTGATGAGCGGCCTGGGTTCATGAGGGTCCGGCGGGCCGTCCGCGCCCTGCTGCTGGACGGCGACGCGCTGATCCTGCTGCGCCGCACGCGCCCGAACCGCCCCGTCTACTGGACGACCCCCGGCGGCAAGATCGAACCCGGCGACGCGACGCCCGAGGCGGCCCTGCGCCGCGAGCTGGACGAGGAGCTCGGCGCCACCGCCGGGCCCGTCCGCCAGGTCTTCGCCTGCGGCGAGCAGAGCCCTGACCTGTACCGCCTCAACACCTTCTACGTGTGCCGCCTGGCCACGATGGACCTGTCCCGGCGGCACGGCCCGGAGTTCGACGATCCCGCCAAGGGCCGCTACGACGTCGACCTCGTCCCCTGCGCGCCCGCCGCCCTGGCCTCCATCGAGCTCATCCCGGAGCTGCTCGCGGCCTACCTCCACGACCACGCCGCCGACCTGTCCACGCTCGTCCCTGACGCCGAGCCCTCGTCCGGCGGTTAGGGGCGGGAGGTCAGCCCGTCCAGGAGGTAGTCCAGTCCCTGCGTGAACGCGGTGTCCCATTCGCCGCCCCGCAGATGGCCGTGTTCGGCGAGAGCCGGGTACAGGTCACGGTTGCGGACGAGATGCTCCGCCGCCTTCCGCGTCGCGGGCTCGCCGTCGTCCTGGACGCCGATCTGCATGAGCGCCGATCCGATGACGTAGTTGGCGATCGCGTACGCCGCGCCCGCCAGGCGCGGGCCGGTCACGCCCGTGGCGGCCAAGGCGGCGTACAGGAAGTCGGTGCGGGCCAGGACGTTGGGACCGAGCAGCGGCCGCCCGCCGAGTACGGACGCCGACCAGGGATGGTCGAGCATCGCGCGCCGCCAGCCGGACGTCAGCGCGACCACGTCGGCCCGCCAATCCGCGCGTGCGCCGGGTGCCCGGCCGGGGATCGGGACGTCGCCGAAGACGGCGTCGAGGGCCAGTTCCAGCACGTCGTCCTTCGTCTCGACGTGCCAGTACAGGGTCGTGGAGCCGGTGTCCAGGCGCTCGGCGAGCCGCCGCATCGTCAGCCGCCCGGCGCCCTCCTCGTCCAGCAGCGCGACGGCCTCGGCGACGATCCGCTCGCGGGTCAGGGGCGGCGCTCCCCGGCGCGGACGGTCATTCCGCAGCCACACGCTCTCGGTCATGCGCCCCAGGCTAGTACATTGAACGAGAACCAGATCAGCGATCCAGTTACTCGAACAGCGTACGAGAAGCGAGGCGTCATGGGGCATATCGAGGTGAGCGGCCTGACCTACGCGCCGCCCGACGGCCGGCCCCTGCTGGACGACGTCTCGTTCCGCGTCGGGGCCGGGACGAAGGCGGCGCTCGTCGGCCCGAACGGCGGCGGCAAGACCACGCTGCTGCGGCTGATCGCGGGAGACCTCCCGCCGTCGGACGGCGTCGTGACGAGTTCCGGCGGCCTGGGCGTGATGCGCCAGTTCATCGGCGACGTCCGCGACGGCCGCACCGTCCACGACCTGCTGCTGTCGGTGGCGCCCGGCCGCGTCCGGGACGCGGCACGCGAACTGGCCAAGGCGGAGGCGGCACTGGACGAGAGCGAGCGAACCCAGCTGGCCTACGCCCAGGCCATCACCGACTACACGGACGCGGGCGGCTACGACATCGAGGTCGTCTGGGACACCTGCGCGACGGCCGCGCTGGGCCTGCGCTTCGACGAGGCGAAGGCCCGGCCGGTGACGACGCTGTCGGGCGGCGAGCAGAAACGCCTCGTCCTGGAGGCGCTCCTGCGCGGCCCGGACGAGGTCCTCCTCCTCGACGAGCCCGACAATTACCTGGACGTCCCCGCCAAGGAATGGCTCGCCGAGCAGATCCGAGGCACGGGCAAGACCGTCCTGCTCGTCTCCCACGACCGGCAATTGCTCGCGGACACCGCCGACCGGATCGTCACGGTGGAATCACGCGACGTCTGGGTGCACGGCGGCGGATTCGCGGGCTACGCGCAGGCCCGCCGCGACCGCACCGAACGCCTTCACGAACTGCGCCGCCGCTGGGACGACGAACACGCGCGGCTCAGACGACTCGTCCACACGTTGCGCCAGCGCGCGACCAACAATGACGCGGTCGCGTCCTCCTATCAGGCCGCTCGCACCCGGTTGCAGCGCTTCGAGGAAGCGGGTCCGCCGCAGAGCGCCCCCAAGGAGCAGAACGTGCGGATGCGGCTGCGCGGCGGCCGCACCGGCAAACGTGCCCTCATCTGTGAATCGCTCGAACTGACCGGCCTGACGCGCCCTTTCGACTTCGAGGTCTGGTACGGCGAGCGCGTCGCCGTTCTCGGCCCGAACGGCTCCGGCAAGTCGACCTTCCTGCGCCTGCTCGCCTCGGGCCCCGACGACGGTGCCGACGACGGCATTCCGCATTCCGGCGCCCACCGGTTGGGGGCGCGGGTCGTCCCGGGCCATTTCGTCCAGACGCACGCGCGCCCCGACCTGCAAGGCCGCACCCCCGCGCGGATCCTGATGGCGGAGAACGCGCTGACCCGCAACGACGCCATGGCGGCGCTCGCCCGCTACGAACTGGCGCCCGCAGGCTCCCGCCCCTTCGAGACCCTCTCGGGAGGTCAGCAGGCCCGGCTGCAAATCCTCCTGCTGGAACTGTCGGGCGCGACCCTGCTGCTCCTCGACGAACCGACCGACAACCTGGATCTGGCCAGCGCCGAGGCATTGCAGGAGGGCCTGGCGTCCTATTCGGGAACCGTCCTCGCGGTGACCCACGATCGCTGGTTCGCCGCCGATTTCGACCGCTACCTCGTCTTCGCCGCGGACGGCGAAGTCCACGAGTCGGACACCCCGCGCTGGTAAGCCGTCATGGCCGGATTGTGATACCGGCCGGAAGGAACGGTATTTGATCGTCCCGCCTCGGCGGTGGAGGCTGGGCCTGGACGCGAGGGGGACGATGTGGGCGACTGGCCGGGCAGC
The DNA here is from genome assembly GCF_044326345.1 of Actinomadura sp. 9N215. Classification (NCBI taxonomy): domain Bacteria; kingdom Bacillati; phylum Actinomycetota; class Actinomycetes; order Streptosporangiales; family Thermomonosporaceae; genus Actinomadura; species Actinomadura sp. 9N215. Next base: position 44,922 of record NZ_JBIRBA010000039.1, on the reverse strand, counting down.
GAGCTGAGCGACGAGGAACTCGACGTCGCCTACAACGTGCGGAGAAAGGCCGGGACGGAATTGCTGGAACGGCATCTGGCCCGCTACCGGGCCGAGTCCGAGCGGGCCGTCACCGGCCTCCCCGGGCATCCCGGCGTGGTCTACGACGAGGCGAGCGGCGAGCGCCTGGACGTCTGGGGCGTGGACGGCAACGGCCTGAGGCCCGTCTTCATCTACTTCCACGGCGGCTATTGGTTCGCGTTGTCGCGCGAAGAGTCGTCCTTCATGGCGCGGATGCTCCACGAGCAGGGCATCGCGACCGTCGTGCCCGACTACACGCTCGCCCCGAAGGCGACGCTGGAGGAGATCGTCCGCCAGGCGCGGGCGGCGGTCGCGTGGGTGCACCGGCACGGGCGCGAGCACGGGCTCGACCCGCGGCGGATCGTGGTCGGCGGCAGCTCGGCGGGCGGTCATCTGACGGGGATGACGATGGTCGGCGGCTGGCAGGAGCGCTTCGGGCTCCCCGACGACGTCGTCACCGCCGCGATGCCGATCAGCGGGCTGTTCGACATCCGCCCGGTCACCCGCATCTACGTGAACGAGTACGTGCGGCTGGACGAGGAGCGGGCCGCGGCGCTGAGCCCCGCCCTGCTGCCCGCGGACCGTCGGTGCCCCGCCGTGTTCGCGGTGGCGGAGAACGACGGCGACGGCTTCCTGGCGCAGACCCGCCGGTTCCACCCCAAGTGGGACGCCGGCGACCTGATCGTCGTCCCCGGCCGCGACCATTTCGACGTTGTCCTGGACCTGGGCGACGCGGAGTCCAGGCTCGGCGCGGCGCTCGTCGACCTCGTCCGCTCCGTGTGACCGGGCCTGATCACACGGGTCAAGCCTCGGTGGCGGTGATCTCGGCGGCCTCGGCGCGGAGGTGGTCGAGCATCAGCCGGGCGGACGGCGTCGGGGCGCGGTGCGCGGGGAGCGTGACGCCCACCTGGCGCCGGACGGCCTCCAGCGGCACGGGCAGCGGCGCGATGTCGGCGTCGGTCCTGGCGACGAGCTCGGGCAGCGCGGCGATCATGTCGGTGTCGCGGACGAGCGTCCGGACGGTCAGCACGGACGTGCATTCGACCAGGTTCCCCGGCGGCACGAGCCCTTCCCCGCGGAAGACCTGCTCCAGTTCGGCGCGCAGCGCCGTCTGCTCCAGCGGCAGCACCCACGGATAGTCGAGCAGGTCGGCGAGGCGGAGGTCCCGCCGGGCGCGGGCCGGGTGGCCGCGGCGCGCGACGAGGCGGACGGGCTCGCCGTAGAGGGTGATCTGGCGGAGCCCGCGCAGGTCGCCGATCGGGTTGAGGCGGCCGAGGATCAGGTCGATCTCCCCGTCGAGCAGCCGCGGGACCTGGGCGTCGAACGTGGCCTCCTGGACGATCACCGTGATGCCGGGCCGGTCGGCCTTCAGCGCGGCGATCGCGCGGGGGAGCAGCACGTTGGACCCGGCGAGGAGCGTTCCGATGGTGACGGTGCCGACCTGGCCGTCGGCGAGGCCGGTGATGCGCTCGCCCGCGCGGCGCAGCTCGGCGAGGACGGCGCGGGCGTGCTCGGTGAACGCGTCCCCGAACATCGTCGGCGTCACGCCGCGCGGGCCGCGGGTGAACAGCTCCACGCCGAGGATGTTCTCGACCTCGCGGAGGCTGCGGGTCACGGCGGGCTGCGCGAGGTGGAGGTGCTCGGCGGCCCGCAGGACGCTGCCCTGGTCGGCGATGGCGACGACGAGGACCAGGTGGCGGAGCTTCAGCCGTCCGTTGAGCAGGTCGATCGCGCGCATACCACCGACTACTATCACAGTTTCGTCATAGCTCGACGGTCAATTGGTATTTGGCGGGCATAGCTTCGCGGGTAGAGGATCGAGTCATCGAGCCATCGCGGGAGGAACGGATGAAGGCTGAGCACTACGTCGGCGGCGTCTTTCGCTCGGACGGCCCGGCCTTCCCCCTCATCGCGCCCGTGGACGGCACGGAACTCGGCTCCGTCCCCGAAGCCACGCGGGAGGTCGTCGACGACGCCGTCACCGCCGCCCGGGCGGCGCTCCAAGGCCCGTGGGGGTCGACGGGCGTCGAGGAGCGGGCGGCCGCGCTGCGGTCCGTGGCCGACGGGATCGAGGCGCGCTTCGACGAGTTCGCCGACGCGGAGATCGCCGACACCGGCAGGCCCCGCGAGTTCGCCAGGACCGTCGACGTCCCGCGCGCGATCGGCAACTTCCGCGCCTACGCCGACCTGCTGTACGGGCGTCCCGAACGTGCCTACACCACGCCGATCCCGGGCTGGAGCACAGGAACGGGCGAGGCCCTCAACTACACCGTCCGCCGCCCGCTCGGCGTCGTGGCGATCATCTCCCCCTGGAACCTGCCGCTGCTGCTGTCCACCTGGAAGATCGCCCCCGCGCTCGCGTGCGGCAACGCGGTCGTGCTGAAGCCGTCGGAGGAGACGCCGTCCACCGCGACGCTGCTCGCCCGCGTGATCGACGACGCCGGGCTCCCGGACGGCGCGTTCAACCTCGTGCACGGGCACGGCCCGGCCGCGGCGGGGGAGTTCCTCACCGGGCATCCGGGCGTGGACGCGATCGCGTTCACCGGCGAGTCCGCCACCGGCGCCGCGATCATGCGCAACGCCGCCGACCACGTCACCCCGATCTCGTTCGAGCTGGGCGGCAAGAACCCGGCGCTCGTGTTCGCCGACGCCGACCTCGACGCCGCCGTCGACGGGACGGTCCGCTCCTCCTTCACCCACTCCGGGCAGATCTGCCTGTGCACCGAGCGCGTCTACGTCGAGCGCCCGGTCTTCGACGAGTTCGTCACCCGGCTCGGTGAGCGGGCGGAGGCCCTGACCGGCTACGGCCCCATGATCTCCGCGGACCACCGCGAGAAGGTCCTGTCGTACTACCGGCTCGCCCGCGACGAGGGCGCCACGGTCGTCGCGGGCGGCGGCGCGCCCGCCTTCGGCGACGAGCGGGACGGCGGCTTCCACGTCGAGCCGACCGTCCTGACCGGCCTGCCGGAGACGGCCCGCGCCGTCCGCGAGGAGATCTTCGGACCGGTCTGCCACGTCGCGCCGTTCGACACCGAGGACGAGGCGCTCCGGCTCGCCAACGACAGCCCCTACGGCCTCGCCTCCACGGTCTGGACGCGGGACCTCTCGCGGGCGCACCGGGTCGCGCCGCGCGTCGAGACCGGGGTCGTCTGGGTGAACTGCTGGAACCTGCGCGACCTGCGCACCCCGTTCGGCGGCGTCAAGGCGTCGGGGATCGGGCGGGAGGGGGGAGAGTACTCCTTGGACTTCTTCTCCGAGCCCGTGAACGTGTGCATCCAGATCTGAGAGCGAGCCCGTGACGACCACGAACATCGACGCCGCCGCCGAGCGGCTCCGCGGCGCCCACGCGTCCGGAACGCCGTGCGCGCCCGTCCGCGACCTGATCACGACGGCGGACGACGCCTACGCCGTCCAGGACCGGCTGACCGGGCGCTGGCTGGCCGAGGGACGCCGCCTCGCCGGACGCAAGATCGGCCTGACGTCGCGGGCCGTCCAGGAGCAGCTCGGCGTCGACAGCCCCGACTTCGGGATGCTGTTCGCCGACATGGCCGTCCCGGACGGCGAGGAGATCCCCGCGGGCGCCGTGCTCCAGCCGCGGGCGGAGGCCGAGGTCGCGCTCGTGCTGGAGCACGACCTGGTGCACGAGCGGCACACGGCCGCGGACGTGATCCGCGCGACCGCGTTCGCGCTGCCCGCCATCGAGGTCGTCGGCAGCCGCGTCCGCGACTGGGACATCACGCTCGCCGACACGGTCGCCGACAACGCCTCGTCCGGCATGTACGTGCTGGGCAACCGTCCCGTCCCGCTCAAGGACGTCGACCTGCGCCTGTGCGGGATGGCGATGGAGCGCCGCGGCGAGCAGGTCTCGACCGGCAACGGCGCCGCCTGCCTCGGCCATCCGCTGAACGCGGCGCTGTGGCTCGCCGACGTGCTCGTCCGCGTCGGGCGCCCGCTGCGCGCGGGCGACACCGTGCTGACCGGCGCGCTCGGCCCGGTCGTCCCTGCCGCCCCCGGCGACGTCTTCGAGGCCCGCATCGAGGGTGTTGGAGACGTCCGTGTCGCCTTCGGCAAGGAGGAGGGCTGATGGTGGACGTCGAGCTGCTCGCGGAACGGCTGGACAAGGCCGCCCGGGACGTCCTTCCCGTCGCGAAGCTCACCGAGCGGACGCCGTTCGACGTGGCGACCGCCTACGCGGTGCAGCGCGCCGGGATCGAGCGGCGACGCCGCCGCGGCGAGCGCCTCGCCGGGGTGAAGATGGGCTTCACCAGCCGCGCGAAGATGGCGCAGATGGGCGTGGACGACGTCATCTGGGGCCTGCTCACCGACACGATGCTCGCCGAGTCGTCCGTGGACGTGTCGAAGCTCATCCATCCGCGGGTCGAACCGGAGATCGCGTATCTGATCGGCCGGGAGGTCCGCTCGGCCGCCGAGGTCGAGACGGCCGTGACGGGCGTCGCGGTCGGGTTCGAGGTCCTCGACTCCCGCTACCGCGACTTCAAGTTCACCCTTCCCGACGTCATCGCCGACAACGCGTCCGCCGCCCGCTTCGGCTTCGGGGCCTGGCACCCGCCCCGCGACGTGTCGAACGTGGGCCTGCTCATGGAGATCGACGGGCGTCCCGTCCAGGCGGGCAGCTCCGCGGCGATCCTCGGCGACCCGGCGCGGGCGCTGCGCGCGGCCGCCCGGCTCGCGCTCGGCGCCGGGCTGGCGCTGGAACCCGGCTGGATCGTCCTCGCGGGCGCCGCGACGGCCGCCGTCCCGCTGCCGAAGGACGCGCACGTCCGCGTCACCGGCGCAGGCCTCGGCAGCGTGGAGCTGACGACATGACGGGCCCGGGCGACGACGCGATCCTCGTCGCGGGCAAGGCGGCGCCGCGCGGGCGGTTCCCGCACGTGAAGCGGGCCGGCGACCTGGTGTTCGTGTCCGGCACGAGCTCCCGCCGCCCGGACGGGACGTTCGCCGGGGCGAGCGCCGACGCGATGGGTGTCACCGACCTCGACGTCCGGGCGCAGACCCGCGCCGTCATCGAGAACGTCCGCGACCTGCTCAGGGCCGCGGGCGGCGACCTGCCCGATCTCGTGAACGTCACCGCCTACCTGGTGAGCATGAACGACTTCGGCGGGTACAACGAGGTCTACGCCGAGTTCTTCGACGAGACCGGCCCCGCGCGCACGACCGTCGCGGTGCACCAGCTCCCGCACCCGCACCTGCTCATCGAGATGGCCTGCGTCGCGCACATCCCCGCAGACCGCATTACCAGCAAGGAGGCCGGAGCATGACCCTGCCGCAGCTGTCGTTCGGACGGCCGTTCAACTTCGACGCGTGGATCGACGAGCACCGCGACCTGCTGAAGCCGCCGGTCGGCAACGTCCAGGTGTTCGACGACGCGGGCCTGATCATCATGGTGGTCGGCGGCCCCAACCAGCGCACCGACTTCCACGACGACCCGAAGGAGGAGTTCTTCTACCAGCTCAAGGGCAACATGGTGCTGCGCGTCATGGAGGAGGAGGGCCGCCCGCCGGCCGACCTGCAGATCAACGAGGGCGACGTGTTCCTGCTGCCGCCGCACGTCCGGCACTCGCCGCAGCGGCCCGAGACGGGGTCGATCGGCCTCGTCGTGGAGATCCCGCGGCCGGAGGGCCAGCGGGAGGCGTTCGAGTGGTACTGCACCGAGTGCCACCACCTCGTGCACCGCGCCGAGCTGCAGGTCCGGTCGATCGTCGACGACCTGCCGCCCACGTTCCAGCGCTTCTACGACGGCGACCGCAAGTGCCCGAACTGCGGCGCCGTCCACCCGGGCAAGACGTGGCCGCAGACGATGACCCCGGCCACCGCGCCCCGGGCCTGACGGGGGTCCCCGTGACGGTCATCGACGTCCACACGCACGTCTTCCCGCGGATCACCCGCCGGGAGGGCGGGGTCCTCGCCGACGCCGGGCAGCCGTGGCTGCGCGTCGACGGCGACGGCGCGGGCATGATGATGAGCGGGGACGACGAGTTCCGGCCCGTCGGCGACTCGCTCTGGGACGCGGCCCGCAGGCTCGCCGATATGGACGCCGCGGGCGTCGACGTCCAGGCCGTCTCGTCCACCCCGCTGATGTTCGGCTACGACGCCGAGCCGCGCCGCGCCGCCGACTGGTGCGACCTGGTGAACGACCGCATCCTCGCCTTCTGCGCCGACGCGCCGGGCCGGCTGCTGCCGCTGTGCCAGGTCCCGCTGCAGGACCCGGCGCTCGCCTGCGACGTCGCGACGCGCGCCGCGGCGGCCGGGCACCGGGGCGTCCACATCGGCAACCACGTCGGCGACCGCAACCTCGACGACGAGGGCATCACCGCGTTCCTCGCCCACTGCGCCGGGCTCGGCCTGCCCGTGCTGGCGCACCCGTGGGACATGTTCGGCGCCGACCGGATGCGCGGCCACATGCTCCCGTGGCTGTGCGGGATGCCCGCGGAGACGCAGCTCAGCATCCTCGGGCTGATGCTGTCCGGCGCGTTCGAGCGGATCCCGCCGTCGCTGCGGCTGTGCTTCTGCCACGGCGGCGGCAGTTTCGCGTTCCTGCTCGGACGCGCCGACAACGCCTGGCACCGGCGCGACATCGTCCGCGCCGCCTCCCCGCGCCCGCCGTCGGAGTACGTCGACCGCTTCTTCGTCGATTCGGCCGTCTTCGACCCGCGCGCGCTCCGACTCCTCGTGGACGTGATGGGCCCCGAGCGCGTGATGCTCGGCTCCGACTACCCGTTCCCGCTGGGGGAGCTGGAGCCCGGCGCGACGATCCGCGCCTGCCCCGGCCTGGACGACGCCGAATGCGCCCTCCTCCTCGGCGGCAACGCACAGGAATTCTTCGCCCCCGCCCCAGCCCCTGCCTCCGCTGCCGCCGTCGAAGAGCTGGTGACGACCGAAGGAAGCGCCCCGTGAGCACTGAGGAGGAGGCGCGGCGGCTCGACGAGAGCGACCCGCTGCCCACGCTGCGCGGAGAGTTCCTCGTCCCGCCCGCCCCCGGCGGTCCCTACGGCGAGGCGGCGTACTTCGCCGGGAACTCCCTCGGCCTCCAGCCGAAGACCGTCGCGGAACGGCTCCGCGAGGAACTGGACGACTGGGCGCGCTTCGCCGTCGAGGCCCACACGCAGGGCCGCCGCCCCTGGGTGGACTACCACGAACTGGCCCGCGAGCCCGCCGCCCGCCTCGTCGGTGCCAGGCCCCACGAGGTCGTCGCGATGAACTCGCTGACCGTCAACCTGCACCTGATGATGGCGAGCTTCTACCGCCCCGCCGGTGCGCGCACCCGCATCGTCATCGAGGACTCGGCGTTCCCATCCGACTCGTACGCGGTCGCCAGCCAGGCCGTCCACCACGGCCTCGACCCGGCCGCGACGGTCGTGCGACTCCGACCGCGTCCCGGCGAGGAGAACCTGCGCACCGAGGACGTCCTCGGCTACCTCGAACGCGAGGGCCGCACGGTCGCGCTGCTGATGCTCGGCGGCGTCAACTACCTGACCGGCCAGCTCATGGACATGCCCGCGATCACCAAGGCGGGCCGGGCCGCCGGCGCCGCCGTCGGCTGGGACCTCGCGCACGCCGCCGGGAACGTCCCGCTGCGCCTGCACGACTGGGACGTCGACTTCGCCGCCTGGTGCACCTACAAGTACCTCAACAGCGGGCCGGGCGCGGTCGCCGGATGCTTCGTCCACGAGCGGCACGTCCGGGACGCGTCCGTGCCGAGGTTGTCGGGGTGGTGGGGCACCGACCCGTCCGTCCGGTTCCGGATGGAGCCGGACATCGCGCCGCCCGCGTCCGCCGACGCCTGGCAGCTGTCCAACCCGCCGATCCTGGCGCTGGCGCCCGTCCTCGCGTCCCTGGAGATCTTCGACCGCGTCGGCATGGACGCCCTGCGCGCCAAGAGCGAGCGCCTGACCGCCTATCTGGCGTCCCGGCTCGCCCCCATCGGCGGCCTGGAGATCATCACCCCGCCCGACCCCGCCGCACGCGGCGCCCAGCTCTCCCTCCGCGTGGACGACGCGGGCGCGCTCGTCCGGCGCCTGGCCGAAACGCATGGCGTGATCGCCGACGCCCGCGAACCCGACGTCGTCCGGCTGGCCCCCGTCCCGCTGTACTGCACCTTCCACGACTGCCACCGCGCCGCCGAAGCGCTCCGCGACACGGCGTGATCCCTACGGCCGCGCCCGAGGCTCGACGCCGAAGGCGGACAGCAAGGCGGCGATGAAGTCCTCACCCTCGCCGGGGGCGGCGTCGACCCGGCGCAGCGCCGCCGTGCCCAGGTAGGCCGCGTACATCGCGCTCGCGTCGTACCGGGCCCGGTCGGCGGGACGCCCCAGTTCCGCGAAGGCGGCCTCGATGATCGCCAGCCGCCGCCGGGTGACCCGCTCCGCCACCGGCCGGACGACCGGGTCGCCCGACTCGGTCAGCAGCCGCAGCGCCAGGTCCGCGCCCTCGACCGCCGCGTACGCCTGCCGGACCAGCACCCGCAGCCGCTCGGCCGGGTCGGCGATGGCCGCCAACCCCGGAAGCACCGCGTCGGTCTGACGCCGCTCCCACCGCTCCAGAGCCGCCTCCAGCAACGCGCGCCTGTCGGCGAACAGCCAGTAGAAGCTGGATTTGGAGGCGCCCAGCCGGGCCGCGACCGGCTCGACGGCCACCGCCGCCGGGCCGCCCTCGGCGAGCATCGCCAGGGCGGCCTCGGCCCAGTCCTCACGGGTGAGACGGGCGGTCCGTGGCATGGGTCACCTCCGCTGGACAGCGTTCTGGACGGTTCCGTACATTACCATTCTGTACGGCACCGTCCACAAGGGAGATCGCCATGGACCGGCTCATCGACCGGCTGCTGCCCGCCTACGACTTCCGCGTCCGCTACACCCGGCGGATCGCCGCCGAACCCGAACAGGTCTGGACGGCCCTGCACACGGTCACCCACGCCGAACTCCCGGTGACCCGGCTGCTCATGGCCGTCCGCCACGCCGGCAGGAACCGTCTCAGCGGCCCGATCCTGGAAGCCATCCCCATGCCCCTCCTGGGCGAGCAAGAGGCCCGCGAGGCCGTCGCCGGAAAAGTGGCCAAGTTCTGGCGCCCGCGCCCCGTGCCCGGCCCGGACTCGACCACGACACCGGAGGGCTTCGCCGCCTTCGCCGAGCCGGGCTGGGCCAAGGCGGCGATGAGCTTCCAGCTCTCCCCGCTGCCCGGCGGACGCACCCTGCTGGCCGCCGAAACCCGTATCCACGCCACCGACGCCGCCGCCCGCCGCGCCTTCGCCCCCTACTGGCTGCTCATCCGCGCCGGAGGCGCGGGCTTCATCCGCCTCGAAATGCTCCGCGCCATCGCCCGCCGCGCCGAACGATCCGAACGAACCACCCGGCTCGGATCCGGCTAGCGCACCGCGGCTTCGGTGGTGGACTCGGCAGCCGCGGCCTTGGCCGCCGCGCCGCCGCGCGGGCGGAGGGCGCCGGCGGAGAGGGTCATGACCGCGACCACGCAGGTGATCATGGCGAAGGCGGCGGGATAGGAGAGGGCTCCGGCCGTCCAGCCGGTGACGGCGGGCGCGGTCAGGCCGGACAGGTAGGTGATCGTCGCGACGCCCGCGACGCCCTCGCCCGGGGTCGAGCCGGTGTCGGCGGCGGCCGCGAAGACCAGCGGCAGGACCGTCGCGACGCCGACGCCGAGCAGCGCGAACCCGGCCATGGCGGGCAGCGGGGCCCGGGAGACGACGACCAGGACGCCGCCGAGCACCGCGACCGAGCCCCCGTACCGGACGACCCGCGGCGCGCTGAACCGCCGGACGAGGCGGTCCCCGGCGAGCCGCGTGCCCGCCATGCACGACATGAAGAGCGTGTAGCTGGCGGCGGCGAGGCCGGGGCCGGAGTCCGCGACCTCGGTGAGGTACACGGCGGACCAGTCGGCGCTCGCGCCCTCGGCGAACGTGCCGCAGAACCCGACGAGGCCGATGGCGAGGACGGCGCGGGTCGGCAGCGCGAAGCGGCGCGGCGCCTGGACGCCCTCGGACGGCCGGTCAGCGAGCAGCCCGCGTCCGGCCACGGCGCCCACGGCGAGCAGCACGGCCGCGACCAGGCCGAGGTGCAGCCGGGCGTCCACCCGGGCGTGCGCGGCGAGGACGCCGGCGCCGCCGGCGGCGAGGCTGCCGAGGCACCACAGGCCGTGCAGCCCGGAGATGACCGGCCGCCGCAGGTGCCGCTCCACGGCGACCCCGTGGGCGTTCATGACGATGTCGCACATCCCGGCCGCCGCGCCGTACAGCAGCATGGCCGCGAACAGCCAGGCGGGGGCGGGCGCGAGCGCGGGCAGCGCGAGGACGGCGCTCCACGCCAGCACCAGGATGCGGATGGCCCGCCGCTCGCCGATCCGGTGCGCGATGCGGCTCGCGGTCGGCATGGCGGTGAAGGCGCCGATGGACGGGCACAGCAGCGCGAGGCCGAGCACGGTCGGGGAGAGGTCGAGCCTGTCCTGGATCCAGGGGATGCGGGTGGCGAGGGTCCCGGCCACGGCCCCGTGGACGGCGAACACGATGCCGATGGCACGGTGCTGAGGGTTCATGGTTCCAGAAACTAACAGGCAGGCTTCCTGATGAAAAGCGAAAACAGGCAGGAACCCTGATTATTATGGGGAGCGTGAAGACCGCAGACCCGACGATGGCGCGGGCGATCAACGACCGGCTCGCGCTCGACCTGCTGCTTGAGCGGGGTCCGCTGACCGCGCCGCAGCTGCGCACGCTGACCGGGCTGTCCCGGCCGACCGTGTCCGACCTGATCGAACGGCTCCGCGCGGGCGGGCTGATCGAGGTGGCGGGAGAGACAGGCGCCGACCGGCGCGGCCCGAACGCGCGCCTCTACGGGCTCGTGGCCGGACGCGCGCACGTGGCCGGGGTGAACCTGCGCCGGGACGCCGTCCATGTGGGCGTCGCCGACATCGCGGGGAACGAGGGCGGCGTCGTGTCGCGTCCGCTGCCCGAGGCGCCGGATCTGGTCGCGCTCATCGCCGAGGCGGTCGCGGAGGCCGCGGGCGGGCGGGTCCCGCACACGGTGGTGCTCGGCACGCCAGGGCTGATCCATCCGCGCACCGGGCTCGCCTCCGACAGCGGCGTGCCCGGCTGGCGTCCCGACCTCGGCCCCGCGCTGGCGGACCGGCTCGGCACGCGGGTGACGCTGGAGAACGAGGTCAACCTGTCCGGCATCGCCGAGCACCGGACGGGCGCCGCCGCCGGACGCGACGACTTCGCCCTGCTGTGGATGGCCGACGGGGTCGGCGCCGCGGTCTTCCTGGACGGACGCCTCCGCCGCGGCGCGTCCGGCGGAGCGGGCGAGGTCGGCCTGCTCAAGTTCGGCGGCATGGACTTCTGCGACCTCATGGACGCCGAGCGCGACCTCGGCCCCGAGGCGTTCGCGGACCGGATCGTCCAGGGGGTGTTCGCGCTGGTCGCCGTCCTGGACCCGGGCCTCGTCATCCTCGGCGGCGAGCTGGGCCGCGTGGGCGGCGACCGGCTGGCCGGGCTTGTCGCGGAACGGCTCGGGCGGATGTCCCCGGCGTCCACCGAGGTGCGGGCCAGCGGCGTCGAGGGCGACACGGTCCTGCGCGGCGCGGTGCTGACCGCCCTCGACCTGGCCCGCGACGACGTCTTCCGCTGACGTCCTCCGCTGACGTGGTCCGCTAGCCCTCCGCTAGCCCTCCGCCTGCCCGGCCTCGTCCGCCTTGGGGAGGCGCTCGCCGGTGCGGAGCCGGTCCAGGCCGAGCCAGATGAACTCCACGGCCATCTGCTCGGCGCGCTCGCGCGGCGTGTCGGGGTGCTCCAGCCACCACGAGACCATCGACAGCATCGACCCGTACATCAGCGGGACGAGCAGCCGCGCCCGCCGCTCGTTCACCTCCAGCGCGGCCCGCGACAGCTTCGGGTCGGCGCGGCGGCGGCGCAGCAGCAGGTCGGCGAACGCGGCGCCGAGCCGGTCGCGGAGCTCGCGCAGCCCGAGCCCGGCCCCTGACCTGTCGAGGGGCTCGTCGAGGGGCTTGTCGAGATGCCGCACGACGAGGGCCCACGCGTCCGGCTCCTCGGTGGCGTAGTCGAACAGGACCCGGATCATGGCGCGGATGCCGTCCGCCGAGCCGTGCGCGGCGAGCACCGCCGCGTTGAGCCGTCCGGTCAGCTCGGCGACGATCGCCTCGGTGACCTCGGTGAACAGCTCCTCCTTCGACGTGAAGTGCTGGTACAGCAGCGCCTTGGACACCTGCGCCGCCGCCGCGACGTGCTCCATCTGCGTCAGGTGGTAGCCGCGCCCGCCGAACTCCGCCAGCGCCACCCGGAGGAGCTGCTCGCGGCGCCGGGCCTGCGGCATCCGCCGCCTGCCCGCGCCCGCCCCGTCCGCCGTCATGCGCCGACGTACCTGCCCAGCTCGGCGCGGGCCACCGACCGGACGTGGACCTCGTCGGGGCCGTCCGCGAGGCGCAGCGTCCGCAGGCCCGCCCACATGGCCGCGAGCGGGGTGTCGCCGCTGACGCCCGCGCCGCCGTGCATCTGGATCGCCTTGTCGACGACGTCCAGCGCCATGCGCGGCACGACCACCTTGATCGCCGCGACCTCGGACCTGGCGGCCTGGACACCGTGCTCGTCGATCAGCCAGGCGGTCTTCAGCGTGAGGAGCCGGGCCTGCTCGATCGCCATCCTGGACTCGGCGATCCGCTCCCGCACGACGCCCTGCCTGGCGAGCGGCCCCCCGAACGCCTCGCGCGACACCGCGCGCTCGCACATCAGCTCCAGCGCCCGCTCCGCCACGCCGACCGCGCGCATGCAGTGGTGGACGCGGCCGGGCCCGAGCCGGGCCTGCGCGATGGCGAACCCGCCGCCCTCCTCGCCGACGAGGTTCTCCACCGGGACGCGGACGTCGGTGAACGTGATCTCGCAGTGGCCGTGCTGGTCCTGGTAGCCGAACACGGGCAGCGGCCGGACGACCTCCACGCCCGGCGTGTCCATCGGCACCAGCACCATCGACTGCTGCCGGTACGGGTGCCCGCCCGGATCCGTCTTGCCCATCACGATCATGATCGTGCAGCGCGGGTCGGCGGTGCCGGTGATCCACCATTTCCGGCCGTTGATGACGTAGTGGTCGCCGTCGCGCTCGACGCGGGTGGAGATGTTGGTGGCGTCGGAGCTGGCGACGTCCGGCTCGGTCATCGCGAACGCGCTGCGGATCTCGCCGTCCAGCAGCGGCGCGAGCCAGCGCTCCTTCTGCGCGGGCGTGCCGAACAGGTGCAGGACCTCCATGTTGCCGGTGTCGGGCGCCGCGCAGTTGGTGGCCTCGGGCGCCAGTTCGGGGGAGCGGCCGAGGATCTCGGCCAGCGAGGCGTAGTCGGTCACGGACAACCCGTGCGCCGGGTCCCGGCTGGCCGGCAGGAACAGGTTCCACAGGCCGCGCTTACGCGCCTCGGCCTTGAGGTCCTCGACGACCCGCGGGACGTGGTGCTCGCGGCCCGCCGCGCGCAGCTCCGCCCGCTGGGCCGCGTAGACGGGCTCGGCCGGGTAGACGTGGGCGTCCATGAAGTCCTGGAGGCGGTCGAGGTGCTCCCGGGCCCGCCCGCTCAAACCGAAGTCCATTCCGTTAGGGTAACTGACGAGTCAGTTACTTCATGAGGGAGTCCCCATGGCGGGGTTCGACGGGTCCGGGAAGGTCGCCCTGATCACCGGCGGGTCCAACGGCATCGGGGCGGCGGTGGCGCGGCGGCTCGCCCGGGAGGGCGCCCGGGTCGTCCTCGCCGACGTCGACGCGGCGGCCGGCGCGGCGCTCGCCGAGGAGCTGGACGGCGCGTTCGTCCCCTGCGACGTGCGCGAACCCGGCGACAGCGAGGCCGCGGTCGCCGCCGCCGTCGGCCGCTTCGGCGGGCTGGACGTCGCGTTCCTCAACGCCGGCGTCGCGGGCGGCGGGGGAGTCGGCGACGACTTCGACCTCGCCGCGTACCGGCGCGCCATGGGCGTCAACCTCGACGGCGTCGTGTTCGGCGCGCACGCCGCGCTGCCCGCGATCCGCGCCCGCGGCGGCGGCGACATCGTCGCGACCGCCAGCATGGCCGCGCTCACCGCGACGCCGTTCGACCCCGTCTACGGCGCGAACAAGGCGGCCGTGGTCGGACTCGTCCGCGCGCTCGGCCCCGCGTTCGCCGGCGAGGGCGTCCGGGTGAACGCGCTGTGCCCGTCGTTCGCCGACACCGGCATCCTCGTCCCGCTCAAGGGGCATCTCCAGGAGACCGGGTTCCCGATCCTGGACGTGGACGACGTCGTCGACGCGTTCATGCGGATCCTGGACGCGGACGGCACCGGCGAAGCCTGGTACGTCGTGCCGGGCCGCCCGCCGGAGCCGTTCAGGTTCCGCGGCGTCCCCGGCCCCCGCTGAACACAGACCACGGCAGGAGGACCATGCGCGCGATACAGATCACCGAGTTCGGCGGGCCCGAGGTCCTGGACGTCACCGAGCTGCCCGACCCGTCGGCGGGACCCGGGCACCTGCTCATCGACGTCTCGCGGGCGGGCGTCAACTACGCCGACACCCACCAGGCCGAGAACAGCTACGTGTCGCCGTCCACCCTGCCGATGGTGCCGGGCGGCGAGGTCGTCGGCACCACGGGGGACGGCCCAGCGAACAGGAGACGCGTCGTCGCGCTCGTCGGCACCGGCGGCTACGCGGAGAAGGCCGTCGCGTCCGAGGCGCTGGCGTGGGACGTCCCGGACGCCGTCGACGACGTCACCGCCCTCGGCATGATCGTCCAGGGGGCGTCGGCGTGGCTGCTGCTGCGCCGCAGCGTCCACCTGGAGCCGGGCGAGTCGGTCGTCGTGCACGCCGCCGCGGGCGGGGTCGGGACGATCGCCGTCCAGCTCGCCAAGGCCTGGGGCGCCGGACGCGTCATCGCCACCGCCTCGTCCGAGGCCAAGCGCGGCCTCGCCCTCGAACTCGGCGCCGACGCCGCGGTCGACGCGAACGAGCCCGACCTCACCGCCGCGCTGATCGACGCCAACGGCGGGCGGCGCGTCGACGCCGTCCTGGAGATGACGGGCGGGACGGTCACCGACCAGAGCCTGCGCGCCCTCGCGCCGTTCGGGCGGCTCGCCTTCTACGGGATGGCGTCGCGGACGGAGCCGTCGCCCGTCCGTCCCGCCGCGCTGATGGCGCACTCCACGACGATCGCGGGCATGTGGCTGGCGCACGTCTTCCAGCTCCCCGGCGACGTCATGCGCACCGCGCTGGACGACCTGTTCGGCCTCGCCGCCGACGGCCGCCTCCGCGTCGTCGCGGGCGGTGAGTACGGGCTCACCGAGGCCAGGCGGGCCCACGAGGACCTGCGCGCCCGCCGCACGTCCGGCAAGCTCGTCCTCGACCCGTCCCGCTGACCGCCGAGCGCCCGGGACGGGGTCAGCCGACGAGGCCGTTCTCGTAGGCGTAGACGACGGCCTGAGTGCGGTCGCGCAGCGCAAGCTTGGTCAGCACATGCCCGACATGCGTCTTGACCGTCTGCTCGGCCAGCACCAGCTCCCCGGCGATCTCGGCGTTGGACAGCCCGCGCGCGATGAGGCGCAGCACGTCCAGCTCCCGCGGCGTCAGCGCCGCCGTCGCCTTCGGGCTCGGCCGCTGGTGGCGGCGCCGCCGCGCGAAGTCGCCGATCAGCCGCCGCGTGATCGACGGGGCGAGCAGCGCGTCGCCGCCCGCCACCACCCGCACGCCGTTCACCAGGTCGGCGGCGGACGCGTCCTTCAGCAGGAACCCGCTCGCGCCGGAGCCGAGCGCCTCGTACACGTACTCGTCCAGGTCGAACGTCGTGAGGACGAGGACCTTCGGCCGCGCCCCGGCGGGGTCGGCGTCCGGGTCGGGCTCGCCGACCAGCTCGGCGGTGGCGGCGAGGCCGTCCATCTCCGGCATCCGGATGTCCATGACGATCACGTCCGGGTCGAGCCGGCGGGCCATCTCCACCGCCTCGCGGCCGTTGCCCGCCTGCCCGATCACCTCGATCCCCGGGTCGGAGGACAGCAGCGCCGCGAGCCCGTCGCGGATCATCACCTGGTCGTCGGCGATCAGCACCCGAATGGTCACGGCCCCAACCCTACGGGCCCTTTAGATCAATCCGTGTCCCCGTAGGGCAACTCGGCGACGACCGACCAGCCGGCCTCGGCGCGCGGGCCCGCGTCGAAGCGGCCGTCGAGCATCGTCACACGCTCGCGCATCCCGACCAGGCCGTGCCCGCCGCCCTGCGACTCCGCCGGCGTGCTGCGCGGCCCGTCGTCGACGACCGACACCGTCAGCGCCTCCGCGCCGTACTTGATCTCGACATGGACCTGCGCGCCCGGCGCGTACCGGGACGCGTTGCTCAGCGACTCCTGGACGATCCGGTACGCCGACAGGTCCACGCCGGCGTCCAGCGGCCGCGGCATCCCGACGACGACCGTCGCCACCGACAGCCCGGAATGGCGGGCCGCGGCGACCAGCTCGTCCAGCCGGTCCAGGCCGGGCTGCGGGGCCCGCTCGGCGCCCTCGTCGTCGGACCGCAGCAGCCCCACGACGCGGCGGGTCTCGGTCAGCGCCTCGCGCGCCGCGTCCCGCACCACCCCGAACGTCTGCTTCGCCGCGTCCGGCAGGTCGGGGATCTTGAACGGCGCGGCCTCCGCCTGCATCGCGATCACCGACATGTGGTGCGCCACCACGTCGTGCAGCTCGCGGGCGATGCGGGCGCGCTCCTCCAGCACCGCCTGCCGGGCGAGGTCCTGCCGGTGCTGCTCCTCCCGTCTGCGCAGCTCCTCCACGGCCGAGTGCCGCCCGCCGACCGCGTCGCCGAACGTCAGCGCCACGGCCACGATCCCGGCGAGGATCATCCCGAACCAGCCGGGCATCCCGAACACCACGGCGGGCACCAGCACCCCGGCGATCGTGACCGTGCCGACCCCGACGGTCGTCTGCCGGTCGGCGCCGACCCCGGTGAAGAACAGGATGACGATCAGCGCCAGGATCGCGGTGACCGGCCACGGCATGAAGCCCGTCCCGTGGCGGACGAACACCGTCAGCAGCAGCCCGGCCGCCGCGACCCGCCACGCGGCGAGCGGCCACCGCGCCGCGAAGATCAGCGGAGTCGCCTGCAGCACGCCGAGCGGCCAGGCGAGCCCGGGCTTGACGTGGTACTCCACGATCGCGATCGCGATGGACCCGGCGGTGAAGCCGATCGTCATCGCCAGCAGGAGCGCCAGGATCGGGATGCGCAGCGACAGGTTCCCGGGCAGCAGTGTGACGGCCGGGTCGTCGCGTCCGGGCACGAGCGCGGCGCGGACGCCGGCGATCAGCCGCGGCCTGGCCCCGTGCGCGCCGTGTTCTAGATCGTTCATTTGACGTCGAGCCTAGAACGACCTGCGCGGGAACGGCCTGCCCCGGTGGAGGGAGATGCGACCCGCCTCCCTGGTATCAGGCGTCCGCCGCCGTCCGGCGCGCCCCGGCGGGTGATCTTGCGATGATCGCCGGGGCGACGGAGACTGCGGGAATGAGCGACCTCAGCCATCCGATCTTCGCCCGGCTCTATCCGCGCCTCGACGCCGGGTGCGCCAAGGCGGGCGGCGACGCGCACCGCGCCGAGCTGCTCGCGGGCGCGTCCGGCCGCGTGCTGGAGGTGGGCGCCGGATACGGGGCCAACTTCGCGCACTACCCGCCCGAGGTCACCGAGGTCGTCGCCGTCGAGCCCGAGCCGCGGCTGCGCGCGCGGGCCGCCCGCTCCGCCGCCGGCGCGCCCGTCCCCGTCACCGTGCGGCCCGGCGTCGCCGAGGCCCTCGACGCGGACGACGCCTCCTTCGACGTGGCGGTGGCCTCCCTCGTGCTGTGCTCGGTGCGCGATCCCGTCCGCGCGCTCGCCGAGCTGCGGCGCGTCCTCAAGCCGGGCGGGGAGCTGCGCTACTACGAGCACGTCCGCGGCCGGACGCCGGGGAAGGTGCGGTTCCAGCGCTACGCCGACGTGGTGTGGCCGTTCCTCGCCGCCGGCTGCCGCCTGACCCGCCCGACGGACGAGTGGATCGCCCGCTCGGGCTTCACCGTACGGGAGGAGCGGCACTTCGAGTTCCCGGCGTCCAGCCGGGCGAACCCGGCGTCGCCGCACGTCCTCGGGATCGCCGTCCGCGACTAAGGTCCGCTTCCGGGGGAAGATCAGCCCCCATGACGACACCGGACGGCGGACCGAGACCCGCGGACGACCCGCGGGCGACTGGGCGCCCGCCGGACGGGCGGGGGCCGGACGCGCCGTCCCACTCCGTCGCCACCGCCGTGCTCCTCGCGGGCGCCGCCGCCCTCGGCGGATTCCTGTTCGGCTACGACTCCTCGGTGATCAACGGGACGGTCGACGCGCTCAAGGAGACGTTCGGCCTTGGCGGCTTCGCCGTCGGGTTCGTCGTGTCGGCCGCGCTGCTCGGCTGCGCCGCGGGCGCCTGGTTCGCCGGGCCGCTCAGCGACCGGGTCGGCCGGGTCCGGGTGATGCACCTCGCCGCCCTGCTGTTCGTGCTCAGCTCGCTCGGCTCCGCGCTGGCGGTCAACCCGGTCGACCTGACGTTCTGGCGCCTGGTCGGCGGCGTCGCCATCGGCGCGGCGTCCGTCATCGCGCCCGCCTACATCGCCGAGATCGCGCCCGCCGCGCTGCGCGGACGGCTCGGCTCGCTCCAGCAGATGGCGATCGTCCTCGGCATCTTCGCGGCGCTCGTCGTCGACTACGTCATCGCCCAGGTGTCCGACGGCGGCGCGACCGGAACGTTCCCCTGGGGCGGCGGCGCGTGGCGGTGGATGTTCGCCAGCGCCATGGTCCCGGCCGTGCTGTGGGGCCTCATCGCCACGATGATCCCCGAGTCGCCCCGGTACCTGGTGAAGAAGCACGAGGTGGCGCGCGCCCGGCAGGTCCTCGCCCGGGTGATGGGGCACGGCGACGTGGACGCCAAGATCGGCGACATCGAGCGGTCGATCGCCAGCGACCGGCCCGTCCGCCTGGGCGACCTGCGCGGCCGCAGGCTCGGGCTGCTGCCGATCGTCTGGGTGGGCGTCCTGCTGTCGGTGTTCCAGCAGTTCGTCGGCATCAACGTGATCTTCTACTACTCGTCGTCGCTGTGGCAGGCCGTCGGGTTCTCCGAGGACGACGCCATGCTCACCTCGGTGATCAACTCGCTGGTCAACGTCGTGTTCACGCTGGTCGCGATCGCGCTCGTCGACCGGGTCGGGCGGCGGCCGCTGCTGCTCGGCGGCGCCGCCGGAATGGCCGTCTCGCTCGGCCTGCTGACGATCTGCTTCGCCACCGCCCCGGTCGTGGACGGCGATCCCCGCCTCGGCGACCTAGCCGGGCCCGTCGCGCTGGTCGCCGCCAACGTCTTCGTCGCCTCGTTCGCCGCGACGTGGGGCCCGGTGGTCTGGGTGATGCTGGGGGAGATGTTCAACAATTTCATCCGCGCGTCCGCCCTCGCCGTCGCCGCGGCGGCGCAGTGGCTCGCCAACTGGGTGATCACCACGACGTTCCCCGGCATCTCCGGGTTCTCCCTCGGCCTGGCGTACGGCGTCTACACGGTGGCGTCCGTCCTGGCGCTGGTGTTCGTGATCCGCGCCGTCCCCGAGACCAAGGGACGCGAGCTGGAGGACATGGACGACCTCGCCGCCCCCCGAGCCAGCACCTGAGCCCGCGCTTTTACGGCCGTGCGCCGCCTCGCCCCCATCGGTTACGCTGAATCCATGCCGCACGTGTTCGAGACGACGACGCCGGGTCACTCCCGGCGCGACGGCGGCATGTCCTGACATTGCACGCGGTGGGGCCCCGGGAGCGATCCCGGGGCCCTTCGCATTTCAGGGGCTGCGCCTTCCAGGGCCGCTGACCGGGACCGCCTCGGCGCCCTCCGGCACGAGAGGAGCCGAAGATGAATCCGGACGCGTCCGGGAGCCACCCCGAGTGGATACCATCGGAACCCGCTGATCCCGGCCCATCACCACGAGGAGAATCCGTGTCCGAGCTGCGCATCACCGTCGACGGCGGCGAGCGGGCGGTGCCGGCGGGCACCACCGCGGGCCAGGCGCTGGACGCCGACGGCCGCACCGTGATCGCGGCCCGGGTCGACGGCGAGCTGCGCGACCTCGCGTCCCAGCTGCGCGACGGCGACGCGGTCGAGCCCGTCGAGATCGGCTCCGCCGACGGACGGGCGATCATGCGGCACTCCGCCGCGCACGTCATGGCGCAGGCCGTCCAGGAGCTGTTCCCGGAGGCGAAGCTCGGCATCGGCCCGCCCGTGGAGAACGGCTTCTACTACGACTTCGACGTCGCCGAGCCGTTCACCCCCGACGACCTCAAGCGCGTCGAGAAGCGGATGCGCGAGATCGTCAAGCAGGGGCAGCGGTTCGCCCGCCGTCCCGTCTCCGACGACGACGCCCGCGCCGAGCTGGCCGCCGAGCCCTACAAGCTGGAGCTCATCGGCCTCAAGGGCTCCGGCGGCTCGGACGACGCCATAGGGGACGCGGCCGAGGGCGCGAACGTCGAGGTCGGCGGCGGCGAGCTGACCATCTACGACAACCTCGACGCCAAGTCCGGCGAGCTGCGCTGGAAGGACCTGTGCCGCGGCCCGCACCTGCCGTCCACCCGGGTGATCCCCGCGTTCAAGCTGATGCGGTCCGGCGGCGCGTACTGGCGCGGCAGCGAGAAGAACCCGCAGCTCCAGCGGATCTACGGCACCGCGTGGGAGTCCAGGGAGAAGCAGGACGAGTACCTGAGGTTCCTGGAGGAGGCCGAGAAGCGCGACCACCGCAGGCTCGGCGCCGAGCTCGACCTGTTCTCCTTCCCGCCCGAGATCGGCAGCGGCCTCGCCGTGTTCCACCCGAAGGGCGGCGTCGTCCGCCGCGTCATGGAGGACTACTCCCGCAGGCGGCACGAGCAGAGCGGCTACGAGTTCGTCAACACCCCGCACATCACCAAGGGCGACCTGTTCGAGACCTCGGGCCACCTCGGCTGGTACAAGGACGACATGTTCCCGCCCATGGAGGTCGACGGCGGCGACTACTACCTCAAGCCGATGAACTGCCCCATGCACAACCTGATCTTCCGGGCGCGCGGCCGGTCCTACCGGGAGCTGCCGCTGCGGCTGTTCGAGTTCGGGTCGGTGTACCGGTTCGAGAAGTCCGGCGTCGTGCACGGCCTCACCCGCGTCCGCGGCATGACCCAGGACGACGCGCACATCTACTGCACCAAGGAGCAGATGGGCGACGAGCTGAAGGACCTGCTCGCCTTCGTCCTCGACCTGCTGCGCGACTACGGGCTGAGTGAGTTCTACCTGGAGCTGTCCACCCGCGACGACTCGCCGAAGTTCATCGGGGACGCCGCCGACTGGGAGGAGGCCACCGAGGCGCTCCGCAGGTCGGCCGAGGAGTCCGGCCTCGACCTCGTCGACGACCCGGGCGGCGCCGCGTTCTACGGCCCGAAGATCTCCGTGCAGGCCAAGGACGCCATCGGCCGCACCTGGCAGCTGTCCACCATCCAGGTCGACTTCAACCAGCCCAAGCGGTTCGGCCTGGAGTACCAGGCGGCGGACGGCACCCGGCAGCAGCCCGTCATGATCCACCGGGCGCTGTTCGGGTCGATCGAGCGGTTCTTCGGCGTGCTGCTGGAGCACTACGCGGGCGCGATGCCGCCGTGGCTCGCGCCGGTGCAGGCCGTCGGCATCCCGATCGGCGACGACCACGTCCCGCACCTGGACGGGGTCGCCGCCGCGCTGCGCGAGCGCGGGATCCGGGTCGAGGTGGACGCCTCGTCCGACCGGATGCAGAAGAAGATCCGCAACGCGCAGAAGCAGAAGATCCCGTACATGCTGCTGGCGGGCGACGACGACGTGGCCAAGGACGCGGTGTCGTTCCGGTACCGCAACGGCGAGCAGAAGAACGGCGTCCCCATCGCCGAGGCGGTCGACGAGATCGTCAAGGCGGTCGAGGCGCGCGTCCAGATCTGACGGCGCGCGTGCTGACGGGACGGCGGACGAGACCCGGGCGGCCGGTGCGGCGGCCCGGGTCCCGCTGGTCCCGGTCCCGCTGGGTCCGGGTCGGCGGCTACGGCGGCGCCGTGCTGCTGGCGGCGGCCGCGCTCGTGGTGCTCCTCATGCCCCTGATGGACGACGGCGAGCGCGACGCCGGTGCCGCCGGGGCGCGGGGCTCGGCGGATCCGTCCGCCGCGCCGACCGGCGGGCAGCCGGGCGGCCCCGGCGGAAGCGACCTGCCCGCCGGGCCGGCGCGCCCGGCGCCGCCGCAGGACCGCGGCGGCGGGCCGTACCCGGGCGAGCAGGGCGGCGGGCCGCGGATCCCCGAGCAGAACGGGTCGGCCGAGGCGACCTGGTGCCCGCGGGGCACGGCGTACTACCGGGCCGTCCGCGACGGGGTCGACGTCGTCGTCGCCGTCTCCGCCAGCGGGGCGATCCGGGCCGAGATGTCCCTGGACGGGGGGCGGGCGCCCGCGTCCCAGCAGACGACCGTCCGGGGCGGCGGGCCGCACACGTTCCACTTCACGGGGGTCGCGCCGCGGCTCGTCCAGCGCGTCAAGGTCACGACGGTGTCGGTCGGCGTCGCGATGCAGACCTGCTACGCCCGCGCCGCCGCCTGACCGCCGTGCGCGGCCTGCCCGTGGGACGCGGCCTGACCGCCCGGTGCGGCCTGACCGCCCGGTGCGGGCTGTGCGCCGGGCGCGGGCTGGGCGTCCGGTACCTGGACGTCCTGCACCGACACGTTGACCGCCGTGATCCGCATCCCCAGCATCAGGCCCGCGACCCGCGCCACGTTCGCCTTCACCATCCTGGCGACGTCCTTGATGACGGCGCCGTACTCGACCGCGATGGCGACGTCGAGGGTGACCTCGTCCGCGCCCTCGTCGAGGTCGACGCGCACGCCCGCCCGCGCCCGCGCGCCGCCCGGGGCGTCGGGCCCGCCCCCCGCGCCGCCGGGGCGCGGGACGAGCGCGGCGACCCCGCTGACCTCCAGCGCCGCCAGCGCGGCGATCTTCCCGATGACGCCGTTCTCGATCGTGACGCGGCCGTCCACCCCGGTGGTGATGTCGCCCGGCGAGCCCTGCAGGGTCATCGGCAGCGCGTTCGCGCCCGACGTCACGGCCGGGCCCGCCGCGGCGGGCGGCGCGGGGAGCGGCGTCCCCGGCGGCGGCACCGTGCCGCCGCGCACCGCCGGACCGGGGAAGAACGGCCTGGCACCGGGCTCAGGCCGCGGCTCGCCACTACCGGTGAAGCCCTTGTCGAGCCCGGTCATGATCGCTCCCTGGGGTTCGGTGGAGTGACCATGGTGGCGGAGGGACCCGCGCGGCGTCACGCACGGATGCGATCGCGGGCGCGTCCTCCGCGCGCTCCCGCCGGGGATCCCGGCTACTGCCTCCCGGCCGCGGCTCTCTATGCTGCTGGTCAGGCCGTGAACAAAAGGAGACCGCCGCCTTGAGCGCAGAGAACGAGCCTGGGCCCCGCTTCGAGGAGGAGCGGGGCGGCGCGGGCGAGCCCGACAGATTCCAGCGGCTGTGGACCCCGCACCGGATGGCCTACATCAAGGGCGAGAACAAGCCGACGGGGGCGGGCTCGGGCGACGGCTGCCCGTTCTGCGAGATCCCGAAGCTGCCCGACGAGGAGGGCCTCGTCGTGGCCCGCGGCGCGTCGGTGTACACGGTGCTGAACCTCTACCCGTACAACTCCGGGCACCTCATGGTCGTCCCGTACCGGCACGTCGCCGACTACGCCGACCTGGACCAGCCCGAGTACACCGAGCTCGCCCTGTTCACGCGGCAGGCCCTCACGGCGCTGCGCAAGGCCAGCGGCGCGCAGGGCTTCAACGTCGGCATGAACCTGGGCCTCGTCGCGGGCGCGGGCATCGCGGCGCACCTGCACCAGCACGTCGTCCCGCGCTGGGGCGGCGACACCAACTTCATGCCGGTCGTCGGGCACACCAAGGTCCTGCCGCAGCTGCTGCGCGACACCCGGCAGATGCTCGCCGACGCCTGGCCCGCCTCATGAGCCCCCTCAGGCGGCGCGACCGGCCGGTGCTGGTGTACGACGGCGACTGCGGCTTCTGCACGTCCTCGGCGCGGTTCCTGGAGCGGCACGTGCCCGTCCGGGCCGAGGTCGTCCCGTTCCAGTTCGCCGACCTGGACGACCTCGGCACGACGGTCGAGCGGGCCGAGCACGAGGTGCTGTGGGTCGACCGGCTGGGCCGGGTCAGCGGCGGCGCGGACGCCGTCGGACGCCTGCTCACCGAGGCCGGCGGCGCCTGGCGGGCGCTCGGCGTCGCCATCCGGATCGCTCCGGTGAGCTGGGCCGCGCACGCCGCCTACCGGCTCGTCGCGGTCAACCGGCACCGCATGCCCGGCGGGACGGCCGCGTGCAGGCTCCCGGCGGCGGAGCGTCCCGGCGCCGGTCAGGAGGGGAGGGGCTCGCGCTGACCGGTGGCGGGCGTCTCGTCCGCCGTCCGGCCGCGCAGCCGCTCGGGCAGCAGCCCGGTGAGCCGCTCCAGGGGCAGGAACGCCGCCAGCCAGATCGCGTGCGGAAGGAAGTGGATCGTCATCAGCGCGTAGGTGACGGCGTGGAAGCCCGCGAAGAACAGCACCATCAGGTACAGCGGCCGCCCGCGCAGGAACAGGATCACGGGGGACGTCGCCTCCGCGACGAACATGATCCACTGGCTGGCCTTCAGCAGCGCCGAGTGGTCGATGAGGCTGCGCCCGAACGGCGTCCCGCGGCGGCTCAGCGCCCACTGGACGGTGTTGCCGTTCGGCCACGCCGGGAACCCGCCGATGCGCACCTTGGCCCACGCCGACAGGAAGTAGGCCGCCACGACGCCGATCTGGACGCAGCGCACCGACCACGCGGACGCCTCGCAGCTCCGCGTGTCGCCGACCCGCGCGCGCCCGACGCTCGGCAGGACGAACAGCGCCACGACGAGCGCCAGATGGTCGTGGTCGACCTTGCCGTACGACATGCTGATCGTGACCCACCACAGGTAGCCGCACGCGGCGACGTACCCGGACGCCCGCGGCAGGACCCGGCCGGTCGCCGCGACGAACCCGGCCGCGATCGTCACCACCAGCAGCGTGTACATGGACCACGGCGTGGGCGCGGGCAGGTGCAGCAGCCGCCCGGCCAGGACGGGCTGGTACAGGTCCGCGGGCAGCCGCGCGTGCGCCAGCGAGCTGCTGGTCAGCAGCAGCATGTCGAACGGCAGGAACACGTAGCCGATGATCCGCAGCCACGCGACGCGGGCCCGCGGCACCGGCCCGAACCACCAGCGGTCCCACGCGGTGCGGGCGGGGGCGTCCGCGGGCGCCCCGGCCTCGCCCTGGACGGGACGCGGCGCCTCCGGTGTCGCCGCCGCGGTCACCGCACGTCCCAGACGACGCGGTCCCGCTTCGTGACCGACACGACCTTGCCGCGCTTCAACGTCTTGATCTCCTGCACGACGTACACCCTGGTCAGCCTCGGGTCGCCGGGATGCAGCCTGCGCTGCCCTTCGGCGATCCCCTGGAGCAGGGACGGATCGCGGACGATCCGGCTCATCTGCCCCTCGATCTCGGCGCGCTTCATGCCCGTCCCGACCGCGTCCATGGACAGCTTCACGCGCCGGCCCGCCGCGGTGTCGGCCTCCAGCCAGAACGAGTTGATCGTGCCGCCGTCGTCCTTCACCGCGAACGCGAACTGCGTCATCGGCCCGAGCGGGAAGGCGTCGTTGTCCCCGTAGGCGCTGGTGTAGAGGAGCGTCCCGACGACGGACGCGGCGACGACGGACCGCCAGAGCCTCGCGGACGCGCCGAGGCGGTGGGCCGGGATGTGCATCACCCCACCCTAGAGCCGCCGTGCCGTCCCGGTACGAAGATCGCTTTGTCTCCCGCCCCGTTGCCCCGCGGGGCGGGCCCGCCCGCCGCGGGAGACGTCGCGGCCTGCCGCAGCTGCGACACGGTGACGAACTCGAAGCCCCGCTCCCGCAGGCCGCGGATCATGGCGGGCAGCTCCTGGACGGCGACCTTCCGGCTCGGCGCGCCGACGTCGTGGGCGAGGACGATGGCGCCGGGCGCGGCGTTGTCGACGACGGAGTCCACCAGCTTGGACGGACGGTCGTCGAACCGCCGGTCCTGCACCAGCAGCGACCACAGCGCGATGTCGTAGCGGTGCTCGGCGGCGACGTGCAGGGTCGTCCCGCCGAGCCGCCCCCACGGCGGGCGCAGCAGCGTCGGCGTCCGGCCGGTGACCTTCTCGATCGCCTCGTGCGTCCGGTGGATGGACTCGTAGGCGCTCTTGTGGCTCATCCTCGACAGGTCGTCGTGCCGCCAGGTGTGGTTGCCGACCTCGTGCCGGTCGAACCGCCCGCGGACCAGTTCGGCGTTGCGGACGAGCCGGCTCCCGACGACGAAGAACGTCGCGGGCACCTTCTCGGCGTCGAGCGCGTCGAGGGCCTGCGGCGTCCACCGCTCCATCGGGCCGTCGTCGAAGGTGAGCGCGACGAGGCGGCGCTTGGTGTCGACCGACCAGAACACGTCGACCTGGCAGCCCGGCGGCCGCCAGGACTCCACCGACGCGGCCGAGGCCGGGACGGGCCTGTCCTTCCACGCCTGCTCGGTGACGACGCCGGCGCCGCCCGCCAGCAGGCCCCCGGCCGCGAGCCCCAGGCTCTTGACGAAGCGGCGCCGGCCGGGCCCCTGGCGCCGCTGTTCTTCCCCCGCGTTTTCCATCGCGGATTAAGCGTTACACGGCGATTCGCGAAGATCATCGCCCCGGCGGCCGACCTTGTCTCAACCTCTGGGATGAGAGGCGGGTGACGAAAGGATGAACTCCAGCGCGGAGCGCCCCGCGCGGCCTACTCGTCCGGTGTACCCCGGCGTACTGGGGCGGTGTACGCGCCCGGTGTGCCGTGTGGGGCGGCCCGGTCGGACCGGGCCGCCCCACCCGTGCCCGGACGGTCAGCCGTCGTTGGACTCGGCGACCTTCTCGGCCAGATGCGACGGGAGCGGCTCGTAGCGCAGGAACGTCCGGCTGAACGTCCCGGTGCCCTGCGACATCGACCGCAGGTCGATCGCGTACCGGACGATCTCCAGCTGCGGCACCTCCGCCTTGATCATCGTGCGGCCGCCCGGCACCGCCTGGGAGCCGAGCACCCGGCCGCGCCGCGACGACAGGTCGGACATGATCGGGCCGACGTAGTCGTCGGCGATGAGCACGTCCACCTCGTCGACCGGCTCCAGCAGCAGGATCGGCACCTGGCTCGCCGCGTCCTTGAGCGCGAGCGCCCCGGCGGCCTGGAACGCCATGTCCGACGAGTCGACCGAGTGGGCCTTGCCGTCGCGCAGCGTGACCTTGACGTCGACCAGCGGATACCCGGCGGACACGCCGCGCGTCATCTGCTGCCTGAGGCCCTTCTCGACCGACGGGATGAACTGCCGGGGGATCACCCCGCCGACGATCTTGTCGACGAACTCGAACCCCTCACCGGACGGCAGCGGCTCCACGTCGATGTGGCAGATGCCGTACTGGCCGTGCCCGCCGCTCTGCTTGACGTGCCGGCCGAGGCCCTTGGCGGCCCCGCCGAACGTCTCCCGCAGCGGGACGCGCAGCTCGACCCGCTCGACCTCGACGCCGTACCGGGACCTGAGCCGGTCGATCAGCACGTCGGCGTGGGCCTCGCCCATGCACCACAGCACGAGCTGCCGCGTCTCGGAGTTGTTCTCCAGCCGGAGCGTGGGGTCCTCGGCGACGAGGCGGCCGAGCGCCTGGCTGAGCTTGTCCTCGTCGGCCTTGGATTTCGCCCGGATCGCCACCGGCAGCAGCGGGTCGGGCATCGACCACGGGGCCATGACCACGGGGGAGCCCGGGTCGGAGAGCGTGTCGCCCGACTCCGCGCGGGTGAGCTTCGCGACCGCGCAGATGTCGCCCGCGATGCAGGACGAGACCGTCCGCTGCGCCTTGCCGATCGGGGACGTCAGCGCGCCGACGCGCTCGTCGACGTCGTGGTCCTCGTGGCCGCGGTCCTCCATGCCGTGCCCGGACACGTGCACGGTCGTGTCGGGGCGCAGCGTCCCGGAGAACACCCGGACCAGCGAGATCCGCCCCACGTACGGGTCGGACGTCGTCTTGATCACCTCGGCGATCAGCGGCCCGTCCGGGTCGCAGGAGACCTCCTTCGGCGGGCCGCCGCGCACCGGGGTCACGGAGGGGATGCCGTGTTCGAGGGGGGACGGGAACGCCTGGGTGATGATCTCCAGCAGCTCCAGCATGCCGACGACCGGGCCCGGATGGTCGCCGTGCGGCACCGACGTCGCGAGGACGGGGTAGAAGCTGCCGCGCGCCACCGCGGTCTCCAGGTCCTCGATGAGCGCCTTGACGTCGATGTCCTCGCCGGACAGGTACCGGTCCATGAGGGACTCGTCCTCGCTCTCCTGGATGATCCCCTCGATCAGCGTCGCGCGCTGCTCGGAGATCTGGTCCAGGTACTCCGGGTCGGGGTCGCACTCGGTGCGCTTCCCGGTGGAGTAGTCGAGGCACCGCTGGGTCAGGAGCCCGATGAGGCCCTTCAGCCCGTCCCCGTTGCTCACCGGGAAGTACAGCGGCGCGACGCCCTCGCCGAAGACGTCCTGGCAGGTCATGACCACGTCGTCGAAGTCGCCGCGCTGCTGGTCGATCTTGGTGACGACGACCGCGCGGGGCATCCCGACGGCTGCGCACTCCTCCCACAGCATCCGGCTGAGGCCGTCGATGCCGTCCACCGCCGAGATCACGAACAGCGCCGCGTCGGCGGCGCGCAGCCCGGCCCGCAGGTCGCCGACGAAGTCGGCGTAGCCGGGGGTGTCGATGAGATTGATCTTGATTCCGCCGTGCTCGAACGGGGCGAGCGCGAGGTTCACCGAGCGCTGCTGGCGCACCTCGACCTCGTCGTAGTCGCTGACGGTCGTGCCGTCCTCGACCTTCCCCGCCCGCTGCAGCGTGCCCGTGGCGGCGAGCAGCGCCTCCACGAGCGTCGTCTTCCCGGCCCCTGAATGGCCGACCAGCGCGACATTGCGCACCTTGTCGCACCCGCCGGCCTCCGGTGCCCTGCCGGGGGCTCCCGGGTGGCCTCCCTTGTCCGCCATGACTACCTCCTCGGACGGGTCCGCCGTGTCGCGCACGTGCGGGGCCCGCGTGCGGTTGGGGCCCAGGCCCTCGCGGGGGGCCCGGCCCTGACGTCCGAGTGCGGCGTCCGACCTCGTCCAACGTGCGTGACCGACGTCACACCCGTACCACCACCTTTTCCCGTGACGCGCGGGACCACAAGGGGTGAAGGGCAATCAACCGTGATCTGTCCGCGGCGTGGCGGCCCAAACCCGGCCCTGACCACCGGTGCGTGCCCGCAGCACTACGATGGGCGCGCTGCGGCGGGCGGCCCCGCAGGCCGGACGGCGGGCGCCCCGGAGACCATCAGAACGGACGGCGATGCTCAACAAGATCAGGCCCGGACTGGAACGCGCACTCACGCCCGTCGGCCACGCGGTCGCGCGGATCGGGCCGTCGCCGAACGCCATCACCGTCGTCGGGACGCTCGGCGTCGCCGCCGGCGCGCTCGTCCTGTTCCCGCGCGGCGAGTTCTTCTGGGGCACGATGGTCATCACCGCGTTCGTGCTGTTCGACATGCTGGACGGCGCCGTCGCCCGCGTCACCGGCAAGATCTCCAAGTTCGGCGCGTTCCTCGACTCCACGATGGACCGGGTCGCCGACGCCGCGATCTTCTCCGGGCTGATGATCGGGCTGTACCGGGACGGGCAGGAGACCCTCGCCTGGGTCGCGCTGTACTGCCTGGTCTCCGGGGCCGTGGTGTCCTACGCCAAGGCCCGCGCTGAGGGGCTCGGCTACACCTGCAACGTCGGCATCGCCGAGCGCGCCGAGCGGCTCATCGTCGCGCTGGTCGCCGCCGGGTTCGACGGGCTGGGCGTGCCGTTCATCCTCGCGATCGCGCTGTGGGCGCTCGCCGCGCTGAGCACCGTCACGATCGGGCAGCGGTTCGCGACGGTCTACGTCCAGGCCAGGGACGCCGCCGCCCAGCCCGGCGGTCACCCCGGGGGTTCGCAGGCGGACGACGCGGCCGCGCCGGAGCCCAGACCGTGAACGCCCCCCGCCCGCGGGGACGCGCCGCGGACCTGCGGGACCCCGCCCGCCACTCGCTCCGCGACGAGGTGACCGAAGCCGCCTACGCGTTCGGCTGGACGGTCGTCCGGAAGATGCCCGAGGGCGCCGCCCGGTTCGCGTTCACCGCGCTCGCCGACCGCACCTGGCACCGCTACGGCGCGGGCGTCCGGCAGCTGGAGAAGAACCTGTGCCGCGTCCTCGGCAAGGACGCCGTCGACGACGAGGTCCGCGTCCTCAGCAAGCAGGTGCTGCGCTCGTACTTCCGCTACTGGCTCGAGGTGTTCCGGCTGCCCGAGTACGACCGGGCGCGGATCCTCGGCCGGATGCGGATCACCGGCGAGAAGAAGATCTTCAACAACCTCGACGCGGGCCGCGGCGTCATCCTCGCCCTGCCGCACATGGGCAACTACGAGCACGCCGGGGCGTGGCTCGTCCACTGCGGGTACCCGTTCACCACCGTCGCCGAGCGGCTCAGGCCCGAGTCGCTGTTCGACCGGTTCGTCGAGTTCCGGGAGGGGCTCGGCATGGAGGTCCTCGCGCACCAGGGCGCGTCCGCGTTCGGCCGCATGGCCCAGCGGCTCCGCGCCGGGAGGCCGGTGTGCCTCGTCGTCGACCGCGACCTGACCGAGAGCGGCATCGACGTCCGGTTCTTCGGCGCCACCGCCCGGATGCCCGCCGTTCCGGCCGCGCTCGCCGTCCAGACGGGCGCCGCGCTCATTCCCGTGACACTCTGGTACGAGGGCGAGTACTGGGCGGCGCGCGTCCACGAGGAGATCCCGGTACCGGGCGAGGGCGGCAGACAGGAGAAGATCCAGGCCATGACCCAGGAGCTCGCACTGGCCTTCGAGGAGGGCATCGCCGCCCACCCCGAAGACTGGCACATGCTGCAGAAAGTCTGGGTCGAAGACCTGGCGGACGGGGCTCGATGAGAGTCGGCACGCGATGAGAGTCGGCACGCGGTGAAGGTCGGGATCGTCTGCCCGTACACGTGGAACGTGCCGGGCGGCGTCCAGCAGCACATCGGCGACCTCGCCGAGGCGCTGATCGCGCTCGGCCACGACGTGTCGGTGATCACGCCCGCCGACGACGACGCGCGGCTCCCGGCGCACGTGGTGTCGGCCGGGCGGGCCGTCCCCGTCCCCTACAACGGCTCGGTGGCGCGGCTGGCGTTCGGATTCCTGTCGGCGGGCCGCGTCCGGCGCTGGATCCACGAGGGCGGCTTCGACGTGCTGCACGTCCACGAGCCCGCGGCGCCGTCGCTGGGCCTGCTCGCCTGCTGGGCGGCGGACGGCCCGATCGTCGGCACCTTCCACGCCTCGTTCGTCAAGTCGCGGGCGCTGTCGGTCATGTCGCCGATCCTGGGCAGCGCGCTGGAGAAGATCACCGGCCGGATCGCCGTGTCCGAGGCCGCCCGCACCAGCCTCGTCGACCACCTCGGCGGCGACGCCGTGCTGATCCCGAACGGCGTCGCGACCGAGCGGTACGCGATGGCGGACCCGCTGCCCGGCTGGCCCGGCCGCGTCGCGCCGGCCGGTTCCGCGCCGCGCGCGTCCGGCGACGGCGGGGCCCTCGGCTTCCTCGGCCGGATGGACGAGCCCCGCAAGGGCCTGGACGTCCTCCTGCGCGCCTTCGAGATCCTCGGACGGCGGCGTCCGGGCCTGCGGCTGCTGCTCGCCGGTCCGGGCGACGCCGACGATGTGGTGGCCCGCGTCTCGCCGGAGCTGCGCGGCCGGGTCGTCGTCCTCGGGATGGTCAGCGAGGACGACAAGGTCCGCGCCTACCACTCGGTGGACGTGTTCGTCGCGCCGAACCTCGGCGGCGAGAGCTTCGGCATCGTCCTGGCCGAGGCCATGTCGGCGGGCGCGCCCATTCTGGCCAGCGACATCGAGGCGTTCGACCGGGTGCTGCTCGGCGGCCGCGCCGGGGCGCTGTTCCCGGCCGGCGACCACGAGGCCCTCGCGGCCGCCGCCGGGGAGCTCCTCGACGACCCCGCCCGGCGCAAGCAGCTGTCGGCCGAGGCCCGCGCCGCCGTGCGCGCCTACGACTGGTCGTCCGTGGCCCGGGACGTCCTGCGGGTGTACGAGACGGTCGACCTCAGCGGCGTCGGCGTCGTCGAGTCCGGACTCGGCGCCTAGGCGGCCGCGGATGTCCTACGACTGGCTCATCGACGTCCTGTTCTGGTTCGCCGTCGCGTTCCTCGTCGCGGTGTACGTGTCGTGGCGCGCCACCCGGCTCGACCGGCTGCACGTCCGCGTCGAGACCGCCCGGGCCGCGCTGGACGCCGCGCTGGTCAGGCGGGCCGCCGCCGCGCTGGAGCTGGCCGCGTCCCGGCTGCTCGACCCGGCCGCCAGCCTGGTGCTCGCCACCGCCGCGCACGAGGCCCGCACCGCCGACGCCGACAACCGCGAGTTCGCCGAGAGCGACCTTTCGCGGGCGCTGCGCGCCGTCGTCGACCAGCCCGAGTTCGTCGGCACCCTCACCGCGCAGGGCGCCGGAGAGGCGGTGCTGGACGAGCTGTCCTCGTCCGCCGCGAAGGTCGCCTACGCGCGCCGCTTCTACAACGACGCCGTCGCCCAGGCCAGGATCGCGCGCCGCAAGCCGCTCATCCGGATCCTGCCGCTCGCGGGCCGCGCCCCGCTCCCGGACTTCTTCGAGATCGACGACGACCCACCTGGTATCTGAGCGCACGGGCCGCCCGGTATTTGAGCGCGCGGGCCCCGGATGGCCGTACGGCTGGCGGGGGCCGGACGCATTCGTCGCGTTCGCTACCCTCTGGCAGACCGTCCGAAGGAGGGGCCACATCGTGCGATTCGTTTGGGACACCGCCGTCCGGCGCGGGACGGCCGCGTGCCTCGGCGTCCTCGTCCTCGGCGCCGCCCTGCCGGCCTGCTCGGACCCGGACGGCGGCCCGGAGTCGGCGCCGCCGCCGCGCAGCACCGGCGAGCCGGGGGAGAGCGGGACGCCCGCGCCCGCGACGCACCCGTTCACCGGCGGCACGAAGGGCCTGACCGGCCCCGTCCTCGCCGTCAAGATCGAGAACACCTCGCCGGCGTTCCCGCAGAGCGGGGTGTCGGCCGCCGACATCGTGTACGTCGAGCAGGTCGAGGGCGGCGAGACGCGGCTGATGGCGGTGTACTCGTCCAGGCTGCCGGGGCGGGTCGGGCCCGTCCGCAGCGCGCGCATCTCCGACCTGCACCTCCTGCCGCAGTTCGGGCGGCCCGCGTTCGCGTTCTCCGGCGTCCAGAGCAAGATGAAGAAGTACGTCCGCAGGTCGCCCGCCTACGACGTCTCGCAGGAGAAGGCGGGCGGCGCGTACTTCAGGTCGGGCGCCAAGCCCATCCCCTACAACCTGTACGCCGACCCGAAGGCCCTGCTGAAGCGGGCGCCGAAGGCCACGCCGCCGCGCGACGTCGGCTTCCGCTTCGGGGACGCCCCGGCGGCGGGCGGCAAGCCGGTCAAGTCGTTCACCGCCAGGTGGCCGTCGGCGAACATGGGGTTCACCTGGTCGGCCAAGCAGAAGCGGTGGCTCGCCAGCTGGGGCGGGCGCCCCGACCGCGCCGCCGAGGGCGGCCGGCTCGGCGGGCGGACGATCGTCGTCCAGTACGCCAGGACCACCCGGTCGAAGTTCCACGACTTCCTGGGCAGTTACACGCCGCTGATCGACACCACCGGCGCCGGACGGGCCCTCGTGCTGCGCGACGGCAAGGCGTACAAGGCCAAGTGGAACCGCCCGTCCGAGGACAAGGGCACCACGTTCACCACCGCGGCCGGCGAGCCGATGAACTTCGCGCCGGGACAGGTCTGGGTGGTCCTCGTCAACGACGGCAAGCCCTACACCCCCTAGGGCCTACACCTCGTAAGTGAACGCCCAGGAGGCCCTGACACTCTGCCGGGTCCGGGAGTCGCACGAGCAGGCAATATCATGGAAGGTGACTTATCGGCCGTCATGTAAGGAATGCCCGTGTCCACTTCCACTCCCGTCCCTGAGAACACCGCACCGGCGACGGGGACCGCCCGCGTCAAGCGCGGCATGGCGGAGATGCTCAAGGGCGGCGTGATCATGGACGTCGTCACGCCCGAGCAGGCGAAGATCGCCGAAGACGCGGGCGCGGTCGCCGTCATGGCCCTGGAGCGGGTGCCCGCCGACATCCGCGCCGAGGGCGGCATCTCCCGGATGAGCGACCCCGACATGATCGACGGGATCATCGCCGCGGTGTCCGTCCCGGTGATGGCCAAGGCCCGCATCGGCCACTTCGTCGAGGCCCGGGTGCTGCAGGCGCTCGGCGTCGACTACGTCGACGAGTCCGAGGTGCTCACGCCCGCCGACTACGACAACCACATCGACAAGTGGGCGTTCACCGTCCCGTTCGTGTGCGGCGCCACCAGCCTCGGCGAGGCGCTGCGGCGCATCACCGAGGGCGCGGCGATGATCCGCTCCAAGGGCGAGGCCGGCACCGGCGACGTCTCCAACGCCACCACCCACATGCGCAAGATCAGGCAGGAGATCCGGCGCCTGCAGAACCTCCCCGAGGACGAGCTGTTCGTCGCCGCGAAGGAGCTCCAGGCCCCGTACGAGCTGGTCAAGGAGGTCGCGGAGGCCGGGAAGCTGCCCGTCGTGCTGTTCACCGCCGGCGGCATCGCCACCCCCGCCGACGCCGCCATGATGATGCAGCTCGGCGCCGAGGGCGTCTTCGTCGGCTCCGGGATCTTCAAGTCCGGCAACCCGGCGCAGCGCGCCGAGGCGATCGTGAAGGCCACCACCTTCCACGACGATCCGGGCGTCATCGCCAAGGTGTCCCGCGGCCTCGGCGAGGCCATGGTCGGCATCAGCGCCGCCACCCTCGGCGACGACCAGAAGTTCGCAGGCCGCGGCTGGTGACCGGCGTGACCGGCGAGGGGCGCGAATAAAGGCGGGCCCCCACTCCACAGCGCGCCCTTACAGGGTTTACGCTGGCGGCGCGGCCGGTCACAGAGGCATTTCCCGGGGGGCCGGGGGCATCCCCCCGGAGGAGAACGCCTCCTCAGGCGGCGTCCGGCCGCGGGAAGGACGAGCATGGCTTGGTCGGTCGCGCTGGCGTGCGCGAGCGCGGGTGAACCCACCGAGGTGTTCCGGCCGGGCCTGGTGCCCGATCCGGACGCCGCCGCGGAGATCGCCCGCGGCCTCTACCCGGCGGACACCCTCATGGAGACCGGTGACACCGTCCTGGACTTCGCGCTCTGGCCGTACGAGGACGAGCTCTTCGTCGGCGCGTTCGAGCGGGCGCTGCTGCTGTGCGACCGGCGGCTGTTCTGCCTCGACGACGACGCCCGCCGCATCGCCGACACCGCCGCCGCGGCCCTGCCAGGCTCGCACTGCGGGGTCCTCGTCCTGCACACCGTCATCCGCGGCTGCTGGTTCCGCTGGTACGAGTCCGGGAAGCTGCGCCGCGACGTGTTCGTCACCGCCGAGGACGGCGTCGTCGTCGACCTGGGCGAGCGGCTCCCCGCCGAGCGGCCGTTCTGGCGGGCCATCGACGCGGGCGCGCCTGACGTCCCGCTGCCGTTCGACCCGGAGGAGTTCGGGCTCGCGCTCGCCGAGGCGCACATGTTCGGCCGCGGCATCGCCGACCGCGGCAAGGACGGCTTCCTGCCGCTGGAGCTCCCGCTCCGCCGCTTCAAACACGCCTGACCCGCGCGCCGTCCCGCGCCCGCCGCGCCCCCGCGCCCGCCCCCGCGGCCCCGCCGCCGGGAAGACGCGCCAGGTCGCGCGGCGTTGTACGGGACGTCCAAGTTTTGGTCGACCCCCCGGAAGGCTCTCTGTGACTGCTGTGCCGACGATCGGTGTCCTCGCCCTGCAAGGCGACGTGCGCGAGCACGCGCGCGCGCTGGAGGCGGCAGGGGCGCGCACCCTCGACGTGCGGCGCCCCGAGGAGCTGGACCAGGTGGACGGCCTCGTCCTGCCCGGCGGGGAGTCCACCACGATGTGGCGGCTGGCGCGCTCGTTCGACCTGCTCGAACCGCTGCGCAAGCGGATCGAGGCCGGCCTGCCCGTCTACGGCTCCTGCGCCGGGATGATCATGCTGGCGGACCGGATCCGGGACGGCGTCGCGGGCCAGGAGACCGCGGGCGGGATCGACATGACCGTGCGCCGCAACGCCTTCGGACGCCAGGTCGACTCGTTCGAGTCCGACGTCGTCCTGACCGGAATGGGGGACGTCCCGTACCACGCCGTCTTCATCCGCGCCCCCTGGGTGGAGTCCGTCGGGGACGCCGTGGAGGTGCTCGGACGCACGGCGCCCGTGCCGGAGGGGGGCCCGAACGCCGGTAGGATCGTCGCCGTCCGCCAGGGGCGCCTCATGGCGACCGCGTTCCACCCGGAGTTGACAGGCGATTTCCGCGTGCACCACTACTTCGCCGATCTGGTGCGCCGGACGACAGCGGAGGAGTGACAGAATGTCCGGCCATTCCAAATGGGCGACCACCAAGCACAAGAAGGCGGCCCTCGACGCCAAACGGGGCAAGCTCTTCGCCAAGCTCATCAAGAACATCGAGGTGGCGGCCCGGACCGGCGGCGGCGATCCCGACGCCAACCCGACCCTCTACGACGCCATCTACAAGGCGAAGAAGAACTCCGTCCCCAACGACAACATCGAGCGCGCCCGCAAGCGCGGCGCCGGTGAAGAGGCCGGCGGCGCCGACTGGCAGAACATCACCTACGAGGGCTACGCGCCCGGCGGCGTCGCCATCCTGATCGAGTGCCTGACCGACAACCGCAACCGGGCCGCCTCCGAGGTCCGCGTCGCGCTCACCCGCAACGGCGGCTCGCTCGCCGACCCGGGCTCGGTCTCGTACATGTTCACCCGCAAGGGCGTCGTGATCGTCCCCAAGTCGGGCACCAGCGAGGACGACGTGATGATGGCCGTCCTGGACGCCGGCGCCGAAGAGGTCAACGAGCTCGACGAGGAGAACTTCGAGGTCGTCAGCGAGGCCGGCGACCTGGTCGCGGTCCGCACCGCCCTGGTGGACGCCGGGATCGACTACGAGTCGGCGGAGAGCAAGTTCCTGCCGAGCGTCACCGTCCCCCTCGACGAGGACAACGCCAAGAAGGTCTTCCGCCTCCTCGACGCCCTTGAGGACTCCGACGACGTCCAGGACGTCTACGCCAACTTCGACGTCCCGGACGAGGTGCTCGCCACCCTGGACTAGCCGGCCGCCGTCGGCAGGGTGGCATACGGTCTGGATCATGGAGATTCGTGCCCTGCGTCCGGCGGAGGCGCCCGCCGTCCGCGACATCCTGTCCCGCGCCTTCGGGCCCACGCCGGACGACGCGTGGGAACGGCGCGCCGTGTCGGTACTGCCGTCGGTGGAGGCCGGGCGGGTGTTCGCCGCCTTCGACGGCGGCGAGATCGTCGCCACCGGCGCCCTGTACGACATGACCCAGTGGTGGCACGGGCGGGCCGTGTCCATGGCGGGCGTGAGCGGGATCACCGTCGCGCCGGAGGAGCGCGGCCGGGGCCTCGGCCGGCGGCTGATGACCGACCTCCTGGAGCGCTGCGT
The DNA here is from genome assembly GCF_044326345.1 of Actinomadura sp. 9N215. NCBI lineage: Bacteria > Bacillati > Actinomycetota > Actinomycetes > Streptosporangiales > Thermomonosporaceae > Actinomadura > Actinomadura sp. 9N215. The sequence continues at coordinate 7,169 of NZ_JBIRBA010000039.1, read as the reverse complement.
GGGGTTCGGGCACCCGCTGGCGCTGCTGTACCCGGCCACCACGGCCCTCTACCGGTCGGTGGGCTGGGAGCACGCGGGCGCGCAGCACCACGTCGAGATCCACACCGAGGCGCTGCGCCGGGTCGCGGCCGAGCGGGTCCCCGTCCGCAGGGCGGGCCCGGACGACGCCGCCGAGGCGGCCGCCGTCGTCGGGCGGGTCCACGAGGCGTCCCTGGACTGCGGCCCCGTCGGGGTGCCCGAGGCCTGGTGGCGGCGGACGCTCGGGAACCGCGACGAGTACTGCTACCTGGCCGAGGACGGTTTCCTCTCCTACCGGTGGGCGGACGGCAACGCCGGGATGGAGGTGACCCGGCTCGTGGCGTCCTCGGAGCCGACGCTGCGGGCGCTGTGGGGCATCGTCGGCTCGGGCTCGACGACCGCGAAGACCGTCCGCGCGTGCGTCGCGCCGTACGACCCGGCGCTGTGGCTGCTCCGCGAGCGGGAGTGGGAGACGGTCCGCCGCAGCCAGTGGATGCTGCGGCTGGTGGACGCGCCCGCCGCGATCGAGGCGCGCGGCTACCCGTCCGGCGTCTCCGCCGCGGCCCACCTCCTCGTCGACGACGCGCAGCTGCCCGCGAACTCCGGGCACTGGCGGCTGGAGATCAAGGACGGCGAGGGACGGCTGGAGCGCTCGCCCGCGCCGCGGGGAGGCGACGCGGACGCCGTCCGGGTCGGCGCGCGGGGCCTCGCGGCGCTGTACGCCGGCGTCCCGGTCGCGACGCTGCGCCGCACCGGGCTGCTGGAGGGCGGGAACGCGGACGCGCTGTCCGCCGCGTTCGCCGCCGCCCCGTTCACCCTCGACTTCTTCTAAGTCCCGGCGCAAGCCTTACTTCCAAGGACACTCGGCTTCTGGGACACGCCCCGACGCACGTGAACGGTGCCATGCTGACTTGATAGCGTGATCGGCCGAACAGATGATCGAAGGAGTGGCCGTGCGGGTGATGGGGGTGGACCCCGGGCTCACCCGGTGCGGGGTGGGGGTCGTCGAAGGCGTCCCGGGCAAGCGGCTCCACCTGGTGCACGTGTCCGTCGTGCGGACCGACCCCGACGACGACATCGCCCAGCGCCTGCTGGGCATCGAGACGGGCATCGAGGCGCTCATGGACGAGCTGCGCCCGGACGCCGTCGCCGTCGAGCGCGTGTTCTCCCAGCACAACGTCCGCACCGTGATGGGCACCGCGCAGGCCGCCGGGGTCGCGCTCCTGGTGGCGGCCCGCCGCGGCCTGCCCGTCGCGCTGCACACCCCGAGCGAGGCCAAGGCCGCCGTCACCGGGAACGGCCGCGCCGACAAGGCGCAGGTGACCAGGATGGTGACCCGGCTGCTGTCCCTGGACGCGCCGCCCAAGCCGGCGGACGCCGCGGACGCCCTCGCGCTCGCCATCTGCCACGTCTGGCGCGGCGGAGCCCAGCGGCGCCTCGCGCACGCCCAGCGGTCGCGGATCGAGGAGGCCGCGCGGGCCGAGCGGCAACGCCTCGCCGCCAGGAACAGCGCCGCCCAGACCAACGCCGTCCAGACCAACGCCGCCCAGACCGGCACCGCCAGGACTAGAGGAGGAACCAGCGAATGATCGCCTTCGTCAGCGGCCGGGTGGCCGCCGCCGGGCCCGACGGGGCGGTGATCGACGTGCACGGCGTCGGACTTTCGGTGCAGTGCACGCCCACCACGCTCGCCGGTCTTCGGGTCGGCGACCACGCGAAGGTGCCGACGTCGCTGGTCGTCCGGGAGGACTCCCTCACCCTGTTCGGGTTCGCCGACGACGACGAGCGCGCCGTCTTCGAGCTGCTCCAGACCGCCAGCGGAGTCGGGCCGCGGCTCGCGCTGGCGATGCTCGCCGTGCACACCCCGAACGCGCTGCGCCGCGCGATGGCCACCGAGGACGTGACCACGCTCACCCAGGTGCCCGGCATCGGGAAGAAGGGCGCGCAGCGCATCGTCCTGGAACTGAAGGACCGCCTCGGCGGCCCGGTCGGGGACGGCGGCGCCGACGTCCGCGCGCCCGCCCGCGCCGAGCCGTGGCGCGAGCAGGTCCAGCTGGGCCTGATCAACCTCGGCTGGTCCGCCAAGGACGCCGACGCCGCCGTGTCCGCCGTCGCCGCCGACCTCGACGGCGCCGAGACGCCCCCGGTCGCGACCCTCCTGAAGTCGGCCCTGAAGAAGCTGAGCAAATGACGAGCGGCAGCGAGCCGGGGCCTGCGGGGGGCCGCCTCCCGCAGGGAATAGGGAGCGAATCCGAGCGGCTGGTGTCGGCGGACGCGGACGGGCCCGAGGAGCAGGTGATCGAGGCCGCGCTGCGGCCCAAGAAACTCGACGACTTCATCGGGCAGGAACGCGTCCGCGAGCAGCTCTCGCTCGTGCTGCAGAGCGCGCTGCGGCGCGGCCGGACGCCCGACCACGTGCTGCTGTCGGGCGGTCCAGGCCTCGGCAAGACCACCCTCGCCATGATCATCGCGGCGGAGCTCGGGCAGCCGCTGCGGATCTCGTCCGGGCCCGCCATCGAGCGGGCCGGCGACCTCGCGGCGGTGCTGTCGACGCTCGCCGAGGGCGAGGTGCTGTTCCTGGACGAGATCCACCGCCTGGCCCGCCCCGCCGAGGAGATGCTCTACATGGCGATGGAGGACTTCCGCGTCGACGTCGTCGTCGGCAAGGGCCCGGGCGCCACCGCCATCCCCCTGGACATCGCGCCGTTCACGCTGGTCGGCGCCACCACCCGGGCGGGCATGCTGCCCGGGCCGCTGCGCGACCGGTTCGGGTTCGTCGCGCACATGGACTTCTACGAGCCCGCCGAGCTGGAGATCATCGTCCGGCGGTCGGCGCGGCTGCTGGACGTCGAGATCAGCGACGACGGCGCCGCCGAGGTCGCCGGACGCTCCCGCGGCACCCCCCGCATCGCCAACCGGCTGCTGCGCCGAGTCCGCGACTACGCCGAGGTCCGCGGCGACGGGACGGTCTCCAGGGAATCCGCGCGGACGGCGCTGTCGTTGTACGAGGTGGACGAACGGGGCCTCGACCGGCTCGACCGTGCCGTGCTCGGATCGCTGCTGCGCAAGTTCGGCGGCGGCCCGGTCGGACTGTCGACGCTGGCCGTGGCCGTCGGGGAGGAGCCGGAGACCGTGGAAGTGGTCGCGGAGCCGTTCCTCGTCCGGCAGGGCCTGCTGGCCAGGACGCCGCGCGGACGGGTCGCCACGGGCGCCGCCGCATGGGCGCACCTCGGGCTGACCCCGCCGCCCACGGCGCCCATGGCCGGGACGCTGTTCGATCTCGCCGAGGACCGGGACGAGAGGCCCGATCAGCCCGAATAGTGATCATTCGGGTAACGGGTTGGGAACTTCCCGGCGTCGTCGATCGTCGCGTCGTTGCCGGGGTCTGGCGTACTCTCTAGACTCCGGGACTTGGTTCACCGTCTCCAGCCGGCGGTCCCGTGGACGTGACCGGTCCGGTCACAAGGCTCCGGTCACAAGGCTGGGCAAACGACATCGGAAGGATGCCCCTGTCATGGGCAGCGAACTCATTCTCGCGGCGGACTCGGGCGGTAGCGGGGCCTTCAACCTGCTTCTGCTCCTCGCCGTTCCCCTGGTCTTCTACTTCCTGCTGATCAGGCCGCAGAGCAGGCGCCGCAAGCAGCAGATGGAGATGCAGAACGCCATGACGCCCGGCGCCCGGGTGCTGACGACCAGCGGAATGCGCGCGACGGTCGTCGAGGTCGACGACGACGGCGTCGTCCTCGAGATCGCCGACGGCGTCGAGGTGCGGTTCGTCCGGCAGGCGGTCATGCAGGTCCTCAAGGACGACGAGCCCGAAGAGCTCGACGACGAGCATGACGAGCTCGACGAGGACGGGGACGAGGACGGCGACCGCGTCGACCTCTCCAAGGACGCCGACGCCGACGCCGCCGAGGACGACGCCGCCGAGGACGTCCGGGCGGAGGCCGACGGGGCGGACGACGAGGACGAGGACGAGGACGCGGAGTCCAGGCCCAAGGGGAGGGCCAAGGTCAAGGCGGCGGACAAGCCGTCCGCGTGATCCTCCTCCGGTGACGAACCTAGACGGGAAGTAAGACGACAAGTGGCTCCGCCCAGTAACGCTCCCAAGCCCGGGCGCACGCTTCTCGCGCTCTTCGCGACCATGGTGGTCCTGGCCGGCGTCGCCGTCTGGCAGGGCCAGACGACGCCCAAGCTGGGGCTGGACCTCGCCGGCGGCACGACGGTGACGCTCACCGCCAAGACGTCTAGCGGCAAGAACCCGCCCTCGCAGCAGATGGACCAGGCCGTCAAGATCATGACCAAGCGGGTCAACGGTCTCGGGGTGTCCGACGCGGAGGTCGCCAAACAGGGCAGCAACAACATCGTGGTGAACGTGCCCGGGGAGGGGCAGAGCCGGGTCGTCAGCCTGATCGGCACGACGGCGAAGCTCCAGTTCCGCCAGGTGTTCGCCGTCGCCGACGGCAAGCCGACGAGCGCGACGCCGGCGCCGTCCACGAGCCCGACCGGCAAGGCGAAGGAGAAGGACGGCAAGAGCCCGTCGCCGTCCGCGTCGCCGTCCGGGAGCGCGTCGCCGTCCGCGAGCGCGTCGGCCACGCCGCGCGGCAAGGCGCTGTCCGGGGCGCTGACGGCCCCGACGCCGACTCCGTCCGGTTCGGCGAGCCCGCCCGCGTCGCCGTCCCCGACGTCGCCGCTGGTCCCGCCGACCGGCCAGCCGCCGGGACCCGAGCAGACCTACGCGGGCGTCACCGACAAGGCCGTCATCACGCAGTTCGAGGCGCTCAACTGCTACACCGACAACCGGCGCGCCCCCGGCTCGAACGACCCGAAGCGCAAGTTCGTCGCCGCCTGCGACCAGGACGAGGAGAACGGCCAGGTCGCCAAGTACATCCTCGGGCCCGTCCGGGTGCTGGGCGAGAACGTCGACGGCGCCAACGCGATGCCGCCGAACTCCCAGCAGGGCCAGGCCAGCTGGTCGGTCTCGCTGGACTTCGACGGCAAGGGCGGCCGCCAGTTCGGCGAGGTCACCACCGACGCCTACGGCGCCTACCAGCAGAACCCGAACTCCCCGCAGGCGCAGGTCGCGATCGTCCTGGACGGCCAGGTCGTCTCCGCGCCCAGCATCCGGGAGGGCGCGATCACCGGCGGCACCGCCAGCATCGACGGCCCGCCCGACAGCTTCGACCAGCGGTACGCCACCGACCTTGCGAACGTGCTGAAGTACGGGGCGCTGCCGCTGGAGTTCACGCAGAGCTCCATCGACGAGGTGTCGTCCACGCTGGGCTCCGACCAGCTGACCGGCGGCCTCATCGCGGGCGCGATCGGGCTCGGCCTCGTCGTGCTCTACTGCATGTTCTACTACCGGGGCCTCGGCCTGGTCGCGGTGTCCAGCCTGATCGTGGCGTCCGCCATCACCTACCTGGCGGTCGTGATCCTCGGTGAGGGGATGGGCTTCCGGCTCTCGCTGCCGCACATCATCGGCCTGATCGTCTCCATCGGCATCACCGCCGACTCGTTCATCGTCTACTTCGAACGGCTGCGGGACGAGCTGAGGGCCGGCCGCAGGCTCCGCCCGTCGGTGGAGACCGCCTGGAAGCGCGCGCGCCGCACCATCCTGGTCGCCGACGCGGTGACGTTCCTCGCCGCGCTGGTGCTGTACTTCCTCGCGGTCGGCGGTGTCGCCGGGTTCGCGTTCGCGATGGGCCTGACGACGCTCATCGACATCGTCGTCGTGTTCTTCTTCACCAAGCCGCTGGTCGCGCTGCTGTCCCGGACGACCTTCTACGGCCGCGGCCATCCGATGTCCGGGCTCGACCCGCGCAAGTTGCACCGCGCGCCGCAGAAGCCGTCCGCCGCCACCGCCGGCACGAGCCAGGAGGCCTGACCCATGGGACTGCGTAGCGCCACTTCGCGGATCTATCGGGGCGAGATCAGCGCGGACATCGTCGGCCGGCCGAGGATCTGGGCGACGATCTCGGGGCTGCTGCTGGTGCTGTCCCTCGCGGGGCTGCTCGTCCAGGGCCTCAACTTCGGCGTCGAGTTCAAGGGCGGGTCCGTCTTCACGTTCAAGTCGAGCGCCTCGATCGAGGAGGTGCGCGGCGCCGTCGCCGGCGGCGGCGCCCACCAGGTGATCGTGCAGAAGGCCGGCGGCGACTGGCGGGTCACGACCGAGAGCCTGACCTCGGCGCACGTCACCGAGATCAAGTCGCACGTCAGCCAGGAGCTGGACGTCCCCGCCGACAAGATCAGCACGCAGGTGGTCGGCGCGTCCTGGGGCGGTGAGATCCAGGAGAAGGCGTGGCAGGCGCTGGTCGTCTTCATGATCTTGATCATCGCCTATCTGTCGGTGGCGTTCGAATGGCGGATGGCGGTCGCCGCCGTCGTCGCGCTGGTCCACGACCTGGTCATCACGGCGGGCATCTACGCCTGGTCCGGGTTCGAGGTCACGCCGGCGACCCTGCTGGGCTTCCTGACGATCCTCGGCTACTCGCTGTACGACGCGGTCGTCGTCTTCGACATGATCAAGGAAGTCACGAAACCGCTCAGCGCGACCTCCAAGACCACCTACAGCGAGGCGGCGAACCAGGCGCTCAGCAGCACGCTGGTCCGCTCCCTGAACACCTCGCTCGTGGCGATCCTGCCGGTCGGCGCGATCCTGTTCATCGGCACCACGCTGTTCGGCGCCGGGACGCTGAAGGACCTGTCGCTCGCGCTGTTCGTCGGAATGATCGTCGGTACGTACTCGTCGATCTGCGTGGCGACGCCGCTGCTCGTCCAGTTCAAGGAGCGGGAGCCGAAGTACAAGCAGATCCGCGCGAACATCGCCCGGCGCGAGCAGAGCTCGAAGCGGCAGGCCAAGACCGCCAAGGTGAAGGCCGCGACGGCCGGCGGGCCCGGCGACGCCCCGGAGGACGAGCCGTCCGGTGGGTCGTCCGGCGAGGGGCCGGATGAGCAGTCCGACATCCGGAGCACCGTCACCGTGAAGAAGGTGGTGCAGACGGGGCCGAGGCAGCAGCCCAAGCGCGGCACCCGGCAGAAGCGCCGCGGCGGCGGCAGCGGAAGCGGAAGCGGCGGCAAGTAGCAGCGCCGCGGCATCGAGTAGCGCCGCGGCGGGAAACGGCCGCGGCGAGTACGACGTACCGGGCCGTGCC
>NZ_JBIRBA010000038.1:0-102031 GCF_044326345.1 Actinomadura sp. 9N215 | reverse complement strand
GTGGGTTGTTGCGGTGGGGGTGCGGCGGAGGGAGTGGCCGGGGAGGGCGCCTGTGTGGTGTCCGTCGGCGATGACGGGGGTGCCGCCGACGAGGACGTGCGTGATGCCTTCGGCCTGCTGTTTCGGGTCGTCGAACGTGGCGGTGTCGCGGACGGTCGCGGGGTCGAACAGGACGAGGTCGGCGTGGTGTCCGGGCCTGATCAGCCCGCGGTCTTCGAGGCGGAGCCGCCGCGCGGCGCGTCCGGTCAGGTGCGCGACGCACTCTTCCAGGGACAGGACGCCCAGCTCGCGGACGTAGTGGCCGAGGTAGCGCGGGAACGTCCCCCAGGCGCGCGGGTGCGGTTTGGCGGCGGCGAGGAGGCCGTCGCTGCCGCCCGTGTGGCACGGATGCCGCATGATCGCCTGGACGTTCTCCTCGTGCCCGACGTGCTGGAGGATCGTGGTGGCGAGGTCGTCGGCGATGAGACGGTCACAGTAGACGTCGAACGCGGGACGTCCGGACGCGGCGGCGAGGGCGGCGATCGTCCGTCCGACGACGGTGGTGTCCGGGGAGCCGGAGATCTCGATCGTCTCCCATTCGGCGGGGACGCCGTGGCAGCCGTCCGACCCCTCGACCTCCATCGCGTGCCGGATCCGGGCCCGCTCGGCGGGGTCGTGGAGGCGGGCCAGCAGCGCCGAGGGGCCGCCCGCGGACGCCCAGCTCGGCAGCAGCGCGGCGAGGGTCGTGGAGCCGGGCAGGTACGGGTAGGTGTCGAGGCTGATGTCGCAGCCGTCGGCGATCGCGTCGTCCAGGAGGGCCAGCAGTTCGGGCGCGCGTCCGCGGTTGACGCCGAAGTTCATCGTCGCGTGGGCGAGGTGCAGCGGGCAGCCGGAGCGGCGCGACAGCTCGACCATCTCGGCGTACGCCTCCAGCGCGCCCGCCCCGTACGAGCGGTGGTGCGGCGCATAGAAGCCGCCGAGGGACGCGACGACGCGGCACAGCTCGGTCAGTTCCTCGTCGTCGGCGTACATGCCGGGCACGTACGTGAGGCCGCTGGACATCCCGACCGCGCCCTCGCGCATGCCGGTCGCGACGAGTTCGCATTGCCGGTCGATCTCGGCGCGGGTCGGCGGGCGGTCGTCCCAGCCCATCGCGAGCATCCGCACCGTGCCCTGCGGGACGAGGTAGCAGGCGTTGACCGCGATGCCCTGGTCGAGCCGGTCGAGGTATTCGCCGACGGTGCGCCACGTCCAGTCGAAGCCGGGCGGGTCGGTGTTCCAGCCGGCGATGGCTCGGCGGGTGTCCGCGAGGGTGGTGTCGTCGACGGGCGCGTAGGACAGGCCGTCCTGGCCGATGACCTCGGTCGTCACGCCCTGGCTGACCTTGGCGAGGTGGTCGGGCTCGATGAGCAGCGCAAGGTCGGAGTGGGCGTGCATGTCGATGAACCCGGGGGCGAGGACGAGGCCGTCCGCGTCGATGACGGTCGTCCCGGACAGGCCGTCGCCGATCTCGGTGATCCGGCCTTCGGCGATCGTGACGTCGGCGACGTGGCCGGGGGCTCCGGTGCCGTCCACGACGGTCGCGCCGCGGATCACGGTGCCCGGCATCAGAACCACGTCCTGACGAGGTCGATGACGGCGGGTCGTTCGGCGTCGGCGTCGTCCAGGACGGGGATCAGCGTCCATTTGTCGAGCGCGGTGCACGGATGCGACAGGGCCAGCTTCACCACGTCACCGACCTCCACGGACGCGTCCACCAGGAAGCCGTGCTGGTCGTTGATGGCGGTGACGTGCGCCTTCTCGACCGCCTCCGGCCCCTTCCCCCGGACGAGTTGCGGCGCGGGCAGGCCCTCGTCGAACGGGAGGTCGCGTTTGCCGGCGTCCAGCAGCGCGAGCGCGGGCTCCGGCCGGGACACGACCCGCGCCCAGCCGTGCATGGCCGACCGCAGCGGCGCGTCGCCGGCGCCTCGCGAGAAGGGCGAGATCTCCCGGTAGAACCCGTCGTCGTGGACGATGTACGCCCCCGACCGCAGCACCACCCGGCCGTCGACCCCGACTAACACGTCCGCGACCTGGTCGAAGAAGGAGCTGCCTCCGGCGGTCACGATCGGCTCGTCCGTCTCGTAGTCGAGGGCGCCGAAGAGGTTCGCCATCCGGCGCAGGTAGGCGTCGACGGCGCCGCGCCCCTCGTCGGACGCGTCGTGCGCGAGCGCGCCCTCGTATCCGGCGAGCCCGGCGAGCCGGAGTGTCGGGGCCCCGCGCACGGCGTCGGCGAGCGCGCGGGCGTCGCCGTCGTCCCGGACGCCGGTGCGCCCGTGCGGACCGCCGATCTCGACGCACACGTCGACCCGGCGCTGGGCGCGGGCTTGGCGCAATGCGTCGTCCATCAGCACGACCGAGTGTGGCGAGTCGACCCACGAAATGAACTCGAACTCCGGATGCTCCTCCAGCTCGGCGGCCAGCCAGGCGAGGCCCGCCGGGTCGAGGAGCGCGTTCGCGAGCATGACCCGGCGGACACCGAACGCGCGGGCCACGCGGAGCTGCGGCAGGTTCGCGACCGTGACGCCCCACGCGCCCGCGTCCAGCTGCCGCCGCCACAACTGCGGGGCCATGGTCGTCTTGCCGTGCGGGGCAAGCGCGACACCCGCCGCGCCTGCCCAGCGCGCCATCGTCCGGACGTTGTGGTCGAGCGCGGCCTCGTCCAGCGTCAGCAGCGGGGTGCCGAAGTCGTCGAGGGGCGGACGGGCGTCGCGGACCTCCGCCACCGACATCCCGTGCAACGACGCCGGAATCGCCTTGAAGCGCCAGTCGAGCCGCTCCTCAGCGAGCGCGTCGATCGCCCCGGCATCGATGCTCGCGACCATCATGACCTCCGTAATTGCACATAATGCAACGACAATTGCGTCTTGTGCCATTGTGGTTGTAACATCACCCGCGGGTGCCGGTCAACGACCCGGGGCTTACCCCGGAAGGGAGCCGGATGAGCCAGAGCCTCGGACGCGCCCTCGCCATCCTCGGCGAGCTGGGCGAGGGGCCCCGGACCCTGGACGAGCTCGCCGCTAAGATCGGCGTCCACAAGACGACCGTGCTGCGGCTGCTACGCACCATGGAGGCCGGACGGTTCGTCCACCGCGACTCCGACCACCGCTTCCACCTCGGCTCCCGCCTGTTCGCGCTGGCGGGCGCGGCGCTGGAGCAGCGCGGTATCCGGGACGTCGCCGCCCCGCACCTCGCGCGGCTGAACGAGGACACCGGGCAGACCGTCCACCTCGGCGTGTACGAGGGCGGCAACGTCATCTACCTGGACAAATACGATTCGCGGCACTCGATCCGCATGTACTCGCGGGTGGGGCTGAGCATGCCGCTGCACGCCACCGCGATCGCCAAGGTGCTGCTCGCCGACCTCCCCGAACCGCGCCGCCGCCGCGTCGCCGAGGAGATCGAGTACACCGCGTTCACCGAGCACACCCTCACCGGCCCGCCCCAGCTCCTCGACGAGCTGTCCCGCGTCGCCGAGCAGGGCTACGCGCTCGACGACGCCGAGCACGAGACGTTCATCCGTTGCGTCGCGGCTCCCGTCCGCGACGCGACAGGACGCGTCGTCGCCGCCGTCTCCATCTCGGTCCCGGAGGTGGTGCTGACCCGCGACGAGGTCCTCGCCCTGCTGCCCGCCCTCCTCGACACCGTCCGCGCCATCTCCACCGACTGCGGCCACCCCACCCCCTGACCCCGAACGAGCCGGGGCACACCGTCCCTTGGACGAGTCAGCGTCCCTTGGACGAGTCAGCACATCGTCCTTGGACCAGACCTCAGCCGGGGCCACGGGTCGTGCGGCCGGAGGCGCCCCGCGCCGGAGGCCGCACGACCCGCCGGCCGGGGGGCCGTTTCACGAGACGCGCCAGCGGCTCGGGAAACGGTTCACCGGCCGGTGACGGGGGTTCCAGGGGGTCGTCCCCCTGGGCTAACACAGCCTTCCGGTGGCCACCAACTCCAGGGTGATCAGGACGGCGATCGACTCGACGGCCAGCAGCCCGACGAGGACGAGCAGCTGGATCGCGCCCGCCTCCGCCGGGTCGGCGCCGCCGAGGAGCACGCCGACGAACGCGCCCGGCAGCGTGACTAGCCCGACCGTGCGCGTCTGGTCCATGACGGGGAACAGCCCGAGCGCGGCGGCCGGCCGGCACACCTCAAGCGACGCGTCCCGGGGCAGGAGGCCCAGCGCGAGGCCGCCCTCGTACTCGCCGCGGCGCGTGGTCAGCTCGTCCAGGGCCCGGCGTCCGGTGAGTCCCGTCGCCGACATGGCGCCGCCGATGAAGATCCCCGCGATGGGCAGCACCGCCACCGGACGGCACGGCACCGCCGTCGAGGCGAGCAGCAGCGCGAGGACGGGCACGACCCCGGCGACGATGGGCAGCAGCGTCCACCATCCGCATCCGCGCACTGATCCGGTGATCCGCCGTCCCGCCGTCGCCGCCGCGACCACGGCCATGACCGCGATGAACGTCGCCGTCCAGCCGGCGCTGCGCAGCACCCCCGCGATGAGCAGCGACACGACCGCGAGCTGGACGGCCGCCCGCACCGTCACGACGAGCATGTCCCGGCCGAGACCGAGGCCGCCGGCCCGGACCACCACGGCCGCGAACGCGGCGAGCCCGGTCAGCACGAGCGCGAGCACGGGCCCGAATTCGGGAGCCGCGTTCACCCTTCCCCCAAGTGTGCTGATGATCGCATAGCGGCCTCCTACCCCGTTAAACCCCGATAGCGTGGTACTTGTGGAGGTAGATGTTGCAGGTGTGGCGTCCGAGCTAGCGTCCCGCCTGACTTCCCGTCGCGAAGCGCTCTGGCTGATGGGTGCGGCGGCCGGCCTCACCGCGCTGGCGGCGGACGGGGTCCGTCCCTCGGGCGACTCCCGGGCCTCGGCTGCGGCGACTCCCCGCGCGCGGCCGGTCATCCATCCGTCGCCGTCCCCGACGCCGACGCCGACGCCCACCCCGACGCCGCGTCCCGCCGCGTGGACGCCCGCGAAGCTCACCGCGCTGGAGACGCCCGTCCGCGAACTGTCGCAGCTGTCCCCCGCGCCGCCGCCGAAGTCGATCGCCCTCACCATCGACGACGGCCCGAACCCGACGTGGACGCCGCGCATGCTCGACCTCCTCGCCGAAGAGGAGGTCCACGCGACGTTCTTCATCATCGGCGAGCAGGTCAAGGAATTCCCGAAGCTGACCCGCCGGATCGCCGACGCCGGTCACCAGATCTGCAACCACACCGAGACGCACCCGATCACCATCGCGGGGCTTTCGGAGAAGCGCGTCCGCAAGGAGATCGTCGACGCGCACGACCGGATCGCCGACATCACCGGCGTCGTCCCGCAGTTCTTCCGCTCGCCCGGCGGCATTTGGTCCGACACCGTGCTGGAATTGACCGCCGAGCAGGGAATGCTTCCCATCGACTGGGCCGTCGACCCCCGCGACTGGGCCACGCCGGGCGTCGGCCGGATTCGCAGGTCCCTGCTGGAAGGCAAGGAGGGCGACATCATCCTGTGCCACGACGGCGGCGGCGACCGCTCCCAGACCATCAAGGCCCTCAAAGGCGCGATCCCGAAATTGAAGAAACGCGGCCTGTCCTTCGTCGCCCTCTAATCGCCGCGACGGCCGTTTGAGAACGCATGGGAACGCCGCCCCGTGACGCAGTCGACGGGGCGGCGTTCGCGGTGTTCAGAACCGGATTGTCAGGCGACCCTCTGCATGGGCACCAGAACTTCACCGGCCTTGTGGGTGCTCATGTCGAACAGCGTGAGGGCTGCCATCGTGGGGCCGTCCTCGCAGCGATTGTCGAGCAGCGTCGACTGCCCCCGGAACGCGTTGATGGTGGAGTCCATCCGGTGGTCTTCGGGGCAGAAGACCGTGAGCTGCACGGCGCCGTGGCCCATGCAGTTCGCCGCGACGAACGGGCCGGCCTTGCTGTCGAGGGCACAGGCGACCGGCGGCGGCTTGGGCTTGTCGTCGTCCGGGCCGAGGGCGGCGGACGCCGGGCCGATGCCGAAGCCGTAGATGGCCAGCGCGGCGGTACCGGCGCCCACCGTGGCGAGGGCGTACTTGCGGAGCTTCATGAATGCACACTTCCTCTGGGTTTGGGTGGAACCCGTACTGTGGCGCCGGCGTCGCAATACTCAGGCCCGGTTCCAAGGAACCGGACCTCGAATGCAGACCTCATCATCCAGCGGCCATGACACGAGGGGTAATGTCATTACCTCATCAAAGTAAGCTATATCCCGTCCCGACCTCGGCAAAGAAGAATAGGCCGTGATCAACAAGAAGTGGGCGCGGGTTTCATGGCGCGGAGGCCAATCACCTGGTATATGACCGGCGTCGTTATACCGGAAGCCGTTAGTCGCTATACCGAAGAAGTTATACCGAAGAAGGTATATCGAATCGGCGGGCGGCGCGAGCGGGAAAATTGAGCAAAGCCCCGGCCCGAAGGCCGGGGCTTTGCGCATGGAACCTCAGCCTTGCGGGATCAAAGGCTGCGGCGCCGGCGGCGGCTGGACGGGTTCCGAAGCGGCCGGGTCGGCGTGCGAGATCTGGGGCAGCCAGCCCAGCCAGCGCGGCAGGTACCAGTTCGCGCGCCCCAGCAGGGACATGACGGCCGGGAGCAGCACCACGCGGACGATCGTCGCGTCGATCAGGACCGCCACCGCCAGGCCGACGCCGAGCTGCTTGAAGTCCTGCATGGTGAGCGTCCCGAAGATCCCGAACGTGGCGATCATGATGACGGCGGCGCTGGTCACGGGGCCCGCGGTGGCGCGGATCCCCTCCCGGACGGCGCGGGTGGTGTCCAGGCCACGGTCGTGGGCCTCGCGGATCCGGGAGACGACGAACACGTGGTAGTCCATCGACAGGCCGAACAGGACGACGAAGACGAACAGCGGGATCCACGACTCCAGGGCCCCGGCGCCGGTCGTCCCGACCAGGGAGTCGCCCCAGCCGTGCTGGAACACCGCGACCATCACGCCGTAGGCGGCGCCGACCGACAGCAGGTTGAGGACGATCGCCGTGACCGCGATCGGCAGCGAGCGGAAGAAGACCAGCATCAGCAGGAACGTGATGCCGAGGACGAACAGGAAGACGGGCACGATGCTCGTCCTGAGCTGCGCGTTGTAGTCGATCGACCAGGCGAGCTGGCCCGTGACCGGCGCCTCCCCGACCTTCCCGACCGTCTGCGGGACGATCCGGTCACGGAGCGTCTCCAGCGCGTGCGTGGACGTCGCGTCGGAGCCGGACCCGGCCAGCGGGACCTCGATCTCGGCGATGTTCTCCTTCTCGTGGACGGTGACCTCGACGGGCTCGTTCAGCTCGTCCGACGCGGCGGCCTGCCGTTTCAGGTCGTCGATCGCGGCCCTGACCCGCGGCGCGTTGATGTCGCCCGCCTTCACCACGACGACCGCGGGCTCCGGGGTGCCGGGGAACGCCTCGTTCAGCCGGGTGTAGGTCTGCGCGATCTCCTCACCGGGCGGGACCTGCTGGTCGATGCGGAGCTGTTCCGTCTTCATGCCGAGCGCGGGCGCGGCCAGGACGAGCAGCACCCCGGCGGCGAGCACCGTCGCGATCCCCGGACGGGCCAGGACGGGCTTCAGCAGCGCCCCCACCACCCCGCCACGGTCCTGGGCGGAGCGGCGGCGCCGCAACGGGATGCGGGCGAACTCGACCTTGTCGCCGAGCAGCGAAAGCACCGCGGGCAGGACGGTCACCGACCCGAGCATCGCGATGAACACCACGAGGATCGTCGCGACGGCGAACCCCTTGAACAGCAGCAGCCCGGACAGGAACATCCCCGACATCGCGACCATCACGGTGAGCCCGGAGACGAGGACCGACCGTCCCGAGGTGGCGGCGGCGATCGCGAGGGCCGTGCCCCTGTCCCGGCCCTTGCGACGCTCCTCCCGTTCGCGTTGCAGGTAGAACAGGCAGTAGTCGACGCCGACCGCGAGGCCCATCAGCAGCATCACCGAGTTCGTCGTCTCGTCGACGTGCAGGGCGTGGCTCGTGACGGCGAGGAGCCCGCCCGCCGCGAGGAACGCGGTGAACGCCAGCATCACCGGCAGCACGGCCGCGACCAGCGCGCCGAACGCGACGAGCAGGATGCCGAGGGCGAGCGGCAGCGCCGTCATCTCGGCGCGCTTGAAGTCGCTGCCGAGGGCCTCGTCGAACCAGGCGTCGGCGGTGGCGCCGCCGAACTGCCCCATCTCGACGGACGGGTTGTCGCGCTCCGCCTTCGCCACCGCGTCCTGGATCGCGGGCAGCGGGTCGGGCACGTCGTCCGCCGCCTCCGGCACCGTGAACTGGACGATCACGTGCCGCCCGTCCTTGGCCACCGCGTCCGGCCGCATATCGATGATCTTGCCGGTGGCCTTGACGTTCGTCCGGACGGCCGCGACCGCGCGCCGCATCTCGGGCGACCCGGCCGCGTGCGCGCCGCCGGAGATCAGCACCGTCTCCTGGTCGGGGTCCTCGACCCCGGCCTCGGAGAGGATCTGCTCGGCCCGCGCCGAGGGCCCGGTGCCCTGCTCGTGGCCCTCCATCGTGATCTGTCCGGCGGCCCCGCCGAGCACGGAGGCCAGGACGACGAACAGGAGCCAGCCGAAGATGGCCGTCAATCGGTGCCGCGCGCTCCACCCACCGAGCGTGGCGGCGAGATTCCGTTTCATGGGGTTCCCCGGAATTCGTCGGATAGGGCTGACACCCAGAAACGCTAGGAACGGCGGGAACGGCGCGACATGGCCTTAGACGCCGTCCGGGGGTGTAGGTAGGTACAGGTGTAGCCAGGTACACCATCACCTCGGGTTGCGGGCACACTGTGCAGAAGGGCGCAGGCCAGAAGACTGGACGTCATAAGGCAGCGACCCTTGGAGGAACCCCCGTGAACGGTGAACTGGCGAAAGAGACGAGGGTGAACGAAACGCGACTGGAGAAGGCACGACCGCGGGAGACCCGGCTCCAGCAGCACGTCAGGGCGCCCTGGCGCGGCCTGGCGTTCGGGCTGCTGGGCATCCCCGCGATGCTCACCGGGGCGTGGTTCATCACGGTCGTCTCGATGATCTCCAGCTTTCTCGGGGTGCTGCTGTTCCCGTCCGCGGTGATGCTGCTGCGCACCCAGCTGGACGCGTATCGCTCCCGCATCAACCAGTGGACGGACGTCAGGATCGAGCGCCCCTACCTGCCGGAGCCCGAGGTCGAGCCCGGCATCCACGGGATGATCAAGCGCTTCGTCCGGTTGATCAGCGACCCGGCCACCTGGCGCGACTACCTGTGGGTGGTCGTCGACCCGATCCTGGTGCTGTTCACGGCCGCGCTGCCGGGCCTGCTCATCCTGTACGGGCTGTGGGGCTACGCGCTCGCCGCGTTCGTCGGCGACCTGATCGGCCACTACGCCGGCGCCGACTGGTACGCCTACGTCCACATCACGGAGGGTTACAGCGATGACTGGATGCGCGTCACGTCCACGGTCGTCATCGCCACCGCCTGCATCGCCGCCGGGTTCCTCATCGGCCCGAAGATGATGAACGTGTACGGGCAGTGGGGCCGGTTCATCCTCGGCCCGACGCGGAAGTCGGAGCTGGCGCTGCGCGTCCGGCACCTGACGGAGACCCGGTCGGAGGCCGTGGACGCGTCCGCCGCCGAGCTGCGCCGCATCGAGCGCGACCTGCACGACGGCGCGCAGGCCAGGCTCGTCGCGATGGGCATGAGCCTCGGCGCGATCGAGCACCTGCTCGACAGGGACCCGGAGAAGGCCAGGATCCTGCTGTCGGAGGCGCGCGAGTCGTCCGCGAAGGCGCTGCACGAGCTGCGCGACCTCGTCCGCGGCATCCACCCGCCGGTGCTCGCCGACCGCGGCATCGGCGACGCGGTCAAGGCCCTCGCGCTCGACCACCCGCTGCGGGTCGAGGTCGCCGCCGACCTGCCGGCGCGGCCGGAGCCGCCGGTCGAGTCGGCCGCCTACTTCGCGGTGTCGGAGATCCTCACGAACGCGGCCAAGCACTCCGGCGCGTCCCGCGTCTGGGTCGACCTGCGGTACGAGCGCGGCATGCTCCGGATCAGCGTCACCGACGACGGCCGCGGCGGCGCCACGATGGACGGCGGGACGGGCCTGCGCGGCATCGAGCGGCGGATCGGTACATTCGACGGGATCCTCGCCCTCAACTCTCCCGTGGGCGGCCCGACGATCGTGACCATGGAGCTGCCGTGCGCGTTGTCATCGCCGAAGACCTCGCCCTCCTGAGAGAAGGGCTGGTCAGCCTCCTCGAAACCCATGATTTCGAGATCGCCGCCGCGGTCGACAACGGCCCCTCGCTGCTGAAGGCGCTCCTCGACCACCGCCCGGACGTGGCGGTGGTCGACGTGCGTCTGCCGCCGTCCTTCACCGACGAGGGGCTCCAGGCGGCGCTGGAGGCGCGGCGGCAGGTCCCGGGCCTGCCCGTCCTGGTGCTGTCGCAGTATGTGGAGCAGCTGTACGCGCGGGAGCTGCTCGCCGACGGCACCGGCGGCATCGGCTACCTGCTGAAGGACCGGGTGTTCGACGCCGCGCAGTTCGTGGACGCGGTCCGCCGGGTCGCCGCGGGCGGCACCGCGATGGACCCCGAGGTCATCTCCAGGCTCGTCGCCAGCAACACCCGGAACACGCCGGTCAGCCGCCTCACGCCACGCGAGACCGAGGTCCTGGAGCTGATGGCGCAGGGCCGGTCGAACGCCGCGATCGCGGAACGGCTCGTCGTCACGGAGCGGGCTGTGACGAAGCACACCGCGAACATCTTCACCAAGCTCGACCTGCCCGTCACCGGCGACGACAACCGGCGCGTCCTGGCCGTCCTGGCCTATTTGAACCGCTGACGGCTATCTTGCTCGGCGAGACGGCCCTCAGGAGGCCCGGCAACCGCGGCGACCGCGGCGAAGCGAGGACCGCCGAGCTTCCCCTCCCCCGGGGGTCTGGGGGCTGCCCCCAGAAAGGTACGGCCCGATGACGGTGATTCTGGTCCTGCTCTGCCTGGCGATCGCCGGCCGTGAGCTGTATCTGGCGTTCGAGCGCAAACGGATACCGGGCGCGCCCGAGATCGCCGACATCCGCACCCAGCTCCGCGCGCTGAAGGGGACCCGGGACGAGCTGGAGAACCTCCGCACGTCCCAGGAGGAGCGGCTGGACCGGCTCACCCGCGAGCAGGACCGCGACCGGGAGGCGCTCGGCGCGGCCGACGCCCGGATCCGGTCGCTGATCGCGCAGATCAACGACCGGATGGTGCCGGACGTCAACGACAAGCTGAACCGCCAGCGCGAGACCGCCGACCAGCAACGCGAGGCCGTCGCCGGCCTGACCACCGAGGTCGCGGGCCTGGCCGCCAAGGCCTCGGACCTGGCCGCCGAGGTCGCGGGCCTGCGCGCGCAGCTGGCCCGGCGGCTCGACGACGCCGTCGCCGCGTCCCTCGGCGCCGAGCCGGTGGACGTGGTCGGCGGCTTCCTCCGCGTCTCCCCGCCCGCCGCGCGGGCCCCGCTGACCGGCCCGTACGAGCGGTTCGCCGGACGGCACGGCCTGCGGATCGAGCTCGCCGACCAGGACCGCTACCACCTGTCCGGACGCAGCCCGCGCGGCCTCGAAAGCGACTTCATCGAGCTCGTCCGCTCCCTGCCCGCGGACGGCGAGGACGCGACGGCGCAGGTCCTGGACCTGCTGGGCCTCCTCGCCGACGCCGAGGCGGGCACGGCGCAGATCGGGCCGCTGCTCGTCGTCCGGACGCCCGAATCGCTGATGTGCGGGGTGCTGCCCCTCGCCGAGCTGCTCCGTCCCGAGACCGCCGCGCTGCTGGACGATCCGCCCGCCGCGGCGCGCCGCCTGCGCCTCCTCCCCGGGACGCGCTTCCGCGTCCTCAGCGGGTCGGAGCCGTCCAGGTGAAATCGGGGTCGCGGCGTTCGAGGAACGCGGCGACGCCCTCGTCGACCTCGCCGCTCGCGGCCAGCTCGTCCAGCCACCGCTTCGCCTTCGCCTTCGCGCCGGCCTGCCCGGACGCGACGATCGCGTCCACGATGTCCTTCGTCGCGCGCTGGGTGAGCAGGGACCGGGACGCCAGCGTCGCCGCGAACCCGGCGACACGCTCGCGGAGACCGGAGCCGTCGCCGGGGGCACCCGCCGGGACGATCTCGTCCAGCAGGCCGATGCGGAGCGCGTGCTCGGCACCGATCAGGTCCGCCGAGTAGAGCAGGTACTTCGCGGCGGACGGCCCCACCAGCCCGACGAGCCGCGCCGTCGCCTCGGCCGGGTAGACGATGCCGAGCTTGGCCGGGGTGATCCCGAACCGGGCGCCGTCCGCGGCGAACCGCAGGTCACAGGCCGCGGCGAGCTGGCAGCCGCCGCCGACGCAGTAGCCCTCGATCGCCGCGAGCACCGGCTTCGGGAACGCGGCGAGCGCCCGCTCCGCGAGCGTCGACAGGTGCGAGTCGTCGTCGCGGTTTATGTCGCCGAGCTCGGCGATGTCGGCGCCCGCGCAGAAGTTCCCGCCCGCGCCGGTCAGCACCACGACGCGCACGCCGGGGTCGGCGGCGAGGGCGTCGAGGATGCCGGGGAGCGCCCGCCACATGTCCGCGGACATCGCGTTGCGCTTGGCCGGACGGTCGATCACGACCGTGCCGACGGGACCCGCGACCTCCGCACGCAGCCCCCCGTCCGACGGCTCCCGGTCCGGCGACTCGCCCATGATCCTCCTCCGCCTAGACGCGGCTCATCGTACGGAAGCCCGGAACGCGGCTCGCCAGGAGGGCCGACCGGAGGGCAGACCGGCGGGCACATCGTCGCGTCCCAGGCCATGATCTCCGTTGACCCGAGCGGGCTGATCGGAACTTGCGGGACGGCCTGGGAGTCTTAACGGTCGAGGCACCAGCGATCATCGGTGGCGGCGCGTGCGGGGGCACCGCGCCGCCGCACCACCGCGCCGCCCGCCACTGGGGGACCACCTGCATGAAAGCCGTCCACGACCTCCGGGAATGCGAAACCGCCCTGGGGTGCTGTACTCTCAAAGCAGCGTCTTCGGATTTCCGCGATTCGCGGCGAGGGCGTTTCTTCCCCGCCCGGGCCATCTGAGAGCCCGGTGATTTCCCGGTTCGGTACGTACAGAGCAACGTGCTGGGCCGCCGTACAAGGGAGCCGACGTCAGCCCGGTGAACCGAGCTGCATTTCTCTCGTTCCACTCGCGTACGTGCCGCGGGTTCCGCCGCCGTACACGGGATTCGACCCCGGGCCGCGCGGAGCGTTCCGCGCAGGCCTGAGATAGGGACCCACATGTCCACTTCCACACTCACCACCGAACGACCCGCCGCCGACCGCGCGGCCACCGACACCAAGACCGCCGACACCGATGCCAAGATCGCCGACACCAAGACCGGCGAAGGCAGGACCGGCGAGGGCAAGGCCACCGGCCGCAAGGTCGCGCCGCACAGCGTGTCCGCGCAGAGCGGCCGCAAGAGCCGGCAGGGACGGCGCCCCGCCGAAGAGGCGCCGACCGTCCCGTTCCACGGCATCCTCGCCGTCCAGGACAAGCACGCGTTCGTCCGCACCTCCGGCTACCACCCCGGACCGGACGACGTGCACGTCTCGCTCACCCAGATCAAGGCCAACAACATGCGCCCCGGCGACGCCGTCACCGGCACGGCGCGGCCGCCGAAGTCCAACCGGGAGAAGTTCTCCGCCCTCGCCTCCGTCGACACCGTGAACGGCGTCCCGCCCGCGGAGGCGGCCGACCGGCCCGAGTTCGGCAAGCTGACCCCGCTGTTCCCGGACGAGCGCCTCCGCCTCGACACCGGCCCGCTCGCCACCCGCATCATCGACCTGGTCGCGCCGCTCGGCAAGGGCCAGCGCGGGCTCATCGTGTCGCCGCCGAAGGTCGGCAAGACGATGGTGCTGCAGGCCGTCGCCAACGCGATCGCGCAGAACAACCCCGAAGTGCACCTCATGGTCGTGCTCATCGACGAGCGGCCGGAAGAGGTCACCGACATGCAGCGGACGATCCGCGGCGAGGTGATCCACTCGACGTTCGACCGTCCGGCGCAGGAGCACACGGCGCTCGCCGAACTGGCCGTCGAGCGCGCCAAGCGCCTCGTCGAGCAGGGCCACGACGTGGTCATGCTGCTCGACTCGATCACGCGGCTCGGCCGCGCGTACAACCTGGCGGCGCCGTCCAGCAGCCGCATCCTGGCGGGCGGCGTCGCGACGACCGCGATCTACCCGCCGAAGAAGTTCTTCGGCGCCGCCCGCAACATCGAGAACGGCGGCTCCCTCACGATCCTCGCCACCGCGCTGGTGGAGACGGGCTCCCGGATGGACGACGTCTTCTTCGAGGAGTACAAGGGCACCGGCAACATGGAGCTGAAGCTCGACCGGGGCCTCGCCGACCGCCGCGTCTTCCCCGCCGTCGACATCGAGGCGTCCTCGACGCGCCGCGACGAGCTGCTCATGTCGCCGGAGGAGCTCGCGCTCTCCTGGCGCCTCCGCCGCGCCCTCCAGGGGCTGGAGAAGCAGCAGGCCGTCGAGCACCTGCTGGAGAAGATGAAGGGCACCTCGTCCAACGCGGAGTTCCTCCTCCGCCTCCAGCAGACGGTCTGACCCTCCCTCCCTAACTCCCCTTCTCGGGACGGAACGATCTGAGGATCTTGTCGTAGAGGCGCTGGCCGGGCGTCCACTGCCGATCGGGCGCGTAGAAGCAGAACTCATACCCCGCCGCCCGGCTGCACAGCACGTGCCTGGTCTTGTGCCCTCGGACGGACTCTCGCCCGGGTTCGCCGCCGGGTTCGCGACCGTCGCCGTTCCGCCAGGTGAACTCCCATTCCGCCGCACCGGCGATGACCTCAGGCACCGCTTCGAGCCGCAACCGGTGATACCCGGGGTAGCGGTTCTGCGCCACGGCCGCCCGCTCCTCGGCGCGCAGGCCGGCCAGCGGGTTCCCGGACACCGGGGTGATGCGCAGCCCCCGTCCCGTGCGGACGTCCTTCCACCGCATGACGGACCCGCGCCGCTCGGCCTGCCATCCCGCGGGCACGCGCACCGAATAGGCGCCCGCCTCCCGGTACTTCGCCGTCTTGCCCGTCACCCCCGCCGCCGGACGCAGGGCGACCGCGTCGCTCTTGCCGATCGACGTCCAGCGGGCCGCCCAGGTGCCGGTTCCGGCCGCGAGCGCGGCGAGCACCGCCACACCCGCCACCGTCCCAGGCCGCACCCTGCGCCCCGCCGCCGCCCCACGTCCCGCCGCCGCTGGGCGTCCCGTGGCCGCTCCACGTCCCGTGGCCGCTCCACGTCCCGTGATCGGCCACCGTCGCGCGATCGGTCTGCGTCCCGTGGTCGGCCTGCGTCGTGTGATCAGTGCCGGGACGCGCGGCCGCCACCGCTGCCTGGGCGTCCACGGGCGCCGTTGACGCCACCAGCCGCGCATCCAGCGCTGCCGCTGCCGCCGCCGTCTGCGTCGCCGTCGCGAACCGCACGGCGGCGACGTGGCGTCCCGCCGGGCGCCAGGTGGCCTGCCGCCGCGCAGCGTCCACGGGACGCGCGGCCCACGGAAGACGTGGGAACGTGCCGCGTCCCGCGAGACCCACGAACCGCGAGACGCCCACGGGACGCGGCGCAGCAGCGTGAGCCGGCGCGCGGAGAACCCGCGGACCTCCTGCGGGACGGGCGTCAGCGTCGCCCGCGTCGCACCCGGTTCCGGGACGGTCCCGACCACGTTCGCCAGCAGTTCCGCAGTGGCTTCGGCCGTCAAACGGTCTTCTGGCCGCTGACGAAGCAGTCCTTCGACGACGGCGGTCAGCGGCCCAGCCCGTACAGGACGCGCGTAGTCGCCCAATAGCACCGCCACCATCGACGCCAGTGCGTGGCACCGCAGGAACGGCGAGAAACCCTCGACGGCCGTGTAAAGCGTCGCGCCGAGGGACCACAGGTCGGACGCCTCCAGTCCCGGCAGTCCGTTCACCCGTTCGGGCGGGAGGTAGGCGGGAGAGCCTTCGATGCCCGCGGGCATCGTGTCGACGGTCTCGCGACCGCGGTCCAGATGGACGGCCAAGCCGAAGTCGGTGAGCAGAATCCGTCCGTCGTCGCAGATCAGGACGTTGCTGGGCTTGACGTCGCGATGCAGGATCCCCGCCGCGTGCGACGCGCGCAGCACCGACAGGACGGCCGCGCCGATCTCCGCCGTCCGGCGCACGCCCAGCGGGCCGTCCTCGGTGATGAGCCGGTTCAGCGAGCACGACTCCAGGAACTCCATGACGATCCACGGCCGGCCGTCCTCGACGAGGAGGTCGTGGACGGCGACCACGCCCGGATGTTTCAGCGCGGCGGTGGCGCGTGCCTCGGTCAGCAGGCGCCGGCACATCACCCTGCGTTCGCTTTCGGTGATGCGCCCGGGGAGATGGACCTCCTTGACGGCGACGTCCCGGTCCAGCATCTCGTCGTAGGCGCGCCAGACGGTCCCCATGCCGCCCCTGCCGACCACAGAGAGCAGGCGATACCGCCGCGCTAGCGGTATCAACCGATCCCCATTCATGGGGAAGTTATTCGCCCGGAAGCGCTCAAGCCACGCTCCCACGGCATCAATCATTTCTTGACCGCCGCCTGCGGCGGAGAAAGCGGCCGGACGTGGTATAAGCCCGGCAGGCCCCGTCAAGTCGCAGGTTTAGTCGAAGACGCTCCGCGCCCACTTGTAATCGGATTTGCCGACGGCCGTGCGCCGCACCTCGTCCACCACCTCGATCTGGCGCGGCACCTTGTAACCGGCGAGGCGGCCGCGGCAGTGCTCGGCCAGTTCGTCCAGCGTCACCGCGGCCTCAGGACGCGGCGCGACGACGGCGGCCACGCGCTGCCCGAACCGCTCGTCCGGCAGGCCGACGACGACCGCGTCGTCCACGTCCGGGTGGTCCTTCAGCGCGACCTCGACCTCCTCCGGGTACACCTTCTCCCCGCCCGTGTTGATCACGAGGGAACCGCGGCCGAGCAGCACGATCGTGCCGTCCGCGGCCAGGGCGGCGAAGTCGCCGGGGATCGACCAGCGGGTGCCTTCCGCGTCCGTGAAGAACGTCGACGCGGTCTTCTCCGGGTCGTTGTAGTAGCCGACCGGGATGTGGCCCTTGCGCGCGAGCCTGCCGATCTCGCCGGGCGCGACGACGTTCAGGTCGTCGTCCAGGACGGTGACGTCCGGGTCCATCTGGAACCGTGCCGTCCCGTCCTTGCCGCCTCCGACGGACGGCCCGCACGCACCGGTCTCCGAGGCCCCGTAGTTGTCGAGGAAAACGACGTTCGGGAGATGGGCGCTCAGCGCCTCCTTCATCCCATCGGTCAAGGGCGCGCCACCGGACGCGATGCCAATCAACGAGGACGTGTCGTATTGGCCGGTGGCCAGTGCGTCAACGACCGGTCGCGCCATCGCGTCACCGATGAGCATCAGCACATTCGCCTGTTCTTCGGCGACGAGTCGGAGGGCCTTGTCAGCGTCGAATGCGTGGTCAATGTAAAGGACGACTTTGGCGCCGCTGAACAAACCCATGAACGCGACCCATTGCCCGGCGCCGTGCATGACGGGCGCGCAGTCGAGGACGGCCATCGCGGGCTGGTCGGCGTTGGCGGCGAGCTCCTCCGGGCTCCCGATCGGGTCACCGAAGACGTTCCCGCCACCGAAGGCGCCGAAGAAGACGTCCTCGCTGCGCCATTCGACGCCCTTCGGATATCCCGTCGTCCCGCCGGTGTACATGATGTAACGGTCGTCGTTCGACCGCTCGGGAAAGCCCTCATCCGGATCAACCTCGGCAAGCGCGCGCTCATAGGGCACAGCGCCCGGGAGCACACCCTCGGACCCGTCCTCCAGCGCGACGACGTGCCGCAGCTTCGGCAGTTCCCCGCGGATCTCCGCCGTCTTCGCCAAGAGCGAACACTCGCCGATCAGCGCGACCGAGTCGGAGTCGGACAGGACGTGCCGCAGCTCCGCCGCCACGTACCGGAAGTTCACCGGGATCGGCACCGCGCGGATCTTGAAGACGCCGAACATCGCCTCGATCCACTCGACGCGGTTGTGGGCGAGGATCGCGACATGCTCGCCGGCCCCCACGCCCGCGCGGGCCAGATGCCGTCCGACCCGGCTCGCACGCTCGTTGAGCTGCGCGAACGTCCTCCGCTCCGGCCCCGCCACCAGCGCCGGACGGTCCGGCCCCGCCGCGGCCATGATCTCCAGCAGGTCGGCCGGGTTGTAGCTGCGCACCATGCCACCGTCCTCGCACGTCGGGGTGGGGATGCCCCGATCCTCCCCACGGGGGACGGCGAACTCAACCCTTATTGTCATCCAGTCCAATGAGGTGGATCACACCCGGGCGGCCGCCTGATCCGGCCAAGGTCGCGCCTTCTTACACGGCTCTTATCCGTGTACCGGCATGCTTGGCCGTAACGATTCAGTATCAGACGGGGGTAGTGGTGAGCGCAGGCGCTATGGCGTGGACCCCGCCGACGTGGGAGGAGATCGTCAGCGAGCACTCCACGCGAGTGTTCCGGCTGGCGTACCGGCTGACCGGCAACCGGCACGACGCCGAAGACCTGACCCAGGACGTCTTCATCCGGGTCTTCCGTTCTCTGTCTTCCTACACCCCCGGCACGTTCGAGGGCTGGCTGCACCGCATCACCACCAACCTCTTCCTGGACCGGGCCCGCCGCAAGCAGCGCATCCGCTTCGACGCCCTCGGCGACGACGCCGCCGAACGCCTGCAGGGACGCGAGCCGTCCCCCGCCCAGGCCTACGACGACCGCCACCTGGACGCCGACATCCAGCGCGCCCTCGACGGCCTGGCCCCCGAATACCGCGCCGCCGTCGTCCTGTGCGACATCGAGGGCCTCTCCTACGAGGAGATCGCCGCGACCCTCAACGTCAAGCTCGGCACCGTCCGCTCGCGCATCCACCGGGGCCGCGCCCAACTCCGCGACGCCCTGGAACACCGCCGCCCCACCGACGTCCCCACCACCTGCGACCACTGACGGCGAGGACACGCGTCCCCGCCACCACCTGCGCAAAGCAGCGGTGTGGCTTCACCGGGGCGGAGCGGGACGGTCAACGGGTCACGGTGACGACCGAGACGGTGTGGGAGCCGGTGTTGGTGACGTAGAGGTAGTCGCCGTCCGGTCCTGAGGCCGTCCAGCGGGGGTCGTCGCCGACAGCCACGTCGCCGAGGACACGGTGGGTGCGGGTGTCGAAGATGCTGACGGTGTCGGAGCCGGAGTTGGCGACGTAGGCGATGCGGTCGCCGCGGTAGAGGTTGAGGCCGCGGGGGTTGGCGCCGACGGTGATGGTGTCGGTGACGGTGCGAGTCCGGGTGTTGATGACCGAGACGGTCCCGCCGATGGTGTTGGAGATGTAGAGGGTCCTGCCGTCGGGGGTGACGAAGGCGCCGCGCGGTTCGTCGCCGACGGTGATGGTCGCGGCCACCTTCTGGCTGCGGGTGTCGATGACCGCGACGTTGTCGGAGTCGGAGTTGGCGGAGTAGGCGGTGCGGCCGTCGGGAGCGAAGGCGATGCCGCGCGGGGACAGGCCGACGGGGATGTTGCCGATGACGGCGTGGGTGGCGGTGTCGATGACGGTGACGACGCCGGATCCGGTGCTGCTGACGTAGGCGTGGCGGCCGTCCGGGGCGACTTCGACCCACCGGGGGGCGTCGCCGACGGTGACCGTCTTGATGACCTTCCGGGTGTGGGTGTCGATCACCGACAGGTCATCGGAGTCGCGGTTCGGAATGTAGACGAAGTCACCATCGCGCACGAACGCGACGCCGTAGGGGAACTTGCCGACCTCGATGGTGCCGATCGCCTTCCGGGTCTCCACGTCGATGATCGAGACGGTGTTGGATCCGGCGTTGGCGACGTAGGCGGTCTCATGGTCGGGGTCGAACGCCACCGCGCGGGGGTTGAGGCCGACGTTGATGGTGGCCAGCACGACGGGCTTGTACGACGGACGGGCCGCCGGGGCACCGTGACCGGCGGGTTGGTCCGCCTGGGCGGCGGTACCGGGCAGGGCCCCTGCCGTGAGGAGGGCGGTACCGGCCAGGAGCGCCAGCGAGGCGGCACGGATCTTCGATGCATGGTCGTGGTACGACATCACGGGTTCCTCATCAGTTCTGGGAGCAGGCCTTCCGGCAGACTCCTTGGGTTGGTGGGGAGAGTTGATCGCCGAGAGAGCGGGTGAGCGCTCGGCGGCGGGTCACGTTGTGGGGGCGCGTGTCGGGGCGGGGGGCACCGGCGGGGTGTCGGGTGTGCGCTGGTGAAGGGCTCGGGTGGAAAGACCGGCTATGAGGATCAGGGCGATCGGCAGGACGTAGTCGCCGTCGCGTTCCACGAATTGGAACCATTCCTGCCCGACGAGGGGCCGCAGCAGTTCGGTGCCGAGTTTCCAGGCCAGCACGAAGAGCAGCAGCGCCCGCCCCGGTTTGACGAGGATGGCCAGGCCGAGAAGGATCTCGAAAGTCCCGAACACCACCATGAGATGGGCGGACTCGACCGTGGAAGGAGTTATACCGAAGAAATCGAAGAAGTCGTACCAGTAGGGCTTGTCCTCGAACGCGCCGAATCCGCCGTGGCCGATGAGGAGCAGGGCCAGGCCGCCGCGGGCGGCCCAGTGCGCGGCGATGAGGGAGCGGTCGGAGACGGCGACGGGCGCGTCGGCGCGCCGGAGCCAGCCGCGCACCGACCAGCCGCCCAGCCCGACGAGGATCAGCATGGCCGCCGGCATCCCGTAGTTGCCGCCGCGCTCCAGGAACTCCCACCAGCCTTCGCCGACGGCCGGGCGCAGCAGCGCGGTGAACACTCCCCACACGGTGGCGTGCAGCAGCAGGATCCGGGCAGGCCACACCAGGACGAGCAGTCCCACGCTGATGTCGATGGTGCCGGTGATGTAGTACATGTGGTCGAGGGCGAAGTCCTCGGAGAAGCCGAACAGGTCGTAGTAGGGCAGCCAGGCCCGCGAGCGGCTCAGTCCCGCCCACCCGTGCCCCACGTATTCGACGGCCACTCCGATCCGCAGCAGCCAGTAGAGCTTGGTCAGGGTCGGCGCCTGGACAATCGCCTCCCACCTGCCCGTCCATTCCCTCGGGGTGATCTGACTCATCTCGAACACCGCCAATCGTGATCGAATTTCTCGAACACCGATGAAGGTAGGCGCGGGCGGCATAGGGAAACAGAGCAATGCCTGCCAACTTGAGAAAGCCGAAAAGTCTTCGAAATTGGGCATGGCAAATGCATGACTCCATGCTCGGCGACCGGAATTAATGGCCGAATTCGCAATTAAGTGCGAGGCGGGAGGCAATTATGTGCGGCCTGGCGTCGGGCCGGACCGCACCGGTCGCGTGAGTCGCCCCAGGTTTCGGACGCGGCGGGGCGTAAAGGTCAAGGGAACGACGGGGGAGCGCCCGTTCCGTCGGGCCCGGCGGGGCCCGGATGTAGCTGGGACCCGGTCAGTGCGGCCGGGGCGCGCGGCACGGAATGCACCGCTGGCGGGGCGGATCGTCAGGCACGGGAGCCTCCGGAGGCGGGGAGCGGGGGCCGTCGGACGGCGGCCTTGACGCATGAAAACACGTCAACGACCATTGCCTCAATGGCCATTGACCCATCCCTGCCTCGATGGCGGGCGGCCGCGCATCACGCGCTGGGCGACCCGGCGCGGCTGGCGATCGTCGAGGCACTGTTGCTCGGCGACCTGGCTCCGGGGGAGCTCGGCCGCCTGCTGGGCCTGCCGTCCAACCTGCTGGCCCACCACCTGGGGGTGTTGCAGGCGGCGGGACTCGTCGGGCGGACGCGCTCGGAGGTCGACCGGCGAGGCAGGTACGTGCGCCTGATCCCCTCCGCGCTGCGGGCGCTGAATCCGATCACGCCGCTGACGGTGCCGCGGGTGGTGTTCGTCTGCACCCGCAACGGGGCCCGCTCCCCCCTGGCCGCCGCGATCTGGGCGGACCGTTCTCCGATCCCGGTCGCCTCCGCGGGCATCCGGCCCGCCCCGCGCGTCCACCCCCGCGCCGTCAGCACCGCCCACCGGCACGGGCTGCGGTTGCAGAGCCGTGACACCGCGCACGTCGACGAGGTGCTGGCGCCCACCGATCTGCTCGTCGCCGTGTGCGACAACGCCCACCGGGCACTGGGCCCCGCCCCACGGCGCGTCCACTGGTCGGTTCCCGACCCGGGCCCTGCCGACACCGAGGAGATCTTCGAGGAGGTCTTCGGCCAGCTCGCCGAGCGCATCGACTGGCTCGCCGCCATCACCACCGCGACCCCGGCGCATCCCACCACCCCGAACTGACCGGCCCGCCGACGGACGGCGCCGGCTGCGGAACGTCCCCGGACGGAAGCTCGGCGACGAGCACCCGCTGCTCGGCGACGCGCTTCAGACGCTGCCGGAGATCCTCACCACCGCGATCCTCTACGGCAGCGGCCTGCACGGCAGTGGCCTGCACGTTCGGGTGACCTGCTCGAACGCTCGCACCCGTCACCTGATCCAGCGAGCGGCGGCGTCGAAGATGTCCGTCGGGGTGCGGTTGAACGCGATCGCCGCGTCGGGAGCGTGCCGCCGCACCAGATTGACCAATCGCTCGAACAACTCGATCTGATCGTCCGCGGTCCGCAGGCCGCCCCCGACGATGACGCACTCCCAGGGCCGGGCGCGCAACGCACCGCCGACGACCGCTTCCACGTCGTCGCTCCCGTCGAGGCCGAACAGGCAGGTCTCCACGCCGACGCCGTGCTGGGCGAATCGCGCGACCCCCGCCTCGATCGCCTCGACCACCGGCCTGGGGTCCCAGGGCCCGGGCACCCGATAGGGGTCCAGCCCGATCACGAGGACGCGCGGGCTGGAGACAGAACCGTCCACGCGTGGACGGTACCCCGATCATCCCCGGCGTGGGTCCGATGAGCTTTCATCCGAACGGTGTCGAGCGGCGAATACCAGGAGTTCGGAACGTCACTCGATGTCGAGGTGCCCAATGCGAAGCTCTTTGGTTCGTTCACCATTGCCCGCGGTGCTGGTGGCGGCATGCATGCTGCTGGCCGCGCTCGCCGCCCCGGCCGGTGCCGCACCGGCAGGTGCGGCGGCGGCCGAGCCGGGCCCGGCCGCGGGCTCGGGTCCGGTCCTGCTGGTTCCGACTCCCGGAGTGGCCGAGGGAGCGGCGCGGACGTCGCCGAAGATGATCGAGGCGATGCGGCGGGACATGCGCCTGACCCGCGCCGAGGCGATCACCCGGCTCGGCCGCCAGCACGCCGCGGGGGCCGTCGAAGGGCGGGCCCACCACGCAGCCGGACGGCACTTCGCGGGATCCTGGCTGAACGAGGACGGCTCGGCGCTGATGGTCGCCGTCACCGACCAGCGCGCCGCGCAGGCCGTCCGCGCCGCGGGCGCCACCCCCGCACTGGTGACCCACTCCCGCGCCGAGCTGGCGACGGCCCAGCTCAAGCTACAGACCCACGCCGGCAAGCAGCTCGGCAAAGCCGTGCACGGATGGTACGTCGACGCGCGCCGCAACAGCCTGGTGGTCTTGGCCGCACCCGGACGGCAGGGCGCCGCGGCCGAATGGGTCGCCGCCGCCGGCGTGCCCGCCGCCCTGGTGACCTTCGAGCAGAGCCAGGGTCCGCAGAAGGCGACAGCCGACCTGGTCGGCGGCGACGGCTACATCAACCTGCTGTCCAAGAACCGCTGCACCGCCGGGCTCGGGGTCAGATCGCTCTTGGACGGCTCGACCGGTTTCGTCACCGCGGGGCACTGCGTCGAGCGGGGAAACTTCGTCGACTTCGACACCGTCATCGGCGGTTCGGGCGGGGCCGGGCGCACCGCCAAGTCGTCCTTCCCGCTCCCTCCCCCGGTCACACCGGCCACCCGGACGTTCGACCGGGCCTACCTACAGCTCAATTCCGAGCCGAGCAACCGGGTGCTACCGGCGGTACGGACGTCGTTCTTCAGTACCACGCCGGTCCTGGGATCCCAGGCGGCCAGGCAGGGTGACACGGTCTGCTCCTTCGGCAGGGTCAGTCAGTTCCGCTGCGGCCCAATTATCGCCACCAACGAGAACCTGCTCGTCGAGTACGACGACGGGGTCCGCAGCCTGGGCCAGGTGACGGTTCTCGGCCTGAACTCGGCGCGCTTCTGCAGCATCGGCGGCGACTCCGGCGGCCCGGTCATCACCCCGGGCACCGGTCAAGCACAGGGCCACACGGTGTCGACCACCTGCACCGGCGTCGGCTTCACCACCACCTACCAACCCATCAACGCGACCCAGCTCGGCCTCGGCGTCCGGCTTCTGCTCGCCGATTCACGCCCCTCTCCCCCACCCCCGATGATCACGGCGTTCAACTGCTACGCCGACTACGACCGCTTCACCTGCGACCTGAACTGGGAGGGCGGCACCGATCCCGACTCCGTCCAGGTCAGTACGAACGGCCGGGACGTCAGGCGAATCGACGACTACGACGGCAACTTCGTCATCCTGGCCGCAAGGTGCGCCCCCGTCGGCGACACCTTCGTCTCGGTCTCGATCGTCGACGCCGACGGCCGCCGCGCCAACGCCAGCCAGAATTCCTTCTGTTCTTGACCAACACACCGGCGGCCCGCCCGAATCGTCGAGGGCGGGCCGCCAGGCCCTGACACCGAACGCCGTCCCAGCCACCACCTGCGACCGCTGAGGAATGCCCGGCCCGCCTGGGCCGCGCTAGCCTACGCGGATGCCGTGGAACAGGCCGACACACCGGTGGCTGGACGGCGAGCGGATCGACGGGGCCTGGTGCCACGTCTGGGTCAAGGGGTATTCCGATCGCTACCACGTCGCTGACCTCTTCGCCTACGCCGATGGCCTGCTCAGCTGCCAGGAAACGATGGGCCTGCAGGAACTCCGCCAACGACTGGAGTCCGGGAAGATCGCTCTCTTTGATCCCGGACGTCCGCCGCCCGAGCGTCCCCCGCAGACGCCGCGCTGGAAGGCCCGCTATCCGGAGCCGCTGACGAACGAAGGCTTCCTGGGCGAGGTCGCGGACGAGATCGCAGCCCTGAACGGCCGCCCGACGACCTCCGACCTGTGCTGGGAGGCGATCAAGCGCTACCAGCAGGAGCCGGTCGAAGCCAACCGCCTACTCGTCCGCGAGGCGTACCTGGCGATCCCCCCGCACCGCCGGGTGTTCGTCCTGGGCGACATGGACCGGCAGGACATCCCGTTGCGGCAGCTGACCACCGACATCGGCGAGCCGGTGTGGGGGGACGGGCCGATCGTCACTCCCGAGATGCACGCCGGCGTCCTGGAGTACTTCGATGCCGGCGACCGCGGAGCGCGGGAAATCCGCGAGCACCTCGCCGTCCTGCACGCCGACGATCCCCCACAGCCCGGGGCCGCGGCGATCACGCTGCATGAGCGCCTCAATCCGCCGACCGAACCTCCAGAGCAACCGGACCTGTTCGCGCTGCGGAACGAGTTCCCGTCCCCGCTCACCTACGACGGCCGGACGTATCCCACGGTCATCCACGGTTACTGGGCACTCGCCGCGGCAGCCCGCTCCGACCACGACCACATCCAGGAGGCCGCCACCGCCGGCGAAGCGCACGAACTCGGCGGCCGTTGCCCTCTACGCCCGGACTGGGCGAACATCCGTACCGCCGTCATGACCGACCTGCTGCGCGCCAAATTCACCCAACACCCCGAACTGGCCGGGATCCTGCTGTCCACGGGCGACGCGCGAATCAGCTACACCGGCTATTCCGAGTCACCATTCTGGACCGATCGCGGCCCCCACGAGGGCCGCAACTGGGTCGGCCGCCTACTCGAACTAATCCGATCCGACCTCCACAGACCCCGACCCGATCACCCTGCCTAGGGCCTTCAGGCTCGCAGAACTTCCAGGTCGTCCCGTCCCGCCCCGTCGCCCACAGCATCGTCGCTGTTCCGTCCCGACGGCCAGAGACATCCGCCTGGGCCCCGCCGGAATCTCCCGGGTGATCTCCGAGATCGTCGCGTCCGGCGCCCGCAGCCCGGATCATGAACATCACCCGGAAGTCTTCACCACCGCCCGACCAGCACCGCGACCAACACGCTGATCAACTCTGCACGTTTACCTGTACCTGGCTGGTCACCCGACCGCCGCACCTGGGCGTTCGCCGGGGCCGATCGTGTCCTGTGGCTGGTGCCTCCGAACCACGTGCCGATGACGGTCAGGAGCACTGGCCGTTCAGAGGAAGGGCCCGCGCGCCCCCACGCGTCGCGGGCCCTTCCTGCGCGTGTGTCAGCCGGTGACGGGGAGGTCGCCGGTGACCGGGGTGGGCGCGGGCGCGGCGCCCGGCGGGGTGGACGGCGACGACGGCGTGCCGGGCTCGGACGGCGTGGACGGCGGGACGCTCGGGTCCCCGGGCTTCCCGCCCTTACCGCAGGTGACGGACGAGATGGCGATCGTCTGCGTCTTCCCGGCGAGCGTCGCGCTCAGCTCGATGGCGGTGATCGAGAGGTTGCCGTCGTGGTCGCGGACGTGCTTGTTCAGCGTGACCGTCGCGGAGCCGAGCCCGGTCAGGTTGACGGTCAGGGACGAGTTGGGCGCCGCGGTGAGCTTCAGCTTGCGGCCGTTGAGGGTCGCCTCCTTCAGGTGCGAGACGCCGTTGCCGTTCTCGCATTTGGCCGTGACGGAGCTGGCGCTGAGGCCGAACTTGGCGATCCTGAGGTCGGTCACGGAGGCGCGGCCGTGCCCGGCCCAGGCGGCGGCGTTCAGCAGGCTCGCCTCGATCCCGAGCGCGTTGGCGGGCAGTTCGGCGACGCTCTTGCGCTCCGGCTTCTGGACGGTCGACGTCACGGACGGCGTCGGCGGGATGGCGACGGGCCCGGTCGCCGAGATGGCGACGGCGGAGCCGACACCGCCGCCGGTCGCGGACGCGGCGGGGACGACGGCGGCGAAGGGCAGAGCGAGCGCGCCGGCGACCGCCGCGCACTTCGTGATTGTCTGCAAACGCACGGTTGCTCTCCTTGGGGGGTTCTGACTTCTTGTGGTGAGGACATTCGGATGGTGGGCGGGCAGACCGACCTCATGGCCGGGGATCAGGACGTCAGGCGGTGACAAGGGCGGACGTCGGGTTGTGATCGGGGACGGACGTCGGGCTGTGACCGGGATGGACGTCAGGCAGGGACGGACGTCAGGTTGTGGCTGGAACGGACGGGGAAGCGGTGGCGGGGACGGACGGGCATGCGGTGGTGGGCATGCGCGTCAGGTGGGGGCGGGCATGGCGGCTTAGGCGGTGACGACGACGGGTGTGCCCAGTGGGGCCTTGGCGAGGAGCTTCAGGGCATCCGCGGGGACGCGCACGCAGCCGTGAGTGACGGCCTTGCCGAAGACGGACGTGCTGGGCCAGCCGTGGAACGCCACCGTCCCGGGGCCGCCGCCGTAGGAGTCGAGGGTCTCGGAGTGCGCGCCGACCGGCAGGATGAGCGGGCTGAAGGTCGGCTTGGACGGGGCCAGCGAGGCGAGGATGAACGTCCGTCCGGTCGGGGTGGGCGTCTTCGGCGCGCCGACCGCCACGGGCCAGGTTCCCTCCCGGCGGCCGGAGTTCAGGAGGGTGAGCTTGCGGTCGCCGACGTCCACCTTGACGACGTGGGTGCTGCGCGCGACCTTCAGCCCGGAGTCGGGGATCCAGCCGGTCACGCCGTTGGGACGGCTCGGCAGCAGCACGCGCCGCCAGCCGGGGCGGGTCTCGACGACGGGCACCCAGGTGTCCGCCTTGAGCTGGGTGGCGGGCAGTTCCGCCACGGCGGGCGCTCCCGGCTGCGCCGAGACGGGGGCGGTGGCGCCGGGGTGGACGACCGTCCCGTCCATGGCGGCGGCCGGCGCCGGGTCGGCCGGCAGGTCGTTGAGGGTGGTGTACGTGGTCGCCTGGGGCAGTTTGCCTCCGCCGCCCGCGGCCTCCGCCTTGCCGGTGCCGGGCTCCTCTCCCCCGCAGCCGGTCACGAGGACGGCCATGGCCGCCAGTGCGGCCGTACCGGCCGCCATGCCGCGGGCCGGGCTGGACGGACGGGCCGTGCCGCGGATCGCGGCGCGCGGTTGTTCGTCGCTCACGAGGACTCCCGATGATCGTGGACGCCGGCGGGACGGGCCTCCGGCCCGCCTCTGTGCCCGCTGTCTACGCACGACCGCCCGATCGGGTTGCACGCCAGGGGAACAAACCCGGGTTTGACAATGTTTGAGCCCTCAACTAACCTTCGACTGGTTGTTGAACTTTCAAGCACATTGCTCGTCGCGAACACCGCTGGTTCCGAACACCTTTCCCTGGAGGAGTCACCATGAGCATCGCCGCCGTCGCCCCCGAACTGACCGCCGGCACCTGGAACATCGACCCCGCGCACTCCGAGGTCACCTTCGTCATCCGGCACCTGATGACCAAGGTGCGGGGCACGTTCACCGACTTCAGCGGGTCCGTGCAGATCGCCGAGGAGCTCGGCGAGTCCGGCGCCACGGCCGAGATCAAGGTCGCCTCGCTCGACACCCGCAACCCCGACCGGGACGCGCACGTCCGCACCGCCGAGGTCCTGGACGTCGAGAACCACCCGACCATCACGTTCGTGACCAGGGGCGTCCGCGCCGAGGGCGGCGAGCACTTCCTGGACGGCGACCTGACGATCAAGGGCGTCACCCGTCCGGTCAGCCTCTCGGTCGAGTTCAACGGCGTCGCCGAGGACCCGTGGGGCGGGACGCGCGCCGGGTTCTCCGCCGGCACCACCATCAACCGCAAGGACTGGGGCATCGAGTTCAACGTGCCGCTGAAGGGCGACAAGGCCCTGCTCGGCGACAAGGTCGACCTCCAGCTTGAGGTCCAGGCCGTCCGCGCCTGACCGGCACTTCCTCCCAAGGCCGTCCACCCCAGCGGTGGGCGGCCTTCGGCATTCTCCAAAGCACGCCGGCGCGGGTCAGCGTGGGGGTGCGGGCGGGAGGCGGCGGAGCGTCGTGACGAGGGGGAGGCGGAGGGCGAAGCGGGCGCCGGACGACGGGTGGTCCTCGAGGCGGAGCGTTCCGCCGTGCGCCTGGGCGATCTCGCGGGCGATCGCGAGTCCGAGGCCGGTGCCGCCCGCGTCGCGGCTGCGGGCGGTGTCGAGGCGGGTGAAGCGCTGGAAGACGCGTTCGCGGTCGGCGGTCGCGATGCCGACGCCGTCGTCGGTGACGGTGAGCAGCGCCTGGCCGTCCGCCCGGATCACCTCGATCGTGATGGACGACTCGGCGTAGCGCTCCGCGTTGTCCAGCAGGTTGCCGAGCAGCCTGACGAGCTGCACGCGGACCCCGCGCACCGTCACCCGCCCGGCGAGCACCGTGGTGATCTTCAGGTCGAAGGCGCGGCGGCGGAGCTCGGCGTCCGCCAGTTCGGCCAGGTCGATCGGCTCCTGCGCGGTCGGCCCGCCGGTGCCGATGCGGGCGAGGAGGAGCAGGTCGGTGACGATCGACTCCAGCCGGTCGGTGTCGCGCAGCGCCGACTCGACGACGGCCCGCAGGTCGTTGTCGTCGGGGTGCATCGACGCGTCCTCCAGGTTGGCGCGGAGCGCGGTGATGGGGGTGCGCAGCTCATGGGACGCGTCGGAGGCGAACTGCCGCTGCCGTCCGACGGCGCGTTCCAGCCGGTCGAGGGTCGCGTTGGCGGTGCGGGCGAGCTCCGCGATCTCGTCCTGCCCGGACGGCTCGGGGACGCGGCGGCTCAGGTCGGTGGCGCTGATCTCGGCGAGCTGCGTGCGGATGGCCTCGACCGGGCCGAGGGTACGGCCGACGATGCGCCAGGTGATCCACGCGACGAGCCCGGCGAAGAACAGCACGACCATGGCGAGCGCGGCCTCCAGCAGCCCGTTCACCAGGTAGGACGGGAGCTCCTCCGACGCGTACACGACGACGGAGTCGGGCGCGGTGGTGACGCGGATGGCCTCGACGACGAAGCATTCGCGGTCCGGCCAGGTGCCGCGGCACTCGGTGTAGTCGCGGACGCGCAGGTTGCTCGACGGCCAGACTCTGCTCACCGGCGCCCGATCGGTCGCGGCCGGTGTCGCATTTGTGACGCGACCGCCCGGCTCGACGACCTGGATCAGTATCCGGCCGCGGGTCTCGTCGGAGATCTGGCCCTCCAGCGAACCGTCGCGGACGCCGCCGCTGACCCGGCGGGCCTCGACCTGCGTCCCCTGGAGAAGATCGGCCTTGACCGCGGTGCGAACGGCGAAGTCGACGCCGATCGCGGCCACGCCCAGCACAAGGGCGGCGATCACGGCGGCGATGAGCGTGTCCCTGGCCCGGATGGACCGGGGGCGCATGCGCATGGTCCCTCCCTGCCGGGAATAGCCAGGTTTCGGACGAAGAACACACGCTACCGGCCGGTTACAAATCGGGAGGTCGACGGCAAGTGCGTGGTTTTCACCTCGTCGTACCGGGAGATCCCGTTTATGACGGTTCCTCCGAAGCACAGGGACGGACACATGGGCAGGGACGTGGCTTCGGTCACCATCAGCGGCGAGGACCGGCGGCGGTACCGCGACAAAGTACGCAGGTGCCTCGACGTGCTGGCCCGCATGCTGGGCGAATCCCAGTTCGACTTCCGGCGCCCCCATATCGGGCTGGAGATCGAGCTCAACCTGATCGACTCACTCGGCGATCCGCTGATGCGCAACGCGGACGTGCTCAAGGCGATCGCCGACCCGGCCTGGGCAACGGAGCTCGGCCAGTTCAACCTGGAGATCAACATCCCGCCGCGGGAACTCGGCGGGACGGGCACCGGCGAACTGGAGGCGGAGGTCCGCGACCATCTCGACCATGCCGACGCCCGCGCCCGCGAGGTCGGCGGAGGTCTCGCCATGATCGGCATCCTGCCGACCCTGCGGCGGTCCGACATCGGCGAGGAGATCCTCTCCGCCAACGCGCGCTACAAGATGCTGAACGACCAGATCTTCGCGGCGCGCGGCGAGGAGATGCACATCGCCATCGACGGACCCGAACCGCTGCGCATGCACACCGACACCATCACCCCCGAAGCCGCGTGTACGAGCGTCCAGTTCCACCTCCAAGTGAGCCCCGACCAATTCGGCGCCTACTGGAACGCGGCCCAGGCCATCTCCGGCGCGCAGGTCGCGCTCGGGGCCAACTCCCCCTTCCTGTTCGGGCACCGGCTATGGCAGGAGACCCGCATCACGTTGTTCGAACAGGCCACTGACACGCGTCCGGACGAATTGAAGGCGCAGGGCGTCCGGCCTAGGGTCTGGTTCGGCGAACGCTGGATCACGTCCGTCTTCGACCTGTTCGAGGAGAACACCCGCTACTTCCCCGCACTGCTCCCCCTCTGCGACGACGAGGACCCGCGTGCCGTCCTGGACGAAGGCGGCATCCCCGAACTGGGCGAACTGACCCTCCACAACGGGACGATCTACCGCTGGAACCGTCCGATCTACGCGGTCGTCAAGGGGCGTCCGCACCTTCGTGTGGAGAACCGCGTCCTGCCCGGCGGGCCGTCCGTCGCGGACGTCATCGCCAACGGCGCCTTCTATTACGGCGTCGTCCGCATGCTCGCCGAGGACGAACGCCCCGTCTGGACGCGCATGTCCTTCACGACCGCCGAGGACAACCTGCACCGCGCCGCCCGCGACGGCCTCGACTCCACCCTCTACTGGCCCGGCATGGGCGAGGTCCCCGCCGCCGAGCTCATCCTCCGGAAACTGCTGCCCCTCGCCCACGAGGGCCTGAAACGGTGGGGCGTCGACCCGTCCCGCCGCGACCGCCTCCTCGACATCGTCGAACGCCGCTGCGTCACCGGCCGCACCGGCGCCGCCTGGCAGATCGACACCGTCGACGCCATCGAGGAATCCGGCGGCGTCTCCCGGCACGAGGCCCTCCGCATGATGACCCGCTCCTACGTGGAGCACATGCGCGACAACGCTCCCGTCCACACCTGGCCCGTCGGGGGGTGTTAGTCCAGGGGGGCGACCCCCTGGAACCCCCGTTGCGGCCGGTGAACCGTTTCCCGAGCCGCTGGCGCGTCTCGTGAAACGGCCCCCCGGCCGGCGGGTCGTGCGACCTCCGGCGCTGGGCGCCTCCGGCCGCACGACCCGTGACGCGGGCTGAGGTCTTGTCCAAGGGGAGGACGCGGGCTGAGAGGTCTTGTCCAGGGGAGTTGGCCGGCCGTCTCGTCCAGGGATCTTCACGGGTCCTGTACAAATCACACTCAATGCACACATGACGTGCTTCTAGAGTCTGGTTCGTGACTGGGTACGAAACGCGGATCCTCGTCGTCGAGGACGAGCCGACGATCGCGCGGGCCGTCGCCGACCGGCTGGCGGCGGAGGGATTCGCCGTCGACATCGCCGGCGACGGCCCCGGCGCGGTCGAGCGCGCCCGCGCGTACGAGCCGCACCTCATCGTGCTGGACGTGATGCTGCCCGGATTCGACGGGCTTGAGGTCTGCCGGCGCGTCCAGTCGGAACGTCCCGTGCCGGTGCTGATGCTCACCGCCCGCGACGACGAGACCGACCTGATCGTGGGGCTCGGCGTCGGCGCCGACGACTACGTGACCAAGCCGTTCAGCATGCGGGAACTCGTCGCCCGCATCCGCGCACTCCTCCGCCGCGCCGCGGATCCAGGCCGCGCGGGCGCGGGCGTCGGGGGCGCGGGTGTGCGGCGGGGAGAGGTGGTGGTGCGGGTGGGGGCGTTGGAGGTCGATCAGCGGGCGCGGCGGGTTCGGCGGGACGGGCGCGAGGTGCATCTCACGCCGACCGAGTTCGACCTGCTCAGCTGCCTGCTGCGCAACCGCGGGGCGGTGCTGACCAGGGCCGTCCTGCTCGAACAGGTCTGGAACTGGGCGGACGCGTCCGGGACCCGGGTCGTCGACAGCCACGTCAAGGCGCTGCGCCGCAAGCTCGGCCAGGAGCTGATCCGGACCGTCCACGGTGTCGGCTACAGCCTGGAGACGGCGCCGTGACCGCCGTCGACCGCGAACTTATCCACAGGTTGTGGGCGAGGCTTCCCAGGCCGCTGGACCCGCTACGGTCGATCAAAGTGAAGTTCGGCGTCGTGGTCGTCGTCACCGCGTGCGTCGCCGTCCTGATCGTCCTGTGGGGGTACCCGCTGGGGTTCCGGGCGCGGCAGACGCTGCCCGTCGGCGTACTGATCTCGCTGGTCGTCATCCAGCTGCTCGCGCACGGCATGACCGCGCCGCTGCGCGAGATGACGGCGGCGGCGCGGGCCATGGCGCGTGGCGACTACAGCCGCCGTGTGCGGGCCACGTCGCGGGACGAGGTCGGCGAGCTGGCGCAGGCGTTCAACCGGATGGCCGCCGACCTCGCCGAGGTCGACCGGCAGCGCCGCGAGTTCGTCGCGAACGTGTCGCACGAGCTGCGCACGCCGATCAGCGCGCTGCGGGCCGTGCTGGAGAACGTCGCGGACGGCGTCACACCCGCGACGCCCGACGTCCTCGAAACCGCCCTTGACCAGACCGAACGGCTCGGACGCCTCGTCACCCAGCTCCTCGACCTGTCGCGCGTCGAGGCGGGCGCGGCGACCCTGAACGTCATCGACATCGACGTGGCCGCGTTCGTCGCCGACGTCACCGCGGAAGCCGCCGCCGGACGCCCGGACGCCCTGTTCGCGTCCGACGTCACGCCGGGGCTCCGCGCCACCGCCGACCGCGACCGCCTCCACCAGATCGTCGCGAACCTGCTCGACAACGCCGCCCGGCACGGCCCGGACGGACGTCCCGTCACCATCACCGCACGTCCCGGCCCCGGGGGCCCGCCGGGCGGACTCGTCATCGACGTCGCCGACGAAGGACCGGGCATCCCACCCGAGGAACGCGCCCGCGTCTTCGAGCGCTTCTACCGCTCTGTCGGCGGGGTCGGCGACCGCGGCCCTGCCGGGGGCGTCGGGTTCACGGCCGGTGGACGGGCCGGGGCGTCCGGTGGGGGCACCGGGCTTGGGCTCGCCATCGCGAGCTGGGCGACGGACCTGCACGGCGGCGACATCACCGTCCTGGACACTCCGACCGGCTGCCGCATCCGCGTTTCGATCCCGCCGAACGCCGGAGAGGCCGCCTGACCCACCAGGCCGTCGCCTCGCGCTAGCCGGACTCGTTCATGGTCAGGAGCGCGTAGGCGGCGAGGGTCGAATCGTCGGTGATGCGGCCCTCCCGCACCAGCGCCTTGAACTCGTCCCTGGACATCCACTTCTGCCGCATGTCCTGCTCCTCCGGCTCCCGGTCGGGCTCGCCTGGCCGCAGGCCGGACGCGGCGAAGACGTTGAAGCCCTGGCCGCTCGTCCCGTGCGAGCAGTTCAGGTATCCGAGGTGCGTCAGCGTCGCGGCGCGGAGGCCGGTCTCCTGCGCGAGTTCCAGATGGGCCAGTTCCTGCGGGTCTGCGGCCTGCCGTCCGGGAAGCGAGCCCTGCGGGAAGCTCCACGTGCGCCTCCCGATCGGGTACCGGTACTCCTCGACGAGATGGAACCCGCCGCCTTCCAGCGGGATGACCAGCACGAAGTCGGGTTTGTCGACGACGCCGTAGATGCCGCGCGAGCCGTCCAGCCGCTCGACCTCGTCCTCCCGGACGACCATCCAGGGATTCTCGTAGACGACCCGCGAGCCGACCCGGCGGACCGCAGGCTCCTCCCCGTCGTCATGCATGTCAGGCCCCTGATCCGTAGTCGTTCATGTCAGGCCCCCGATCCGTGGTCGTTCATGTCAGACCCCCGGTGCGTAGCGGTAGACGAGTTCGTGCCGGTCGCCGACCACCACCCGGTGGGTGACCTCGACGACGCGTCCATCCTGGTCGTAGGCGCGGCGCCACAGCGTCAGGACGGGCCGGTCCGCGCCGATCTCCAGCGTGTCCTGCTCGTCCGCGCAGGGGAGGCGGCAGGTCACCGACTCCTCGAACGTGATCCGGTGACCGGCCTCCTCCAGGCGCGAGTAGAGGCCGCCCGGCCCGGTGTCGACGTCGCGCAGCACCGGGATCTGTTCCACGACGTCCAGGATCACCCAGGTCGTCGCGGTCTGGACGGGCGGCTCCCCTTCCACGCCCTGGACGCGCGCCCGTTCCAGTACCCGCGTTCCCGGCGGCACGTCCAGCCGGCGTGCCAGCGGTCTGCCCGCCTCGACCTCGCTGACAGTCGTCCGCGTGAACGGCGTGCGACCGTCCTCCTGCGCCGAGACGTGGAACCCGCGCCATGTCCCGGCCTGCCGCATGGTGTCGCCCGCCGCGCGCCGCACGCGCCGCGCCGTCCGCACCTGCGCGCCCGAACCGTGCCGCAGCTGGACGAGGCCCTGCTCGGCGAGCATCCGCAGCGCCCGCCGCACGGTGGAGCGGTCGGCCCCGTGCTGCCGCGCCAGCTCCCGCTCGGACGGCAGCCACGTGCCCGGATCGAGTTCGCCCTCGACGATGCGGGCGGCCAGCGCGTTCGTGATGGCCTGTGCCTTCGTGGGGGGACGCGGCATGCCAGATCCTGCTCCGGGGTAGTGCGTTGACCTCACACCGTACGGATCCGGCGACGTCCGGCATCCACTTGGTGTTGTACGGAACGCGTTGTGGGCGCTCCTTGGTCGGCTTATGGTAGACCCACCATAGCCCCACCGAGGGAGTCCGCGTGATGTCGGTGACGATGTGCACGCCCGGCTGGCACAGCGAACATTCGGACAAGGGCCTGCGGGCCACCCGGATCACCCCCTTGTCGGACTACCAGCTGCTCAACGGCTGCCTGGAAGAGCTCGTCGCGATGGACGAGGGCGAACTGTGGCTCCTCTGCGACGCCCAGACGCGCCTGGCCGAACGCGTCGCCACCGCAGAGCACCTCCGCGCCAGCACGCCCAACCAGACAAGCGACCCCAGCCAGACGGGCGGCCCCGACCAGACGGGCGGACCCGGCCCGACGGGCGGACCCGGCCCGACGGGCGGACGCGGCCCGACGGGCGGACCCGGCCAGGCAGGCGCGCCCGGCCAGGCGGGCGGACCCGGCCCGGCGGGCGGGGGCAGCCGGACGGGCGGACGCGACCCGGCAGGCGGACGCGACCCGGCAGGCGGGCCCGGCCACGCAGGCGGACCCGGCCAGGCGGGCGGGGGCAGGCGGACGGGTGGGGTCGGCCGGGCGGGTGGGGGAAGGTCCGGCGGAATTTGACGACGCGTTGGCGACTTCGTTGTGGGCGCGGGAGCCCTCTCGGGCGGGCGCGGTTAAGGTTCGGCGGGTGAATGATGCGCCTCGATCCTCCTCCTTCTCCTTCGAGAAATTCGTGACGCGGGGCGTCAACCCCGTCGGCTTTGTGGTCGTCCTGCTCGCGTTCTTGTTCCTGCCGTGCGCCGCCATGTCGTCATGGGAATTCCCGTCCTCCGCGGATGCGATGTCGCCGTTGGCGTCGGCCCTCGACATCTCCTCGACCGGTGCGAACATGGCCGTCCGCCAGGACGACTACCACTGGCCGGTCGTCATTCGCATGCTCGCGATCGTCACGCTCCTCGCCATCGCGTCGGGCGCGGGAACCGCTGTGGCCCGCCCTGCTCAGAGGCGACCCCTGTACGGAGCTGTCGTCGCGGCGGTGTCGGGCGGGCTGCTGGTGGTGACCGGGCTGTCGGCCGTCGCACGGATGGAGAGCGCCGCGAGGGAGTTTCTCTCCGTCCTGTTCTCGTCCATTCCGAAGAGCGAGAGCGCACCGCTGATCGACCAGTCCGGAAACAGGGTCGGGCTTGGGGGCGGCTTTTGGTTCGCCCTTGTCGTCCTTGCCTTGATAGCCGTGCTCAACCTCGTCGCCCTTTTTCGCGCCCGGACGGCCACCCGATTCCGTCCATCGAAGGCCTAGTCGGTCACGCCGGTCAAGGGC
Organism: Actinomadura sp. 9N215; assembly: GCF_044326345.1. NCBI lineage: Bacteria > Bacillati > Actinomycetota > Actinomycetes > Streptosporangiales > Thermomonosporaceae > Actinomadura > Actinomadura sp. 9N215. The sequence goes on along the minus strand of NZ_JBIRBA010000038.1, from coordinate 65,202 downwards.
TTCGCGCGCCTCGCTATTGGGCGCGGCCCGCGTCGGCCTGCTATTCGGCGCGGCCCGCGTCGACCTGCTATTGCTTGGGGTGCCAGGTGCGGTCGGTGATGCCGGCGGCGGAATTGGCGTGGCGGGCCAGGACGAACAGCAGGTCGGCCAGCCGGTTCAGATACGCGGCGACGTGATCGGTCACTGGCTCGGTGCGTCGCAGCGTGGTCACCCGCCGTTCGGCGCGTCGGCACACGGCCCGTGCCAGATGCAGATTCGCCGCCTCGGACGTTCCGGTCGGGTGGATGAAACTGGTCAGCTCGGGCAACTCGGCGTCCAGTTCGTCGATCGCCGACTCCAGCCGCGTGACCTCCTCGCCGGTCAGCCGCGGAACAGAACCGCCCGCGCCGGTGCGGTCAGGCGCCATCAGTTCACAGCCGACCACGAACAAGCAGTCCTGGACCTCGGCGAGGACACGGGCCGCCTTGCCGGGCAATGCCGCTGCGACCGCGACGCCGATCGCGGCGTTGCATTCGTCCACCGCGCCGATCGCCTCCATGCGGACGTGGTCCTTGTCCAGGCGGCGGCCGCCCCAGATGCCCGTCTGCCCACCGTCCCCCTTGCGCGTATAGATCTTCATGCCGGTGTCGGCTGCGGGGTGAGCGCATCGCCGTCCTGGCGGTGCGGTGGCATGCGTCGTTCGGTGGCGTCGATGTAGTCCTGGAGGGCCTGGCGGGAGTGGGTGAGCGTGTCGATGTGCTCGTCCAGGCCGTGCAGGCGCGCGCGCAGGCCGTCCAGCAGTTCGGGGCAGGGTTCGAGTTCGGGGGCCGTGCCGGTCGCGCAGGGCAGGAGGAACGCGATGTCCTGGGTGGACAGTCCGGCTTCGAGCAGCCGCCTGATCTGGGTGACGATCAGCACGGCGTCGTCGGCGTACTCGCGGTAGCCGTTGGCGCCGCGGCGCGGTTCCAGCAGGCCCTGGGCCTCGTAGTACCGCAGTTGATGTGCGTTGACGCCGGTCCGCTTGCTCAGCTCCCCGATCAGCACGCGCTCACTCCTCCTTGACCTTCATATCGGTGTGAACGTTGATGATTCTGCCATGACGAAGCAGCTGATGGAGAACCGCGATGCCGGCCGTACGCACGTGACCGTCCTGGGCCTGGGCTTGATGGGTCAGGCTCTGGCCGCGGCGTTCTTGCGCGACGGATATCCGACGACGGTCTGGAATCGCACAGCGGCGAAGGCCGAGCAGCTCGTCGCCCAGGGCGCGAAACTCGCCGGCTCGGCTCGCGACGCCGTCGTGGACGGACGGCTCGTGGTCATCTGCGTCTCGGATTACCAGGCCGTGCGGGAGCTTCTTGAACCGCTGGGGGACGTCGTCGGCGGCCGGGTCCTGGTGAACCTGACCTCGGGCACGTCGGCGCAGGCCCGCGAGACCGGCGAGTGGGCGTCGCAGCGGGACGCCACCTATCTGGACGGCGCGATCATGGCCGTCCCCCCGGGGATCGGCACGGCGGACGCCGCCATCGTCTACAGCGGCCCGCGGACGGCCTTCGACCTGCACGAACCGGCCCTGCGAACCCTCGCCCCCACGACGACACATCTCGGCGCCGACCCCGGCCTGGCGTCGCTGTACGAGGTGGCCGTGCTTAGCTTGATGTGGAACATGGGAAACGGCTTCCTGCACGGGGCCGCCCTGCTCGGGACGGCGGGCGTCGACGCCACGACGTTCGCGTCGCTCGCGGAGCAGGCGATCGGAACCGTGACCGGCTGGCTGCCCGGCTACGCGCGGCAGATCGACGACGGCGCGTATCCGGCCCTCGATGCCACGATCGACACCCACCACGCCGCTATGGAGCACCTCGTGCACGAGAGCGAATCACTCGGCGTCAACGCCGAACTTCCGCGACTCATCAAGGCCTTGACCGACCGGGCAGTGGCCGGCGGGCACGGCGGCGACGGCTACGCGGCGATGATCGAGCAGTTCCGCAAGCCTTCGGGGACGCGACCGTGACCGCCGCAACCGGCGGGACGGGCAGCACAGGCGGGCCGTTCAACCCGCGCGCGCTGCTCGCGGAGAGCCGCCTCGGCGTCCTGGCAACGATCAAGGCGGACGGACGCCCGCAGCTCTCCCCCGTAACGCCCTTCTACGACCAGGCAGCCGGTCTCATCTACGTATCGATGACCGAAGGACGGGCCAAAACGGCGAACCTACGCCGGGACCCGCGCGCCACGCTAGAGGTCACCAGCCCGGACGGCCGGTCATGGGCCACCGCCGAAGGCATCGCGACACTCACCGGCCCTGGAACCGACCCCCACGGCCCCGAGGTCGAGGCACTGGTGGACTACTACCGAACCGCCGCCGGAGAGCACCCCGACTGGGACGAGTACCGCTCGGTCATGGTGTCCGACCGCAGGGTGCTCATGGTGATGACGGTCGACCACGTCTACGGCACCAAGCTCAGCTAACACCGCCCCCAACCCCAACCGACCCCGACGCAGACGCAGCCCAAGCCCGGGCGCAGGCGTGGCCCCGACGCGGGCAGAGGACGGCGAGAACGGGGCGCAGCACAGGCAAGGCGCAGCACAGGCAAGGCGCGGCACGGGCAGGGCAGGGCGCGAGCGGGTGCGGCGCGGGCGCAGCCTGAGCCCGGCGCGGGCAGTGGGCGGGTGAGGTGGGGCGGGGGGGTCGGCCGGGGCCGGGCTGCCGGGGGTTTGTTCAGGTGGGGGTGTTTAGGAAGGTGAGTAGGGCGGCGGTTAGTTCGGCGGGGCGGTCTTCGGGGAGTAGGTGGCCCGCGCCGCGGATGATGTGCAGATCCGCGTCGGTGATGAGGGCGGCGAGTTCGCGGCCGCGCTCGGCGGGGACCCAGGAGTCGTCGGCGCCCCAGCAGACCAGGACGGGCAGGTCCATCGCGGGGTAGCCGTCCCGGATGCGGTCGATGTAGGCGAGGTCGGCGCGGCGCTGGGTGAGCTGGCGGTAGAAGGCGGCCTGGCCGTCCTCACCGAGCCACGGGCCGGTCAGGGCGTCCAGCACGTCCGGGCGCAGGCCGGGGGAACTGGCCGTGCCGACGTACTCGCGGAGCATGGCGCGGTGCAGCGGCCCAGGCAGTCGGCGGAAGATGTCGGCATGCTCGCCCACCAGCGCGAAGAACTCGCTGCCCCAGGGCGGCAGGGACACCGCGTCGACCAAGGCCAGGCGCCGGTAGGGGACGCCACGGTCCACGTGCGCGCCGAGGGCGACGGCGCCGCCCGAGTCGTGCGCGACGACGTCCGGACGGGTCAGGCCCCAGTGTTCGATGAGCCCGGCGAAGGCCCCGGCTAGTGCGTCCAGTGAAAGGTCCTGGGAATCGTGCATGGCCGAGGAGCCGTAGCCGGGCATGTCGAAAACGTAGACCGAACGGTGGACGGACAGCGCGCGGGCGATGTCACGCCAGATGAACGACGAGAACGGCGTGCCGTGCAGGAGGACGAGGGGTTGGCCGCCCGGATCGCCCAGCCGGTCCCACCGGAGTTCGCCTAGCGGGCTTTCGTAGGTGTTGGCCAATGTCCATTCGTCCACTGGTGTCCCCCTGCTGGTCTGCTTTGGCCGACTCTACGGCGCGGACGGCGACGCGGCGCAACGTAAGGCCGGCGAGACATATCTTCTGTGAGCTGGGTAGATGTACGGCCTGACAGGGTTGGGACCCGACGGCTGGGTGTGTGACATGTTCGAGGTCGAGGACATTCGAGAGTGGCGCGGCCACGAGGTGATCGACGCGTCCGGAAGCAAGATCGGCGAACTGGAGGCCGTCTACGTCGACACCGCGACCGACCGGCCGTCGTTCGTCACCATCAAGATCGGCCTCCCGACGCGGCAGCGTCTGGTGTTCGCGCCGCTCGCGGGGGCGACGGTCGGGCCGGGGCACGTCCGCGTCGCCTACGCGAAGAAGCAGGTCAAGAACGCGCCGTCGATCGACACCGACGGGGAGCTCCTCGCCGGGGACGAGCAGGCGCTCTTCGACCACTACGACCTGCCGTACGACGCGGCGCCGAGCGAACGTCGGCTGGCGCGTCGCTGATCAGGCGGCCCGGGAGGGAGTCCACATGGCGTTGTTCCTGTTCATCCTCGTGGTGGCGATCGCGCTGGGGATCATCGGGGTCGTCATGAAGGGCCTGTTCTACCTCCTGGTCATCGGGGTGCTGCTGTTTCTGGCCGACCTCGTCCTGAGCGGAGTGCGGATCGGTCGGCGAAGAGGCTCCCGCCCAGCCCGCTGACGGCGACGGGCTCCCGTCCGCGCGCTGACGGCGACCGGCTCCCGTCCGCGCGCTGACGGCGACCGGCTCCCGTCCGCGCGCTGACGGCGACGGGCTCCCGCCCAGCGTGCTGACGGTGACCGGCTCCCGTGCAGCGTGCTGACGGTGACCGGCCGGCTCGGGGCAGGTGTGATGTAGGTCATACAACCGGGGACGGTCCCGTCGTGGTCCTCGGGATGTGAACGCACCCGCTGCCGCACCGGTGGACCTGTCGGTCGTCGTCCCCGTCTACGACGAGCGCGACCGCCTGCCGTCCACGCTCGCCGCACTGCGCGCCCACCTCGACGCCGGCCCGCACCGCTGGGAACTGATCGTCGTGGACGACGGGTCCGCGGACGGCGGTGCGGACATCGTCGCCCGTGCCGCATTCGGTGATCCGCGCGTGCGGCTGCTGCGGTCTCCGTCCAACCGGGGGAAAGGCCACGCGGTACGCACGGGCGTCGCGGCCTCGCGGGGTGCGCTCGTCCTGTTCACCGACGCCGACCTGGCCACACCGCTGGACGAACTGCCACGCCTGCACGCCGCGCTCATGGACGGCGCCGTCGCCGCCATCGCGTCCCGCGCGGCCGGTGGACGGGACGTACGGCGGCACAGGCTCCGACTTCTCCTGGCCCGGACGGGCACGACCCTGATCCACGCGATCGTGTTACGCGGCGTGGCGGACACCCAGTGCGGATTCAAGCTGTTCGACGGCGACCGGGCACGGACAGCCTTCGCTGCGGCACGGGTGGACGGCTGGGGTTTCGACGTAGAGATCTTGTGCCTGTTCGCCCGGCGCGGATGGCCGGTCACCGAGGTCCCGGTGCGGTGGACGCATCGCCCGGGCTCGAAGGTCCGCGCGTCCGGCTACATCCGGACACTCGGCGACGTCATGGCCATCCGCCTCCGCCACGGCCGCTGCCGCATCGTCCACCCGCCCCGACCCCTGGACGCCGCCAACACAGCCACGACGCGGACGCAGCCACAGGCGGCAGCGTGATCAACACCCGAATGCGCCGCGACAAACCGGGCGGTGGTGGGGGTGTGCGGAGGCGGCGGGCGGTGGTGGGGGTTCGCCGGGGCCTGCGGCGGCGCGGGATCGACTTTGTCGTGTGCGGTGGGTTCGTGGGGGCCGCGTTCGTCGTCCTGAAGAACCTGTGGGCGGACCCGGCGCGCCGCTACCTCGTGGACGGCGGCCAGGACCAGACGCAATGGGAATGGTTCTTCGCCGTCACGGCCCGGTCAGTGACGCACCTGGACGATCCGCTCTTCACCACCCTGCAGAACACCCCGGACGGCGTGAACCTCATGGCGAACACCGTGATGCTCGGCGTGTCGGTGCCGCTCACGCCGATCACGCTGGCGTTCGGCCCGTCGGTCACCTGGGCGCTGGTGCTGACGCTCGGGCTCGCCGGGACCGCCGCCGGCTGGTACTGGCTGGCCCGCCGATCTCTCGGCCTGTCGCGTCCCGCGGCGGCGGTCGCGGGCGGGTTCTGCGGATTCGCGCCGCCGATGATCTCGCACGCGAACGCGCACCCGAACTTCGTCGCGCTGTTCGTCATCCCGTTCATCGTGGGACGGCTCCTGCGACTCGCCCGCGGCGCGCCCGAACGCAACGAGCTCGCGGGCGGTGGCGGAGGTGTTCTGCGGAACGGCGTGGTTCTCGGTGTCCTGGTCGCGTACCAGGTCTTCCTCGGCGAGGAGGCACTCCTGCTCGCCGCCACGGGCCTTGCGGTCTTCGGTGTTGCGTACGTTCTCGCGCGGCCGGACGGCGTCGCCATGGCGCGGCGGGTCGCGGGCGGCCTGGCCGTGGCGGCTCTGATCGCCGCGGCGCTCACCGCGTACGCGCTGACCCGGCAGTTCTTCGGACGGCAGAGCTACGACGGGCTGCTGCACGGCCCGGCGGGCAACGACGTCGTGACGCTCGCCGCGTTCGCCCGGCAGTCGCTGGCCGGACACGAGGCCGTCCCGGGGCCGCTGGCCGCGAGCACGACGGAGCAGAACGCGTTCTTCGGCTGGCCGCTGCTGGTGCTGGTGGCGGCGCTGGTCGTCTGGCTGCGGCGCGATCCGGCGGCGCGGGCGCTGGGCGTCGTGGTCGTCGTCGCGTCCGTCCTGTCCCTGGGGCCGGAGATCATCGTGAACGGCGAGCCGACCGGGGTGCCCGGACCGTGGCGGGTGTTCGCCCGGTTCCCGCTGTACGAGTCGGTGATCGAGTCGCGGATGACGCTGGTGTGCGTCCCGCCGATCGGGCTCCTGCTGGCGATCGGCCTCGACCGCTTCCTCGCGGATTCGCCTGGCGGGACGCGGGCGCGTCTGGTGTGCGTGGTCGTGTTGGCGCAGGCGCTGGTTCCGATCGTCCCGAAGCCGCTGCCCGCCATGGACCGGCCGCCGACGCCCGCGTTCTTCACCGAAGGCACGTGGCGGCGCTACGTCGGACCCGGCCGGACGCTGGTCCCGGCGCCGTTGCCGGACGTCGCCTATGCGAGGCCGCTGCACTGGCAGATCGAGGCGGGACTCGGGTTCGCGGTGCCCGAAGGGTACTTCCTCGGCCCGTTCGGGCCGCGGCGTCTCGGCGGGTACGGGGCGCCGCGCCGTCCGACGTCCGAGTTGCTGAGCCGCGCCGGCGACGACGGGAACCCGCCCGCGGTCGGCGACGCCGAACGGGCCGCCGCCTTCGCCGATCTGACGTACTGGCGGGCTGACCTGGTCGTCCTCGACCGCCGCGACCCGCGAGAGCGCGACGTGTACGCGGTCGTGTCCGCGCTGCTCGGTCCTGGACGTTCCGAGGACGGCGTGTGGCTGTGGGACGTCCGCCCGATCACCCACGACGGACGGGGGCGGTGACCGGCCGTGGCAACCGAACGAACGATCCCCGCCGCCCGTCCGAGCGTCTCACGAAGAACCAGACCAACTGCTGCGGGCCCACCGGCAGGGGCGGGGCTGGGGTCGGCGGTGCTCGGACGGATCGGGGAAGGAAGGGCTGCGGCGGTGCGGGCGGCGGATGAGGCGGAGTACGTCGAGTACGTGACGCACGCCCTGCCCGGCCTGCGCCGCATCGCCCACCTGCTGTGCCACGACGCGCACCGCGCCGACGACATCGTCCAGACGGCGCTGACCAGGCTGTACGTCCACTGGCGCCGCGCTCGGGGAGCCGAGGACATCGACCGTTATGTCCGTGCGATCCTGGTCCGGTCGTTCCTGAACGAGCGTCGCCTGGCCTGGACGGCGCGCGTCCGGCTCACGGGCGCTCCCGCCGAAACGCCGGGCGTCCCCGCTGCGGGCGTCCCGGATGTGGAGACGCAGGCCGTCGTCCGGACGGCGCTGGACAGGGTGCCGCCCAAGCAGCGCGCGGTCCTCGTCCTGCGGTTCCTGTGCGACCTTCCCGTGGCGGAGGTCGCGGGGATCCTCGGCTGCTCCGAGGGGACCGTCAAGAGCCAGACCGCGCACGGCCTCGCCCGGCTGCGGGCACTGCTGGGCGACACCGACCCGGCCGTACGGAGCAAGGAGTGACCCCGGTGCGCAACCCCGACCGACCCGACGAACCCGACGAACCCGACGCAACAAGCAAGACCGACGACCAGGTCAGCGCCCTAGACGAACCCGACCAACTCGGTGCCCTAGACGAACCCGACCAGGTCAGTGCGCTCGATGAACCCGACGAGGTCGGTGAATCCGGTGAGGTGCATGACGCCGACGATGAGGCCGCCCGGATGCTCGGGGTGCTGCGCGGCTATGAACCCGCGTCCGCCGACACGGTCGGGCTCGCGGATGCGGCCGTTCGCGCAGGTCGGCGTCGTGTGCGCATCCGTCGGACGGCGGCGACCGTCGCGGCCGCCGCGGCGGTGGTCGTGACGCTGTTCGCCGTGCCGCTCCTCGACCGCGACCCGTCCGGGCGGCCGTCCAGGCCGCCCGAGCCTGTCGCAGGCGGGTTCGACGCGAGACGGCACGAGTTCCAGGTCGGCTCGGCCGGCGGGTTCGCGCCGGTGTCGTACGAGTCGCGGCGCGACGTCCAGCGGATCACGCTGCGCCCGGAGCGGCCCGGCGGGACACTGCGCGCGGACGGCCTCATCGAGATGTACCCGCGGGGTGGGCTGCCGGAGGGGAGCGGCGGGCGCGTTCCGTCCGGTCGTCCGGCGCCGCCGGTTCACGGGCGTCCGGCCTATGTGCTCGCGACGCCGGTCCTGCGGGCGGGGGCGGTGGAGCTGGCGTGGCAGTGGAAGCCCGGCGCGTGGGGTTTCGTCTCCCTGAAGGGCCCGGGCGCCGACGCGACCCGCGCACAGCGCGTGGCCCTCAGCGTCCTTCCTGCGGGCACCCTCAACAGCGCGCCGACGTCCACCCCGTCGTCCCCGCCCAAGACGCCCGGCTCGCCCACCCCGCCTTAGCGCAGCTCAGGGGCCCGATGGGGCCGGACGGGGCTGGACGGGGGGCCGGACGCCGTATCGCTCACGCCCTCACACCAGGCCGCACCCGCAATGACCCAGAAACGTCTGGTCGCGGCTGGGGTCAGCGTCCGTCGAGGAGGGGTTGGCGAGGATCCCAGACGGTTCCGTCGCGGTCGTCGCGCCGTCGGCGGGCGATGCCGGACAGGGCCTCCAGCACGACGCGGTTCGCCAGAGCCGAGGTGATGTCGGCGTTGTCGTAGGGCGGAGAGACCTCGACGATGTCGATCCCGACGACCGGAAGCTCGTAGGTGACGCGACGCACCGCGTCCAGCAGCTGCCGTGCGGTGAGGCCACCGGGCTCGGGCGTGCCGGTGCCGGGCGCGTGCCCGGGGTCGCACACGTCGATGTCGACCGACAGGAACACCCCGTCGCAGTCGTCGGTGGCGATCTGGAACGCCTCGGTCAGGCACTCGTCCAGGCCACGCGCGACGATCTCGGTCATCTCATAGGACCGCATGCCCTGCTCCGCCATCCAGGCCAGCGTGTCCGGACCGGGCCAGTAACCGCGCAGGCCCAGCTGCAGAAACCGGTCACCGCGCAACGCGCCCGACTCGATCAGCCTCCGCATCGGCTGCCCGTGCCCGATCAGCGATCCGAAAATGATGTCGCCGGTGTCGGCGTGCGCGTCGAAATGGACCATCGAGACCCGTCCGGCGCCCAGATGCTGCGCCACTCCGGCCGCGTCGGGCCAGGCGATGGTGTGGTCGCCGCCCAGGATCAGCGGAATCGTCCCGGTGCGGGCCACGGCGTACACCGCTTCTTGCAGGTCTCGGACGGAGCGTTCGGCATCGCCGGAATACATCTCCACATCCCCGGCGTCGTAGACCGTCAGGTCGCCCTGCAGCCCGTCCACCCGCAGTGCCAGCGACGGCCGTGACCCATTGTGCGGCATATAACAGGTCTGCCGGATATACCGCGGCCCGAACCGCGTTCCCGCCCGGTGGGACGTGCCGCCGTCGAACGGGGCCCCGAGAATGACGACGTCGGCGTCCTCATAGGTCGACGGATCCGACCAGGTGCAGCGCGGCACCCCCAGAAACGTGATGTCCGGGCCGAACTGCGGCCCATACCGCTCCGTGGACGTCATCTGCACCCCCCTGATCTGCCGACCCTGGGTCCCAATACCCAGCAAAGACCTACAACACGCACAGGCACAGCAGGTGGAGCGCGGGACCTCGTCCCGAGAAACGGCGTTGTTGTCGAGTCCGCCCATCAGTTGACGCCGACCCGACACTCGCAGCCGGGCATGCGGGCCTTGTGCGGCAGCGCAAAGAAGGAACACGCCGCCGGACAGCGGAAAGGTCCTACTGGCGGACGATCCAGTGGTCGTTGGCCCCCTGGCCTGCGCGGACGAACTTCAGCGACGGGCAAAGGTAGTCATTCGGGTTCGGGCTGGCCGTGGGCCGCCACGGGGAGTCGGAGGCGCCCGCCGGACGCCAGGCATTGTTCTGACGGAGCTGAATGGAACTGCTCTCGAACACGACGTTCTTGGCCTCGCTGCAGTAGTAGCCGTTGCCCGTGCTCGGGTCGCGGGTCGCGTAGATCTCGAAGATGTTCCAACCGTAGGTCAGCTCGCTCTGATCCGTTCCCGACTTGCTGTAGAAGAGTTCCCAGGAACTGGTCTTCTGGTTGTAGAGGTAAGCCGACCATGCGTTGCTGCCCGCGTTCGTCTCGACGAGCTGGACACTGTACGCCGGGTGACCGTTCACCGGTTTCGTATAGGTGTCGACGAAGGCGCCGTCCATCTTGATTTGTTTCTTCGGCCCGTTGCCTCCGCACCAATCCCAAGCCCAAATCTCGTTTCCAAGAACCTGCGAGTAGACGGTCGTGACCTCCATGCAGGACCCGGCGGCCTTGATCGTCGGCGTGTAGGTGAAGTCGTCCTTGAAGGAGACCGTGTAGCTCGTGTCGACGCTTTGCGTGGCCTGCATTCCGTCATGCGACCCGGCGGCGGGCTCGACACCCCAGAAGTGGTGGATCTTCTCACGCTGGACGCGGGAACGGTGCAGCTCACGGAAGCGCTGGACGGCCTTGGCATTGCGGGCGTCGGGGGTGAACGTCCGAGCGCCCGCGACGTATCCGCGCTTAGGCGCATTCGGACTCGGCGAGGCGGTTCCATCCGCCCCATCCGTTCCCACCGCTCCGTCCGCGCCAGCCCTGGCGGCCGGATCGACAGAAGCAGCAGAGGCGCTGGCTGCGGGGAGGATCGTAGCGGCGATGAGAACGGCGCAGGCGAACAGATTTCGACGCTGCATCACGCGACTCCTTGCAGCATGGACGGCGGGAAGCTGTCGGCATGCGCGCTGGCCACGGCCCAGAAATTGGCGGCCTCATGCCGTCCCCAAGAATCGCGACGCTTTCCTCATACAGTCAATGAACCATTTTTCAACCCGATTTCGAGAAGCGTCGAAACAATCACCGTCCATCCCAGCCAGACACCCCCTCCCCCCCGGGGGGCACAACTCGTCACCTCACTAATTCTCGCCCCGCCTAGATCGCCACAAGCACACCCTCCACACCACGCGCACTGAGGAAGCCCTGTCCAAAGCCCCAGCCAACTCAAGGAGAACGCGGCCGAACCGGCCGGAGCCGCAAGCCACCAGTCAGAAAAGCAGCGAACCCAACGCCATTGATCACCGTCCGACGGACGGGCCAGACGGGCCACGCGATATCAGACGACGCCGTCGGCGCACCGCCCCGGACAACCCTCTCTGACACCCCCGACAACCGGCGATGATCGTGGAATTACCGCATGGGTAGTCAGGGCGCGATATTGGCCCGCGCCCACACTCCCCAAAGCAGGGTTTATCACTCCCGTGACGGGAGGAAATGTCCTCTCACGCGCGGACGTTCACGAGGCCCGCCCCCATCCGCGGACCTACTGATCGCCGGAGAAGATCTGCTGCATGATGCCCCTGCGGTGCCGTCCCTGGTACGTCGTCTCCGGGTTCACCTCGTCCGGGAGCGCGGCGAGGTAGCGGCTCTCGGCGTCGATCAGCTGCTCCAGCTCGCCGCGATCGAGAAAGACGCCCTTGCATCCCGGGCATTCCTCGATCACAACCCCGTTGCGTTCGTGACTGGCGAGCTGAGACTCACACTTCGGACATTGCAGCGTGGCGTCTGACATACCGGATCCCCTGTCCGTCACGGCAGCGTTTACCGTCAGTCGGTCAGCTTACTGACGGGAAGCCCCATTAGGGGACAACCGTCCTCCGAATCGGATACCAGAAACCAGCACACCACCGTTCGTATCGCCATCCGGCCGCTCCAGGAACACACCTGTCACCCCGGAGCACCCCGTCACCCCCGGGAAAGCCCGCTCTCCGGACCGCCCGTCACCTCAGAACGCCCCTCACTCCCGGAACGCCCACACCCGGACACCCGCCACCCCAGAACGGCCACCCGCCCCGGAACACCCTCCCCCGCCTCGCAACGACCGCCGCCTCGAAAGCCTGCGCCCCAAAACGCCCGCTCGCCCCGAAACCCGTCCCAGACGGCCGCTCGCCTCGGAACGGCCGTCACCTCGGAAAGCCTGCGCCCCGAGCCACCCGCCGCCCCAGAACGGCCGCTCGCCTTAAGACCGCCGCCCCCCGAAACGCCCCTCGCCTCGGAAGGCGCCTGCCCGGCACACCGCCACCCCAGAGCCTCCGCCCGCCCGGCACGCCCGTCCTAAGACGGTCGCTCGCCTGGGAACGGCTGCCGCCTCGGAAGGTCTGTGCCCCGGAACGCCCGCCGCCCAGAACGGCCGCCGCCTCGAAAGGCCTGCGTCCCTGAACGCCCGCTCGCTCTAAGACGGCCGCTCGCTCCGGAACGGCCGTCGCCTCGGAAGGACTGCGTCCCGGAAGACCCGCCGCCCCAGAACAGCCGCTCGCCCCAGAGCGGCTGCTCGCTCTGGAATGTCCGCTCGGCCCAAGATGGTTACTCGTCCTGGGACGGTCGTCGCGTCGGGACGGTCGTCGTCTTGGAAGGCCGTCGTTGTCGGAGACTCGTCGCTCCGTCATGGCGGTCAGCCCGTCGGCTGACCGCGCTCGGCGGCCTTGGACGCGGCGCGTTGGAATGCGATGCGACGCCGCCACAGCGCGATGCATGCGGCGCCCCACAGCAGGCCGATCTCAGCCACGAGTGCGACGCCGACGACCACGGCCCAGTCCGTCTCGTCGCCATCGTCCAGGCTGGTGGGGGACATCAGCGTCATTTGGCTCTGCCCCGCCGCGGCACGCGTCGGTGTTCCCCCAGGCGCGTTCAACGGCGGCAGGACGACGGCCTCGGGCTGCGGCGCCGTCGGCAGGTTAGGCACGGGCGCCTCAGGGATGGTCTGGCCTCCACCCGTCCCGGATGCACCGGCTCCTGTCCCTCCGTCCGCGCCGGGCGGCAGGACCTGCCCAGCCACGCACTTCCCGGACTGATCGCGCTGGCAAACCTTTCCGGTGCCCGATCCGGGACCCGCACCTACCTGGTCGTCCAGGCCCGGACGGCCGGGCGCCTTCGATTGGCTCGGCGGGCCCGCCTCAGGGGTCACCCGCGGCTTCACCCCAACGCTGCCGGACGGTATGCCCCCGTTGCACACCTTGCCGCCCTTGCACGCGGCCGCGCTTGGTTTGCCACCCGTGCCGGGCTGCGCGCCCGTCCTTGGCTTGCCGGTGGCAGCACCACTCGGACGCGGCTTGCCACCACTAGGCATCCCCGCCTGACACGGCGCACCACTCGCAGCACCCGCGCTGCCCGCCACGCCAACCGCGCCGCTTTGACACGGCTTGCCCGTTGGCTTGCCAGCCGCACCCGGCTTCACCCCGGACGGCACCCCCGCTGACGGCTTCACCCCGGACGGCTTCCCCACTGACGGCTTCAACCCGGACGGCTTCCCCACTGACGGCTTCACCCCGGGCGGCTTCGCTGCCGACGGCCTTACGCCGGACGGCTTGCCTGCATGACAAGGCTTGCCACTGCTGCTTGCCGCGCCGACCTTGCACGGCTCGGACTGGCCGCCGGAACTCGGCTGACCGCTGGAACTCGACTGGCCCCCACCGCTCGGCTTCCCAGCGTTGCACGCCACGCCGCTCTTGCACGGCGTCGTCCCAGAAGGCTTGCCGGACGCGCCCGAAGGACCACCTGAACCGTGCACGCCTACGCTCGGCGGGCCCCCGTGACAAGGCCTGCCACCCTGGCAAGGCGCACTACCGCTCGACGCGCTCGACGCGCCCGGCGACGGCTTGCCACCAGTGGCGGCACCCGAACGCGGCGTGCTGGACGAAGAACCATCCGCGCCCCCCTGTCCAACCGCACGCGGCTTGCCGCCGCTAGGCGGCGTCCCTGCCTGGCACGGCGCGCCTCCACCCCCAGGCGAGTTACCGGACGGGCTGCTGGGCTTGGCACCACTAGGCAGATCGGCGTGACGGGGCTTGCCTTGCCCGACAGCCTGGCCGCCCTGACAGGGCACAGCATCCGCCCCCGGCGGAACGCTCCCCGTAGCCACGAGCGTGGGTTCCCCGTCCATCGACGAAGAAGCCCCAGCAGAAACGGCACCGTCGGAGAAGCCGACCACCGCGCGGACCGATCGGTGGGCTGTGTTCGCAGCGTCCGCCACGGCGAGGACACTCAACGTCTTAGTGGACTCCCCCGAAACCACGGAATGCGGGATGCGGACGGTCGCCGTTCGTTCAAGCACCGTCCCGCCAACATCGCCTAGGTCGCATCGCAGGCTCTGACCGGACGCCGCCCGACCGCACGTGGACGAAAACCTCATCCAGGTCAGCGGGCGTTCGGCCGTGAGCTGCAATGCCACATCCCGAGCAGTCCCGCCTTCAGCACTCACCCGGACCGTGTAGGTCAGCGCATAGTCCGGCCCGGCGGTCGTACTCCCGCGAGCCGTCATGTCCATGTGTAACCGGACGGCCGACGGGCGTCCGTCCGGTACGGCCGCACTGCTTGGACCACCCAGCGTCAGCGACGGTACGGTCAGTGCGCCGCTTGCCGCGATCGCACCCCAGCGTGTCGTTCGGCGCCCCGTTCGCACCCGATCCCTCTCCCGGTTCTGTCCGTATTGACTGCCAGGGGGGCGGCGACGTGGCGCGCCGGGCAACGACAGTTATTGCCAGGTCATGGCCAGGCGTAACGTGAGCCGCCCAGCCAACCCCAGGTCTTTCGTACAGCGAAATCGACTCTCCGTAGAATCGGGTGGGTCGCGAGGGAGAGGAGACGCGGGTGGCGGAGGCGGTCCGGTCGCTTGAGCGTGCGTTCGATCTGCTCGAACATCTGGCGGACGCGGGGGGCGAGATGGCGCTGTCCGAGCTGACGGAGGTCTCCGGACTGCCCATGCCGACCATCTACCGCCTGATGCGGACATTGGTGAACAAGGGTTACGTGCGCCAGGAGCCGTCCAAGCGGTACGCCCTGGGCCCGCGGCTGGTCAGGCTCGGCGAGGGCGCCAGCCGCCTGCTGGGCACGTGGGCGCGGCCGGTGCTGTCCCGCCTTGTGGACGAGGTCGGCGAAACGGCCAACATGGCGGTGCTGGAAGGCGACGAGGCCGTGTACGTGGCGCAGGTGCCGTCCAAGCACTCGATGCGGATGTTCACCGAGGTGGGACGACGCGTCCAACCGCACTGCACCGGCGTGGGGAAGGCGCTGCTGTCGCAACTGTCCGACGAACGGGTCCGCGAGATCCTCGCCCGGACGGGAATGGACGCGCACACACCGAACACCCTCACCGACCCGGACGCGCTCCTCTCCGAGCTGAAGCGCATCCGTGAGCAGGGCTATGCACTGGACGACGAGGAACAGGAAATCGGTGTTCGTTGTGTGGCCGTGCCCCTGCAGGGTGCCCCGGCGCTGACGGCCCTCTCCGTGTCCGGCCCGTCCGGACGGATGACACGCGAGGCCGTTCCGAACGTAGTGCCCATCATGCAGGACGCCGCCGAACGCTTCGCCAAGGAACTCGGCCCACCAGCGCAGTAACGCCGCGCCCACTGCCAACCAACGACGTCCTCACCGCCGCCGTTGGTCTGTTAGCCGAGAGGCCCGCCGATATTCAAGAAGCACGCCGACGCCTAGTCGACAAGCTCGCGGACGGCGAGTCAAGAAGCTCGCCGACGGCTAGGCCGTGTTTCAGAACCCGGTCGCGCGCGCCGGATTGTCTGTACACGGACCCATGCTCTTCCCCGTGCCGATATCCGCCATCCCCGCGTCCCTGAGCCTGAATCCACCGCGTGAATTCGGTTGGTTGGTTTCTGGTCCGATCTCTTGCCCGGGGGCGGTTTCTGCTGGTGGGTGGCGGGTTTGGGGTGTGCGAGGCCTGCCGTGCGCGGTCGCGGCTTGTCCGCTGGGGTGTGGTCGGCGGGTTGGGGTGGGTGACCGTGCTGGTCGTCGAGAGGTGCGGTGACCGGGTTGGGGCTGGTCAGGCCGCTGCTGCTGGTGGTGGGCGGATGGTGTCGAACAGCGCCAGCCAGGCTGGTGCCCAGGGCCAGTGCTCGGGCAGGTGCAGGGTGAGGTGACCGTGTCCGTGCCGGGCCAGGCGGGCGGGGACACCGATCAGGTGGCGGCGCAGTGTCCCGCGGGCTCGGGCGTGGAACGCGCTGGCCAGACAGCGGTGGCGCGTAGCAGGTTGTGGGTGATGGCGGTGCAGGCCAGCCATGCGGCGTTGGCGGCGAAGTCGCCGGAGGGCAGGTGGGGCAGGGGGCCGTCGGTCAGGTTGGCGAAGGTGTGCTCGATGGCGCCGGCGTGGTCGCGGTGCTGAGCCTCGGCCTGCGCGAGCTCGAACGGGGAGTCGGTGAAGACCGCGTGGTAGCGCCACAGACCGAACAGCTCGTCTTGCCCGGCGGTGGCTTTGGGGTTGAGGCGTTTGACGCGCCGCACGATCAGGCGGGCGGTCACCGGGTTTCTTGGTGGAGGTGAAGGCGGTGTGGTGGTCTCGGCGATCTGCGCATCGGAGATCCAGGTCCCCGATTCCTCGTCGAAGATCGCGTTGGGATACCTGATCGCGGTCCATGCGGCCTGGTCGATGGCGGCGATCGCGGCCTTGATCTTGGGGTCCATCTTCGCCGTCACCGAGAAGCACGCCCCGGCGTGGCGGCAGGCGGCGATGACCTTGGCCGAGTAGAACGCCGAGTCGCCGCGCATCACCGGCAGCCCCGAAGCGCCGCACGCCCGGCTGGTGCCGATCGCCTCGGCGACCAGGGCATCGGCGCCCCGCGCGCTGGCGGCGGTCCCCGTTATCTTCTTCGCGTCCCCGGTGATCGGGGATCTTGGTCGCCTGGCCGGGCATGACTGAGTTCCCCTGTTGTTGATGATCCGGGGGGTGTTGTCACCCGGTCTGGTGGCGTCGATGGACCGCTGATAGGGACCCGGCCGCCCCCTCGGGGCAGGTCTCTTCATAACGTGGCTGCCGGCAGTCGTCGCCCGACCCCGACCAAGCAAGCATGAGGTGACCTGCGACGTGATGGGACGTTGATGAGCAGCGAGTACGCGGTGTTCCTGGGCTTGGACGTCGGGAAGGGTGAGCATCACGCCTGCGCGCTGGACCCGTCCGGCAAGCGGCTGCACGACAAGCCGCTGCCCAACGACGAGGCCAAGCTCCAGGCGCTGTTCGCCAAGCTTGCCGAGCACGGCCCGGTGCTGATGGTTGTCGACCAGCCCGCCTCGATCGGCGCGCTGCCGGTCGCGGTCGCCCGCGCCGCCGGCTGCCAGGTCGCCTACCTGCCCGGGCTGACTATGCGGCGGCTGGCCGACCTGCACCCGGGCACCGCCAAGACCGACGCGCGCGACGCCTACGTCATCGCCGACGCCGCCCGCACTCTGCCGCACACGCTGCGGCGGGTCGACACCGGCGAGGAGGCTCTGGCCGAACTGGAGGTGCTGGTCGGGTTCGACGACGACCTGGCCGCCGAGGCCACCAGGGTCCGCAACCGCATCCGCGGCCTGCTCACCCAGATCCACCCCGCGCTGGAGCGGGTGCTGGGCCCCAAGGCCGACCACCCGGCCGTCCAGGAACTGCTGGTCCGCTTCGGTGGCCCGCAGGGCCTGCGGCAGGCCGGGCGCCGCCGGATGCTGAACATCGCCCGCAAGCTCGCGCCGCGCATGGGCGAGCAGCTGGTGGAGGACATCCTGGCCGCGCTGGAGGCGCAGACCGTCACCGTCCCGGGCACCACCGCCGCCGAGGCCGTGCTGCCCAGGTTGGCCAGCTCGCTGCGCACCGTGCTGGACCAGCGCAAACAGATCGCCAGTGAGGTGGAGAGGATGCTTGATGCGCACCCTCTTTCCCGGGTCCTGACGTCGATGCCCGGCTTCGGGGTCAGGACCGCAGCACGCGTCTTGCTGGAGGTCGGCGACGGCAGTTCGTTCCCGACGTCCGGTCACCTGGCCGCCTACGCCGGGCTCGCGCCGGTCACCCGGCACTCGGGCACCTCCATCCGCGGCGAGCACCCGCCCAAGGGCGGCAACAAAAACCTCAAACGCGCCATGTTCCTGGCCGCGTTCGCCTCCCTCGCAGACCCGGCCTCGCGAACGTACTACCAGCGGAAACGCGAACAAGGAAAGCGTCACAACGCTGCTCTGATCTGCCTGGCACGCCGCCGCTGCGACGTGCTGTTCGCCATGCTCCGGGACGGCACCACCTACCAGCGCCAGACCGAACCTCAGGCTGCTTGACAGATCCAATAGGGACACCCCCCCGCAGCCGGGTGGCACACACGACCGGGGCGGCCAGCGGCGTGCACAACGTCGCGGCCAGGGTGTTCAGCCCGCGGACCAGAACGCTGCTGCCCCCGATCTTGGTGTGGCCGAACCCGGCGCCCTGCTTGGCCGCCGAATACACCCGCCGTTGCATCGAGTCCACGTCCACGAACGCCAGTTGACCGGCGCCGGGCAACAGCGGCGTGTGCGCGGCCAGAGCCACCAGCAACCGGCGGCCCGTCTTCTCGATCTGGCGGACGTTCCCCCAGGACAGGCAGCGCAGGAACGAGCCCAGCGTGGACGGCGCCCGCACATCGTCGAACACCTTGTCCATGCCGCCGTGCCGCAACAGGTCCAGGTCATCGATGCAGTCAGCGCCCGCGGCCATCCCGCCACGATCGAGCAGACCTTCGCCGCCGGCATTGGCCCCACACCGCTCACGGACCCGGACGTGCTCGAAGACCAGGCCCGGCAGGCCACAGCGCTCGGCCGGCTGCATCACCGGCACCAGACCGCCATAAGCGATGACGGGCTCGTCGTCGAACACCGCATGCGTCTTGTTGGCAAGGTGAGACAATCGCACTTACGCGGTGCCCTCTCGGACCGGGTTCATGGAAGAGTGAAGAACTCCCATCTTCCCAGTTCAGAGGGCACCTCTCTGCATTACCGCACCATCGTCACCCGATATTGATCGGCGCATTCAGGCTCAGCCTGCCGTGCTTCCTCGGCAAGACATTTCGTTAATCTCTTCCAAGGTGGGTTGTGCCTCGAGGAAGTCCCGGGTTAAGGGGAGGCGTTCGCTGAAGTGCTTCCGCCAATCGTTGCTGCCGACATAGTTGTGCAAGGCTGTTCGGAGGCGTTGGCAGGTTTCGTGATTGCCTTTGGCTATCGCGAACCCCGTGGAGGTGCGAGGGCCGAACCTGATCCCGTCGACAAGTTTGGTATCCTGCCGATCTGCCAGCTGCATGCCGGCGAGCGTCAACCGGTCTCCGACGATCGCGTTCACTTTACTCGCCAATAGGCCGGTGCGGCAGTCACCAAAATCCTTTTCCAGGACGATCCGCGCCCCCTTTTCGACCTTCGCCAAATCATCGATCGACGTCGAGCCGGCAATCATGCATACGGTCCGCCGGGAAAGGTCCGATATTTTTTCTATATGTGTATCATCGCTACGAACCAACACACCCAGTCGCGAGGACGCGAGCGGTCCGACAAAGTCGACTCGCTGTTCTCTTAATGAAGTTATGCCCAGCGTGCCGGCAATGTGGACCTGCTGACTCCTCAGTGAGTTTATCGCATCCTCTCGCGCGACTCTCCTGAGCGTGATAACACCGTTGAAGTCGGTACGATCGAGCAATCCCATGATGACGTCAGCGTTGTAGCTTGAATCCGCTTCGTGACTCCGATCTCCTGCGCCGTCTTGCCAGACTCCCGCCACTACTTGCGTGGTATCGAGGAATGAGTCCGGCGCCTGGGGTACGTGGGTGCTGCCCTGGAGCAAGGCGAGCGGCAACATCACGAGCACGGCACGGCCAGTCTTCGCCTTGGCGCTCGGCGGCTTCTTGCGGGGCCGGGAAGCGGTGGCGGCAGGTAGGGGCGGGAGTGGGGGTTGGATTGGCCCCCGCGTCACGGTGAGGTTTCCGGCGGCGCCGACAGAGCGGCGTTGCGGGCGCGGGAGGCCTCGGCCGGCCAGCTCTTGGTCAATGTGGTGGTGGATCTGATCCAGGGTGAGCGGGCCGGGTATTCGTAGCGCGTCCAGCAACGCTCCGGTGAAGGCGGTGTTGCGGGCACCGAGTGGGGCGTGAGAGAGGGAGGTGGCAGGCGTGGATGTCAAGGTATAGGTGCCCGTCAGGTCAAGCTGCCCCAGGGCGAGGCTTTTCCGCCTACTCATGACCGTGACGGCTTGGCCGGAGAAGCAGCAGTCCAGTAGGAGCACGCGGGCTTTGGCGCGAGCGCTGCCGACCATGCGTTTGACAAGGTCGACGTGGATGGCGGAAAAGCCGACGTGCTCGGCGTCCGTGCCGGTCAGAGCGAAGTGCAGCACTCCGGTGTCGTCGAGGACCCCGTGGCCGCAGTAGTAGACCAGCAGCAGATCTTCTGCTTCGCGGACAGCGGCGGTCAAGGCCACGCCGACAGCTGCCTGGTCCGCGGGATCGGCCAATACCTGGCAATGCTCGGCGGCGAGGAGGCCATATACGGGATGCGTCAGCACCTGGCGCAGGTCTTCCAGATTCGCGCGCACAGCCGGAATGTCGGGCAACTCCGGGTCGCGGAAGGTACCTGCCCCGATGAGCACCGCCCGGCTGCCCCTACCATCCGGGAGCGGCTTATGACTCACTATGCCGCTCGCCGGCCGCCGGGAACTGTTCCGCCACCTCGCGCAGCACCGCCGCCGGGTCTGCGGCACGACGGACGTCCACTTCGATACGCCGCCCGTCATCAGCGCTGACGGTGACCTTGACGTCGGCACCACGGGAGGTAAGCCAGGTGCACACCGATTGGAGCAGCACCACCACTGCGCCACCGGAGCCCACCGCCACCGTCAGCAACTCCACCGACGCGCCCATCTCTCCCGGCTTTGGTGCCCGCCGCTGAGGCCTTACCCGCCCTCGCAGTTCATCCTCCAAACCAAGCCAGTCGCACAACCCCACAGTGTGAGTCGCGGCCTCCGCACCCTCGACAACTACCTGCAGGTCCACTGCATCAGAAATCTCAGACACGAGGTAACGTCCCTAAAATTGCGGTGATTTGGGATCAATCATGCTAGCGGCCTGGACGTGCCCGAGCCCGATCATCTCGCTAACAGGACGGCCCGCAGCCTCAACTGAACCACGCTGGCCCAGCTCGTTCCGCCCGCCCGTTCTTCACCCGCGTTTGTCTTACCTGCTGATCGGCGGCGACAGGTTCGCTAACCAGCGGTCGTGATCGCCCTGTGCTCGTGCCGCTTGGCCAGCCGATCGCCGATCGCATACGCACCGAGTTGGTATGGCTTGCGTGTACGGCAGGTGGCAGCGCGTCCCTGTATCTGAGCCCGAATCCACCGCGTGAATTCGGTTGGTTGGTTTCTGGTCCGATCTCTTGCCGGGCCGGGCTGCCGGTCCTGCGGCCCGGAGCCCCGGACGGCGGCCGAGTCGGCGAGTGACCACGTGTCCCGGGCTCTGGCCGACCGGGCGCAAAGTCCAGGCGTTCCCCGCCGAGGTGCTCCGGATGCCGTGGCTGCGCACCCTGATCCTGGACGGCAACCTGATCTTGGAGCGGTTCCTCTTCCTGGACGACGAGGACCGCAAGCTGATCGCGAAGCGGCGCGGGACCACAGTCAGCTCGGGTTCGCTCTCCAGATATGCACCGTGCGCTATATCGGCCGGTTCCTCCCAGACGACCCGCTGGACGTGCCGTGGGTCGTGATCCAGCACCTAGGGCGTGTTCAGAAGGGTCATAGCCACTCGTTGATAGCGGCAATGTGGATGGTGGCCTGGTAGCGGACGGCGAGTTTGTCGAATCGGGTCGCCACCGCCCGGTTTCGCTTGAGGCGGTTGATGGCGCACTCCACCCGCGTGGCGAGCGCGGACTCCATTTGGGCGGACGCCCTGACATGCGCGGTCTGGGCAGCAGCGGCTCCAGCACCACCCACTGAGCATCGGTCAGGTCGAACCGGCCCGTCACCGCTAAGGTGGCCACGAGGTCTCCGGGACACTGGTCTTCTTGGTCGAAGAACCAGCTACCGGAGGCCTCGCTGCTTATCGTCAGCGACACACCACCGAACCGACCGCACCAGCGCCCCTTCTGAAACACGCCCTAGTCGAGAAGCTCGCCGACGGTTAGTCGAGAGGCTCGCCGACGACGACCGTCGGTCGGCCACTGCGCTCCCACATGACGAAGTCCCCCGCGGACTTGACGAGGACGGCGAGCATCCAGAGCGCCAGCCCTGTGTCGTCCACGATCCCCGCGATGGGAATCACGTCGGGAATGGCGTCGATCGGGGAAATGATGTAGACGACGCCAAGCGCGAGCAGCCCGAGCGTCCCGAAGGACAGCCCCTTGTACTGCCCGCGCAAGACGGACTTGAGCATCCGGGGCACGGCGCGTACGCGCTCCCAGAGGCCTGGTGCATCGGGTTTCAGGGTTTCGGCGTAGATCTGCCAGGCCTGCCCCGCGGCGGCCGCGCTGCGCTTCCTGTCCACGAGCACTCCTCAGAGGGACGTTCAGGAGGGCGCGCCCCCGCGGCGCCCACGACTATCTACGACGCGGCCGGTGCCGGAAATGTTCCCTCCGACCGACCATGAGGCTCTTGTCACAGGCACCACACCCGCAACAGCATCGGAACGATCGCGAAACCCCGTGGTCAGACGCTCACTCGAACATTCGACAGGCGTCACCTCTGGTGAGTTCTTCGTCACTCTCATGGGCGACGTGCGGCGATTCACGGTGTGTTGCCCGCCGTCCGCTGGAAGCATGGGGCGCGCGAGAGGAGCGCCGCCGCACCCGGGAGGAGCGACCTCCCCCGGGCACGACCGGCATCGCCCGTCGAGCATCGCAGGAGCTGACGTACCGACATGAGCGGCGACCACCATACGAACCACCCCGTCCACGGCACCGCGGCAGGCGACGCGTACGTCGCGCTGCCCCCGACCGCCGTCGACGCGACCGCCTCGGGACCCACCCGGCTGATCGTGGCCTGGCCCGGATTCGATCCGCCCCGCACGGCGAGCGCGCTCGCCGCGGCGATCCCGATGACCGGCGTGCCGGTGTGGCGCGTCTACCTCGACCTGCCCGCCCGCTCTCCCGGCGGGCTCGGCTCCGGCGCGATCCTGGAGACCGAGACGATCGAGACGTACTGCGCGGCGGTCGAGAGCGCCGTCGAGCGCCTCCCCGCCGCCCTCGCGGACATCCGCCGCGATCTCGGCCTCCCGGACGACCCGGACGCGGCCGTCGGCCTGGCGGGCTTCAGCGCGGGCGGCGCGGCCGCGCTGCTGGCCGTGGCGCGCGGCGCCGTGCCGGTGAGCGCCGTCGCGCTCGTCGCGCCCGTCGTCGCACCGTCGCGGGCCGCGCGCGCGGTCGAGAAGCGGTCCGGCCGCGACCGATCCTGGACGGACGGCGCCGCCGCGCTCGCCGACCGCCTCGACCTCGGCACCCTCGCCGGCGACCTCACCGGACGGAACGTCGCGACGCTCCTCATCGGCGGCGCCAGGGACCGGGTCGTCCCCGCGCGGGAGATCACGTCCCTGCGCGACCTCCTACGCCGCCACGACGCCGGACCGGTGGAGTCCGCGACGTTCCGCATGGGTCACGCGCTGGCCGCCGAACCCGGCACCGAGGCGCGTCCACCGATCACCGAGGCCGTGCGCGTGGACGGCGTCCTCACCGACTGGTTCCGCGAACGCCTCGCCCGGCCGACACCCTCTCCGCCCGAAGAGACCGCACCGGCGGACGCGCAGCCGACAATCGTCCAAGTGCCCGTCAACACCCCGCCAACCGCAACGCACCAGACCGAAACACAACCGACCGACACGGCCCACACGACGAATTCGGCGCAGACGACGAACGCCCACTCACCCAACCCGCAACCCACGAACAACAAACCCGTGGACGCCACGGCGGTCACCACCCAGCCGATCAACATCCCACCGGTCAGCGCTCGACCGCCCGAGTCGCTGCCGACGAGCGTCCACCCCGTGGACGCCTCCCCAGACGACACGCAGCCGGTCAACACGCGACCGTCCGGCATGCAGACAACCAACGTCGTCCAGTCAGCGGCCGCCTCACCGGCCAACCCACAGCCAGTGGACGCTCCAAACGGAGTTGCACAGGCGAGCGCTAAGCCGGAGAGCACTCAACCGGAGAAACCGGAGAACACCAAGCCGTCAACCTCGGGCTTCGCACCCGCACAACCGGTCGACGTCCGCCAGGGGTCGGACGTTGCGTCCGCGACCACAGACACGAGAGACGCGCGAACAGAGCAGGCTCGTCCGCCTGGCGCCCGTCCACCGGCAGGCGGAGACGGGGCATGGTCGAGCAGCACACAGAACGCCGGACCCGGGGCCCAGAGCGCCGACAAACATCCCGCAGCAGCCGGTACAGCCGCAGCAGCTGGCACGGCCGGGGCAGCGGGCACAAGGGAAGCGTCCGGAGCCGCCGGGGCGAGAGAAGCGGCCGGAGCGGCCGGAGCGGCGGAGGCAGCTGGAGCGGCGGGCGCGGCCGGGTGCGGGTTCGGGCGCGGGCGGTGAAGGACGCACCCGCCCGGCGAGCAAGACTCGATGGCCCACCGGGCGGGTGCGGTTAGCGCGGGGGTCAGCCGCGGGACAGGACCTCGTACCGGACGGGGATCACGCCCGCTCCGGTGCCGCCGACCTTCTTCATCGCGGCCTTGGACAGGTCCAGGCACCGGCCGCCCGCGTACGGGCCGCGGTCGTTGATGCGGACGATGACCGACCGGTCGTTGTTCTTGTTCGTCACGCGGACCTTGGTGCCCATCGGCAGCGTCTTGTGCGCGGCCGTCAGCTCGCTCGGGTCGAAGGGCTCGCCGCTGGCGGTCATCTGCCCCTCCCAGTAGTAGGAGGCCTTGCACGAGCCTGACTCGACGACCTTGTGCCGCTTCTTCTTCACCGGTTTCGCCACGTGCCCGGCGCTGCTGTCGGGCTTGCTCTTCGGAGACTTCGTCTTCTTCGGGGACGGCTCCGGTGAGCGGGGCTGGCCGCGGCTGGCGCGGGTGGGTCCGGTTCGCGGACGGTCTTGAAACGCCGTCGTGGCCTGCGGCGCGCTCTCCGCGGCCGACGCCGGTTTCGTGGATTCGTCGCCGTTGACGAGAGCGAAGGCGCCCACCGCGAGGACGGCGACGGCGGCGCCCGAGACGATCAGGATGGTAGTGCGTAGGCGCGCTCGAAGAAGACGCCTGACAGGGCTACCCACAGAGGAGTCCTTTGTTAGGGGACAGGACCCCGGACGCCCGCTGTGTTCGCGGCTTGTGCAGGTTCGGGCGACGTCACGCGTCCCGAATTCCCCGCCGCCTACGGGCTCTTTGGCCCGCTCTCCGCGCCGATCTCAAGGCGCTCCGCATCATCGCGGTTCAGGCGTCCGGCAGGTGCGGCGAGGGAATGGCATCTTCACTTTTGATCTCTAAGACGCCGCACAAGTCCTTGACCGTACGGTGTGTCCCACGTGAATCAAGCCGCAGAGCCCTGGTTTGTGGGGTTTGTCACCCCAGCTTTTGCCCTATGAAGCTGATCAACTCCGAACGGTAACCGGGTTCGTAGATCACCTTTACTACCCATAGAAGCTACGATCTCGGACATATAACAAACGCTTGCCTGCTAACGGAACGGGGCGTTCCGCGAATGTCGTCGCATCCGCGGAACGCCCCGTCCCGGTGGTCGTCAGCCGAGTCCGGGCACCGCCGGAAGCCCGTTCCCCGTCCCGCTCGGGAGCCCGATCCCGGGCAGGTTGGGGAGCCCGATCCCGGGCGCGCCCGGCATGGACAACGGGCCGTCCGCGGGCTTCGCGACGCGCTGCCTCGCCTTCAGCACATGCACCACGCTGCCGACGCCGTTCTCGGTCTTGTCGATCTCACCGCCGACCTGGTTGACCGTGTTGTTCGCCTGGCCGAGCAGGTCGTCGTCGGACGGGCCAGGCCGCGCGTGCCGTCCGGCCGGCGGGAAGAGCGTCGAGCCGACCGGCAGCCCGCCCGGCTGCGCGGACCCGAGCATGGACGGAACACTAGGCAGCCCGGGGGCCGGCTCCGAACCAAGTTCGGACGAGACATCCCGCAAGCCCGCGCCCACCGGCATCGCAGCCCGCTGACCGTCCGCAGCCGCCCCACGACGGCCACCCTGAAGCGCACCGGACCGACTACCCGGCACCGCCAAAGACCGACCAACCGAAAGCGCGTCCAGCCGACCGCCCAGAAGCGCACCATCCCGTCCGACCGGAAGCGCACCATCCCGTCCGACCGGAAGCGCACCATCCCGTCCGACCGGAAGCGCGCCAGAACGACCGCCCGTAAGAGCACCGTCCCGTCCAACCGGAAGCGCGCCAGGAGCACCGCCCAGAAGCGCGCCGTCCCGTCCGATCGGAAGCGCGCCAGAGCCACCGCCCGTAAGCGCACCATCCCGTCCACCCGGAAGCGCAGCGGACCGACCGTTCGGAAGTGCACCAGACCGTCCGACCGGGAGGACGGAGCGGCGACCGCCCGGGAGAACGGTGTCCACGCCTGGGAGCCCGCCGAGCTGGCTGTCGCGCACCGCCCCGCCGACCTTTCCGGCGTCCTTCAGAAGCGCGCGCGGCACCTTCGTCGTGTCGGGCGGGATGGGCAGCGTGTTCGACCTGGCGCGGCGCCCGGCCGGGAGGCAGTCGCCCTGGGGAAGCCCGCCCAGCGAGCCCTGGCCGACGGACGGCAGCGGCACGTCCGGAAGGCTCGTCCCTGCCGGGGAATTGGACTTCTTGCCCGAGTTCAGGGCGCACCGCCGTCCGGCTGTGGAGCGAAGCCCCGGCGAGGCCGGCGCGACGGTGAGGACCTCGTCGACCGCGCCGGTCGCCCGTTCGGCGGTCTGGCCCGCGGTCTGGGTGACGGGGTCGGGGAGCGTGCGGGTGACCGGCGCGGCCGCGGCGGCCGCGTCGTAGAGGAGCGTGGTGGCCGGGCCGGGCGCGGCGTTCGCCGGTGCGGCCGTCACGGCGAACGCCGCGGCGACCGGAGCCAGGACGGAGACGCTCAGCAGGCTTCTGGCGGATCGATTCATGCTTCCCCCCGGGGTTTTCGGATTGACCCTGCACGTGTGGGTGTGCGCCCGCGCGGCTTGCAAATCCGGCGCACCGTCGAGCGGGGACGTTAGTACAGACCCGAGGCGCGCACCTCCAATTAGAGAATCAATTGGTAAACGCCATATAGATCTACGGGACCCGGCCGCCGACATCCCCACGCGCACTAAATGGCGACAACTTCCAACAAAGTTCCCCGAAGACACAAAAAAGCGGGAGCGCCCCGAAGGACGCCCCCGCCAGGCCGGACGAGGTCTATTCGGCGGCACCGAGGGTGATGGCCTCGTCGACCTCCTCCCTGCGCCCGGCGAGCTCCGCGGCGTACCGCTCCTCATCGACCTTTTCGGCGATCTCCTCGTCCTGCCTCATCAGCGCCTCAAGGTCGGCCTTGGCATTGTCGAGGACGCCCATGTCCGCATAGGCGGCCTGCACCTTGTCGCCCCACAGCCCAACATCCCGGACGCACGGGACGATCCGGCTGAACAGCAGCGACTGGTAGAGCGTGTACATTTCGGAGTTGTCGACGAACTCCATGCATTCGTCGACCGGCAGGCCGAGCCGCTCGAAGATCTCGCGTCCCTTGAACCGGTCGCGCATCAGGTAGCAGCCCTCGACGACGAACTCCTCGCGATCGGCGCGCTCCTTGTCGGTGAGCTCGGCGTAGTAGTCCTTGAGCGCGAGCCGCCCGAACGCCACATGCCGCGCCTCGTCCTGCATCACATACGCGAGCAGCTGCTTGACCAGCGGGTTCGTCGACATGTCGCGGTACAGGCCGA
The DNA here is from genome assembly GCF_044326345.1 of Actinomadura sp. 9N215. NCBI lineage: Bacteria > Bacillati > Actinomycetota > Actinomycetes > Streptosporangiales > Thermomonosporaceae > Actinomadura > Actinomadura sp. 9N215. The sequence goes on along the minus strand of NZ_JBIRBA010000038.1, from coordinate 37,325 downwards.
ACGCGGCGAGCGCGAGCCCCTCGATCAGGACCTGCATGCCGAGATATGGCAGGTCCCAGCGGCTGTCCTCCAGCGACTCGGCGAGCAACTTCGCCAGGTCCTGATTGACGGGGTAGTACATGCCGATCTTCTCGTGCACGAACTTCGTGTACAGCTCGACGTGGCGCGCCTCGTCCATGGTCTGGGTGGCGGCGTAGAACTTCGAATCCAGGTCGGGCACGGACTGGACGATGCGCGCCGAAACGTTCAGCGCGCCCTGCTCACCATGCAGGAATTGGCTGAACAGCCACGACCCCTGATGCCGTCCGAATTCGTCCCGCTCCTTCTGCGACATCTTCTCCCAGATGTCGGAGCCGAAGAGCGGATTGAAGTGCTCCGGCAGGCCCGCGACGTTGACCGGATCGACCTCCAGATCCCAGTCGATGCGCTTCTGCGCGTCCCACTGCTTGTCCTTGCCCTTCTGGTACAGGTTCAGCAGCCGGTCACGGCCCTCGTCGTACTCCCACGTGAACCGGGCGTCGCCCGCCATGGGGACGTTCCACGTGTCCGTGGGGACAGGCGTGCTGTAGAGGTCGTAGGAACTCACCGGGAAATCCTCCTCCGGGGGTGACGCCGCGCCCTCGCGACGCAAGTGTGCTCCGCCCACGGCTTTACATCTCTTCGTAACATGTAAAGCCCCGGGAGGCCAGGCCCACGCAAGAACACACTGACCAACCCACACCCTCACGACAACGCGTCGACCCACCATCCCTCCACCCGCCCCCAACCCCCAACAACCAGCCACCGAACAACACCGGCTACTGCACGCGAGAACACCGCAGACCGCGCGCGAGGACGCCGAAGGGCGAGCGCCGGGAAGTCAGGGGACGTGCGCGGGGACGGCGGAAGGTGTGCGCGGGGACGGCGTGTGGTACGCGGGACAGCGTGCGGGGTGTGCGCAGGAACAGCGTGCGGGGTGTGCGCGGAGACGCCAGAAGGCGTGCGCGGGGGACGCCGGAGGCTGTGCGCGGGGGATGCCGGAGGGTGGGCGCGGGGACGCCGGAGGGTGGGCGCCGGGATGGCGTGTGGGGTGGGCGGGGGCGGCGTGTGGGGGTTGGGGTGGGGGTCAGCGGGACTGGAGGGCGTCCAGGCCGACGGCCTGGGCGATGATCAGGCGGCGGTCTAGGCGAGGGTCCTTGATCTCTACGACGTAGCGGTCGCGGAAGCCGAACTTCTTGTCGACGGAGAAGACGACCTGGTCTCCGGCGTAGAAGTCGAAGTGGTACGGCCACGCGAACGGCAGGGCGTCCGCGTAGGGGATGAACTGCCAGATGCGGCGCAGGACCGCGACGGTCTTGTTGCGTTCGCTGCCCGTCGTGACGCCGAGGCCCGGCTGCTCCAGGTGCCAGGTCGAGGCGAGCAGCGACTTCTTGAAGTCCTTGCGGAAGACGCCGATGGGCTGGCCGTGCGCGTCCGTGATGTCATAGGCGGACGCGAGGTCGATGCGCTTGCGGGCCTTGAAGCCGAGGATCGGACGGGTCTTGGCCTCGTCCGCGTAGAGCGTCACCTGCTCCTTGAAGGCGAGGCGTTTCTGCTGGGCGAAGGCGAGCAGTTCACCCTCGCCGCCGTCCGGGGCGGCGGCGTGCACCTCGTACTGGTTCACCATCAGGCGCACACGCTGCCGGATCAGGAGCGTCTGCTGCGCCTGGAGCCGTTCTTCGTCCAGCGAACTCACCCGTTCTGTAGCGTTTTGCGGAGTCTGCCACAGATGACGGGGGACGGTCAGGACTCCTCGATATGCGAGGCCAGGTAGCCGTGGATCAGCCGTTCCGCCTCGGCGACGATCAGCGGATCGCCGTCCGGATCGCGGCGGAAGGCCATCTTCAGGACGGCGTCGCCGGCCTCCACCGCGATGGCGAGCGCGGTGGCGAGGCCCGGGGTGTCCTGGACGGCGAACGTCTCCACGATCATCTGGCGGAGCCGGCCGGCGACCACCGCGTTGTTGTCGGCGTCGGAGTCGAGCAGGTTGACGTCCGCGACGTCGCCGAACCGCAGCACGCGGAAGCCCGGCACGGTCCGGTGCATCTCCACGAAGATGTCGATGATCACGCCGACCGTGTCGGACCAGTCGCCGAAGCCTCCCTCGGCCAGCCGCGCCGAGATGCGCTCCCCGAACACCTCCAGGTTGCGCACGGCGAGGGCCTGCGCGACGGCGCGCTTGTCGGGGAAGAACTGGTACACCGAGCCGATGGCCACGTCGGCGCGCTGCGCGATGCGCGTCGTGGTGAGGCCGTCGTAGCCGTCCTCGTCGAGGATGTCCGCGCAGGCGTCGAGCATTCGCTGGACGCGTTCGGCGCTGCGGCGCTGGGCGGGACGGCGGCGGAGCGGGGTCCGGATCTCGGTCACCCCACCATTGTCACCCGAACACGCCGGGCTCCGGCATGAACCGGGTGCCGTTCACCACCGTGAGGCCATGGGAGTCTTCCGTGCGCACCATCCGCAGCCCTAATATCCGAAAGTAATTCGTATTTCCGGCGGCGGGCATACGGGAGGGCCGAACGCGATGGGACTTCCGGAAGGCTTCCGCTGGGGCGTCGCCACAGCCGCCTACCAGATCGAGGGCGCCGTCGACGAGGACGGGCGGGGACCGTCCACGTGGGACACCTTCGCCCACACGCCGGGACGCGTCCGCGACGGGCACACCGGTGACATCGCCTGTGATCACTACCATCGGTGGCCGGAGGACGTCGCGCTGATGGCGGGCCTCGGCGTCGGCTCGTACAGGTTCTCGATCGCGTGGCCGCGCGTCCAGCCGTCCGGGCGCGGCCCGGTCAACCCGAAGGGCCTGGACTTCTACGACCGCCTGGTGGACGGCCTGCTCGCCGCCGGCATCGCCCCCGCCGCCACCCTCTACCACTGGGACCTCCCGCAGCCGCTCGAAGACGCAGGCGGCTGGATGAGCCGCGACACCGCCTACCGGTTCGCTGAATTCTCCTACCTGGCCGCCGAGCGACTCACTGACCGCGTGGAAATGTGGATAACCCTGAACGAGCCGGTGGTCGTCATGGCCTACGGCTACGCGTTCGGCGTCTACGCCCCCGGACGGACGCTCATGCTCGGCGCCCTCCCCGCCGCGCACCACCAGCTCCTCGGCCACGGCCTCGCCGTCAACGCCCTACGCGGCCGCGGCGCCCGCGAGATCGGCCTGACGAACCACTACTCCCCGGCGTGGGCCGCCACCCCCGACGACCAGCCCGCCGCGGACGCGTTCGACACGTTCATGAACCGGCTGTTCACCGATCCCGTCCTGCTCGGCCGTTATCCCGACGTCATGGCGGACGCGTCGTTCGTCCGGCCCGAAGACCTGCCCGTCATCGCGACGCCCATCGACTTCCTGGGCGTCAACTACTACCAGCCGACGCGTCTGAAGAATCCGGCCGAAGGCCCCCTGCCGTTCGACATCACCGACATCACCGAATATCCGACGACCGGGATGGGCTGGCCGATCGTCCCCGAAGCCTTCCTGTCCTTGCTGCGCAGCCTCCATTCGCGCTATTCACTGCCGCCGCTCTACATCACCGAGAACGGCTGCTCCTTCCCGGACGAGATCGGCGCGGACGGCACGGTGGACGACTCGTCCCGCATCGAATTCCTGGACGCCCACATCAAGGCCATGCGGACCGCCATCGACGAGGGCATCGACATCCGCGGCTACTACGCATGGTCGCTCCTGGACAACTTCGAATGGTCGGAGGGCTACCATCCGCGCTTCGGCCTCGTCCACGTCGACTACAAGACACAGAAACGCACGCCGAAGAGGTCTTACGCCTGGTACCGCGACCTCATAACCCCATCGCCATAGCACCCGCCCCACACACACCATGCCAACGCCCCGGTTTCCACGGCCGACGGCATCGTCGGGGCACGCACCCGCGATCACGCCGCCGGCTCCGTCCAGTGCCGAGGAGTTCGGCTATGGCGCCGGCCTCGTAGGCGGTGAGGGCGACGGTGGCTTCACCTGAGGCGGGGCTCGCGCGGAGACTGTACGCCCACGCGTTCCCGGCCGCCCAGAATGGCGGAGGCGACCCGCACCGGACCCCCGACCCACCATCTCCACCGCCACACCCACGCCCTCTCGCCACCGCCCACCCGCCACCTTGATCACCACTCCCCACCCCAAGCCCCTTAATCACCACGTCCTGCCCTCGTCACCGCCCCAAGCCCATCGCCTCACGCTCGCCCCTTGTCACCACACCCTGCCCTCGCCACCGTCCCAGCCCCTCACTCCACGCTCGCCCCTTGTCACCACGCAAGCCCTCGCTGCCGCCCCAAGCCCCTCACCCTGCCCTCGCTGCCCACCCCCTGGCACCGCGTCCCGCCCTCGCCATCGCCCAAGCCCTTCGCCCATTGTCACGACGCAAGCCCTCGCTGCCGCCCCAAGCCTCTCGTCCTGCCCTCGCGGCCCGCCCCTGGCCTCGCGTCCCGGCGCCGCCGCATGCTGGTCCACGTGACCGCCGAGTTCGCCGCCCGTCGTGCCGCCTCCGTCGTCGCGCTGTCGTCCTCAACATCGCCGTGGTGCGGGACCATGGCTCGTCCGCGCCCTGCGACCCCGCGCCGGGCTGGCGTGTCGCTCGCCTCAGGCGCGGCTGGGGCCTTTCTTGTCGCGCCCGGCCGTACTCGACGGTCGGAGGCTTGCGGATAATCTGCTCTTTCTGCTTCCGCCGTGGAGGTCCTGAATGCCCGACCCTCGTCCGCTGCGTCCGAACGATCCCCGCGAGATCGGCGGGTTCCGGCTGACGGCCCGGATCGGCGAGGGCGCCCAGGGCAGCGTCTTCCTGGGCGAAACGGACACCGGCCAGCCGGTCGCGGCGAAACTCCTTCGCGTCGACATCGGCCAGGACGATCGGGGCCGCACACTCTTCGAGCGGGAACTGGCCGCAGCCCGGCGGGTCGCCCCGTTCTGCACCGCCCGCGTCCTCGCCGCAGGGGTGGACGGGGACGTCCCGTACATGGTCAGCGAATACATCGACGGGCCGTCGCTACGAGAGCACATATCCGAGCACGGTGTGGCGACCGGCGGCGAGCTGGTCCGGCTCGCCATCGGCACCGCCACCGCGCTGGCCGCGATTCATGAGGCGGGCGTCGTCCACCGCGACCTCAAACCGGCCAACGTGCTGCTCGGTGAGGACGGCCCGAGGGTCATCGACTTCGGCATCGCCCGTCCGCTCGACGCGACCTCGGCCACCATGACCGGTGCCGTCGGCACACCTTCCTACATGGCGCCGGAACAGGTGGCGGGCTCCGTCGGCGGCGCACCCCTGGACATGTTCGCGTGGGCGTGCACGATCGTGTTCGCCGCGAACGCCGTCCCGCCGTTTGGCAGTGACAACGTGGCGGCCATCATGCAGCGGGTCCTGTACGGGGAGCCGCAGCTGGGCGCATTGACCGGGGAACTTCGCGCGCTCGTCGCGTCCTGCCTGGCCAAAGACCCGGCGGCCCGCCCGACCGCACTGCAGGTCCTGCAGCGTCTCCTCGCCAACCGGCCGCACACCGCCCAAGCCCCGCACGCAGCCCCGCACCTGCCCCCCGTCTCGAACACGGACCCGGCTCCAGCCGCCACCCTGGGCCCGGACGCCGCCCCCAACGCGGACATAAGCCCGACACCGGACGCGAGCCCAAGCTTGGACACGAGCCCGAACGCGGACGCGGCCCCGGTCCAAAGCACAGCCCCGAACACGGACGCGGATGCGAACCCGAACCTGAACGCAGGCGCAGGCGCGGGAACAGGCGCGGGCGCGGGCGCGAACCTGGGCGCGAACCCGAGCGTGGGCGCGGACGCGAACCCGGGCGTGGGCGCGAACCCAAGCGCGAACCCGAACCCGAACGCGAGCGCGAAGCCGAACCCGAACGCGGACGCGAACCCCAACGCGAGCGCGAACCCGAACCCGGGCGTGGGCGTGGATGTGGGCGCGGGTCTGGGGCCGGAGTCGAGTGTGGGCGCGAATCTCTATGCGGGGGCCGGTGTGGATGGGGATTCGCGGGTGAGCCTTCTGGCGGAAGGTACGTCGGCTGCCGCGCTTCCGCCCTCCGCGTTCTCACCAAACCCCGTCGTGCCTGCCCCGTTCGCGTCCGGCGTTCCTGCGTCCGGTGCGGATATGTCTGGTTGGCCTTGGCCGGGCGCGCACTCGGCCGATCCACCGCCGTCGTCCGGCGCCAATCCCTTCGGCGCGTTTCCGCAGGGGACTGTGCCGACCGGTGCACCGCCTCCGCCTCCCGAAGGGTTTCCCATTCGGACGGATCCATCGGCGCCCGGACACAGCAGACGTCCGCTTATGGTCGCCGGCGCGGCCGCGGCGGCTTTGCTGGTCATTGGAGGGGTCTTCGTCGCAGTCCTGCTCAGGGACGCCGGGAAAGGCGATGGGACGAGCGGCAAAAAGGGCGGAGGCCCGGCGGTGGCGCAGGGTGGCCCGTCCAAGCAGACCTGCCGCTACTCGCCCGCGACCGGCGGGAGCGTCACGGACGTCGGGACACCGCCGTCCCAAGTGCCCGCGTCACAACCGCGACAGGCGACCATCAAGACCAATCTCGGCACGCTCGTGCTGCAACTGGACCCCGCCAAAACGCCGTGCACAGTGAACTCAATCGCCTATCTAGCGACCAAGAAGTACTACGACAACACCGCATGCCACCGCCTCACGACGAGCCCGAGCATGAAAGTCCTTCAGTGCGGCGATCCGTCGGGCACCGGGACCGGCGGGCCCTCCTACAAATTCGCGGACGAGGTCACGGCCGGTGCCGGCTACACCCGCGGCACGGTGGCCATGGCCAATTCCGGACCGGACACCAATGGCAGCCAGTTCTTCATCGTGTACGGCGATTCGTCTGTGCCGCCCAACTACACCATCTTCGGACGGGTCACGTCCGGTCTGGAAATCGTCGACAAGGTGGCCAAGGCAGGCGCCAAGGAGGGCACCGTCATGGGCCCCGGCGACGGCCCGCCGAAACAGAGGATCACCATTTCCGAGTTCCGGACGGCCGTCGGCTAGTTCCGATGATCGGTCGGATGGGACGATCGTCCGATGCGAGATGAAGGCCAGGACACCCTCGCTGAGGTTCGCGCCCGCATCGACGGCATCGACGGTGAACTCGTCAGGCTGCTGGCCGAGCGGCAGGCCCTGGTGCGTGCGGCCGCGTCGTTCAAGACCGACGAGCAGGGCGTCCGCGCGCCGGAAGGGGTGGAGCAGGTCGTCGCGCTGGCTCGCGAGCGCGCCGCCGCCGCAGGCCTGGCGCCCGAGGTCGCCGAGGCGGTGTGGCGGACGATGATCGCCGCTTTCATCGATCTCGAACTTGCCGAACACGCGCGGCGAAAGGGGCGCTGACGCGGCGTGGCGGCGGTGGTCGACGGGCTTTATGCCGCGTTCGCGGACGTCCCGCGTCCCGTCGATCTGGAGGGGTGCCCCTGCTGCGTCGACCCCGATGAAGGACGGCCGCTGCTCGCCCGTCCGCTCCGCGCCCTTTCCGCTGCGGACCTGTCCCGGTACGCCACCAAAGTGTTGAACACCTGGGGCGGCCCGGAGGACTTCCACTATTTCGCGCCACGCCTGCTGGAATTGGCGGCCGATGACGCATTCGGCTGGCCGGACCCGGAAATCGTCTTCATGAAGTTCAGCCGTGTCGGATGGCAGGACTGGCCACAGCGCGACGCCATCGCCGCCTTCTTGAACGCCTTTTGGACACGCACTCTGGACGACTTCCCCGCCTGCCCCTCCGTAGACACGGCCCTCTGCTCACTCGCCGGCATGGATACCGACATGAGACCATGGCTGGACGAATGGGGCGGCGCATTGACATCCCTGCCCGCCGCTCGCCATCTGCACGAGTTCGTCACCGAGAAACTGATCTGGCGGCGCGGACGACCACGACTCATCCACGGATTCTGGGACACCTCGTCACGCTCATACGAGCAGGTCATCGAATGGCTGACCGGCGGTCCGGCCACTGCGGCGGTCAGCGCCGCCTTCGCCCGGACAGAGGACGAGGCAGCGCTGGAACGCCTGATGGAAATCGAATCCCAGCTGAGCCCGAGCTAGTGCTGTGACCGCATAGGTTCGCCGGGTTCGGGGGTTGGGCGTGCCGTTTCCAAAGATCGCACTCTGACGGAGCCGTGTCAGAGCCTCCCGGTAGCGTGCCGTCACACAGATCTGACTCCTCTTCGGGAGAGCCGCCGTGGACATCCTGCTCATCGCTGGCTTATGGCTCGACGGATCCGCCTGGGACGACGTCGTCCCCGAACTCACCGCGCTCGGCCACCATCCCGTGCCGCTCACCCTCCCGGGGCAGGGCGACGGCGCCGCCTCCGCGACGCTTGACGACCAGCTGGAGGCAGTGCTCGCCGCGGTTGACGCGGCGCCCGGAAAGCCGCTGGTGGTAGGGCACTCCGCGGCATCGACCCTGGCCTGGCTGGCCGCCGACGCGCGACCGGAGAAGGTGACCAAGGTTGCCCTGGTCGGCGGCTTCCCCCCGCCGATGGGCAGGCCTACGCCGATCACTTCGCGATTGAGGGCGGCGTCATGCCCTTCCCGGGCTGGGATCCCTTCGAGGGCGCGGACGCCGCCGACCTGGACCAGCAGAGCCGGGACCGCTTCGCGTCCGCCGCGGTTCCTGTCCCCGAGGCGGTCGCCAAGGGAGTCGTACGCCTGACCAACGAGCGCCGCTTCGACGTCCCCGTCGTGGTCGTCTGCCCCGAGTTCACCCCCGCCCAGGCCGAGGAGTGGATCGCCGCCGGTGAGAGTCCTGAGCTGGCCCGCGCTACCCACCTTGAGTACGTGGACCTCGACTCGGGCCAATGGCCGATGGCCACCCGCCCCCGCGAACTCGCCCGCGTCCTGGCAAAGGCCGGGCAGATGAATCTGGGCAGTTGAATCTGGGTGGGTGAATCTGGGTGGGTGAATTCGGAGATTGAGGTGTTCAGGCGTCCATCGTGCGGCGGTATCGGACCTCGTCCAACGGGCATCGAACCGGGCCTGGCGGCCTCACGTGTGCGCGAAATAGTGGCGGCATCAGTGGCCGCACCAGTCGTCATGGTTGCGTCCCGTCGCAGGGGTCATTGGGGTGGGCGCCCTCGGGTGCGGCGTGCCATGAGAGGGGCGGTGACGCATGCGGCGGCGATGAGGATCACGGACGCGACCGCCAGAGCGGTGGTGTAGCCGTGCACGGACGCGGCCACCGGCGTGGCGTCCCGGGACGTTGCCAGGTGCGACGCCGCGGCGCTCGTCGCGATGGTGTTGAGCAGTGCGGTGCCCAGTGCGGCTCCGAGCTGCTGGGACGCGTTGTAGGCGGCGGACGCCGCGCCGATGTCCTGGTGCCGGACGTCGACGGTGGCTAGGGCGGCGGTCGCCGGGATGACGCACCCGAGGCCGAGCCCGGTGAGGATCAGCGCGGGCGTCAGATACAGCGGCAGGACGTCCGTTGTGTGCGGAGTCAGGCGGGTCAGGAGGAGCATCCCGGCGGCGGCCGCGATCAGGCCCGGCAGGATCAGCGCCGCGGGCGGAACCCGTCCGTGCAGTTTCCCGGCGATGAAGGTCGAGCTCACCAGGGCGGCCAGGGCGTTGATGATGAGCGTCAGGCCCGCCTGGATGGGCGAGTAGCCGAGGATTCCCTGCACGTAGTAGCTCATGAACAGGTAGAACCCGAACATCGCGACGAACATGAGCGTGATCGAGACGAACGCCCCCGCGCGGGCGCGGTGCGCGAGGACCCGCATCGGCAGCAACGGATTGGACGAGCGCACCTCGACGGCGACGAACCCCGCGAGCAGCAGAACGCCCGTGGCCAGGAGCGCGAGCACGCGAGGCGACGACCAACCGCGCGGTTCGGCCTCGTTGAACGCGTACACCACTGCGGCGAACCCGACGGCACTGAGCAGCGCACCCGGCACGTCGAGCCGCCTACTGCGACGTCCAAAACGACCGGCGCCGGCCAGAGGACGCGGGTCGGCTGAACCGTTCGCGCCAGCCGAGCCGGTTGCGCCGGTCGCGTGGGGCGTTCGGGATGAGCCGGTTGGGGTCGCTGCTGATTGGGGTTTGGCGGCTGAGCGAGCGGTGTCGGACGGGGTACGGGCGGGGCGGTCGCGTGGGACGAGTGCGCTGGCGGCGAACACGGCGAGCAGGGCGATCGGCACGTTGATGAGCAGGCACCAGCGCCACCCGACATACTCGGTCAACGCCCCGCCCGCGATCAGTCCGACGGCCGAGCCCGCCGCGCCGACCGCGCCGAACACTCCGAACGCCCGGCCGCGTTCGCGTCCTCCGGTGAAGGTGATCGTGAGGAGCGACATTCCGGCGGGCGCGAGCGCGGCGGCGAACAGTCCTTGCAGGGCCCTGGCGGCGAACAGCGTCTCGGGGTTCACGGCGGCCCCGCCGAGCGCGGACGAGGCGGCGAAGCCGACCAGCCCGATGATGAACGTCCGCCGGTGGCCGATGGCGCTGCCGACGCGTCCACCGATCAGCAGCAGCCCGCCGAACGCGAGCGCGTACGCGGTGATCGCCCATTGCCTGCTCGCGTCGGACATGCCGAGCGCGGCCTGCGCGGACGGCAGCGCGATGTTCACGATCGTCCCGTCCAGGACGACGAGGAGCTGAGCGATGCTCACCACCGCCAGCGTCCACCATCGGCGCGACTCGGACGCGTGTCCCGCCGTACCGCCGCCGCCGTCTCGGGTCTTGACGGCAGAACCCGTCCCGTGCGTTTCGTTGTTTCCGGCATCCATGTCTGTCAAGTGTTTCGTTGAAGTGGTGCCGGAGACTTTCACCGTCCATCGGCGACGATTCGCAGCCAGGTGCGCGGGCAACCCTCAAAGCGCGGTCGAACCTCAGGTTTCGGGATCGCCGATCAGGAAGTCGGGCTGATCGCGCTCCCAGTCCGGCATGTCCAGCGCGTTGAGCGCGGACACGATCCGTCTCTCCTCGTAGACGAAGTGTGTTTCCATCAGGACGGCGAGGCTGTCCAGTTCCCTCCGAACAGCGGTGAGGTCTGATTCCTCGTCGAGGTCGGCGAGGAGTGTGTGCAGGCGTTGGAGGGAGTCCTCCACCAGTAGGTGGTCGCGGCGCAGTTCGTCCAGCACTGGGCGCAGTTCGGGGAACGCTTGCGCGAGCGCCGGGAAGGCCCCGCCCTCCTCCCCGGAATGGTGCCGGTTCAACGCCGCGCAGAAGGTCAGGCAATGGGCTCGCAGCTCGCGCGGGCGAATCCCGTCCGCGAGGCGGTCGTCAGGTTCCGCACGGACGGAGTCGAGTTCGTCGCGGAGGGAGTCGAGTTCGTCGCGGAGCCAGATGTGCATTTCGATCAGCTGATTGCCGAACGCCCTGAGGCGATCGCGGGACGATTCCAAGGTGTTCCTAGGATCCGGCGCCTCCATGCCCTCGGCGTCCTCCCGCCGGGTGCACCGCGACGCTGCCGGAAACCCGATCACGATGCAGGTCAGTGGTCAAGGCGCGGGCAGCGGCTGCGACGATGGAAGCATGGACCAGAGGACGTTCGAGGAGCTGGTCGCCGAGGCCGGATCCGTCTCTGTGGCGGGCTGGGATTTCTCCTGGCTGGACGGCCGAGCGACGGAGCAGCGCCCGTCCTGGGGATATCAGCGGCTGATGAGCGAACGGCTCGCCCGCGCCGATGCGGCACTCGACATTCAGACCGGCGGCGGTGAAGTGCTGGCCGGAGCCGCCCGCTTCCCGCCGATAATGGTGGCCACGGAATCCTGGCCGCCGAATGTCGACAGGGCCACCCGGCTGCTGCATCCGAGGGGCGTCGTGGTCGTCGCCGATCCGGACGAGCCGCCGCTGCCATTCGCCGACGGGGCTTTCGACCTGGTCGTCAGCCGCCACCCCGCCACGGTCTGGTGGACGGAAATAGCCCGCGTCCTGGCCCCCGGCGGTACGTACTTCGCGCAACACGTCGGCCCAGCCAGCGTCTTCGAGCTGACCGAGTACTTTCTCGGGCCGCAGCCCGAAGCACGACGGAAGCGCCACCCTGACATCGAAGGCGCCGACGCCACCGCCGCCGGTCTCGAAATCAAGGACCTGCGCCTCGAACGGCTCCGCATGGAGTTCTTCGACATCGGCGCGGTCGTCTACTTCCTGCGCAAAGTGATCTGGATCGTCCCGGGCTTCTCTGTCGACGCCTACCGCGACCGTCTGCTGCGGCTGCACGAGCAAATCCAAGAGGACGGCGCGTTCGTCGCGCATTCGTCCCGCTCCCTCATCGAGGCCCGCAAACCCAGCCGACCGGCCGGCGCCTGACAATCCAACACCCGTGGTCAGGTTTGCAGGCTGGCCACTTCGGCTTCGTAGAGGAGGGCGGGGTCGAATTCCATTCCGGTGAAGTGGCCGGCGAGTTCCAGTGAGAGCACGCCGTGCAGGCGCGTCCAGAAGGTCAGGGCGCGACGCCGCACCGGTGCGGGGTGGGAGGCGCCCCAATGGCCGTGCTCGTCCAGGTTCCGGTCGAGGGCGGTCCCGTCCGCGGGCACGGGCGGGCAGGCGTCGAGCATGATCGCCATCAGTTCCGCGGCGATCTCGGTGGTGTCGGCGGGGGCGTGGTAGCCGGGTATGGGCGTCCCGTAGATGAGGAAGTAGCGATGCGGGACGTCGAGCGCCCAGCGGCGGACGGTATGGGCGAGGCTCGCGAGGTCGGTACCTCCCTCGGCGGTGGCGTGGAAGGCGTCGGCCAGGCTGCGGTAGGCGTCCCTGATCAGCTCGGTGATCAGCTCGTCACGGTTGGCGAAGTAGCGGTAGAGCGCCGGGCCGCTCATCCCCATCTGCTTGGCGATCGCGTTGAGGGACAGGGCGGACGCGCCCGCCGTGGCGATCTGCTCCCACGCCCGTTCCTTGATCTCCGTGCGCACCTGCGCCCGGTAGCGCTCGCGGGGAGACGCCGCGATCTCCGCCATGTCACCGCCTCTTCCGTCAGCTCACCACAGCTACCAGTGACGATAGGACTTCTGGACGCGTTCTCCGGCACTTCCCCTTGACGGAGCACTGTAGCTCCCTCACTCTTGTTAGAGTCTATAACAAGTGCAATGGCTCATCACGCTTGTTTGAGCCCGGAGTGCATCGCCACGAAGGAGAGCTGGACATGCGCACTGCGACACGACGAGCAGGCTGGACGCTCACCGCCGCCGTGACGGCCGGGGCGATGACGACCACTCCGGCACTCGCCGCGCCCACCAAAAACGATCAGCGGCCCTCGTCCAGCCGCACTGAGCGCGATCCGTCCGGCCGCGTCGAGCGCGATCCGTCCGGCCGCGTCGGGCGCGATCCGTCCAACAGCACCGAGCCCGGCCGCACCGCGTCCAGCCGCGTCGCGTTGGGTGGCATTGGGTGGCGGGCGTGTGTTGAGGACGAGTTCAAGGGGATGCGGTGCGGGACGATGCGGGTGCCGGTCGACTGGTCCAGGCCGGGCGGCGCGCAGCTCGAACTGGCGCTCGTCCGGCGCCCGGCCGACGACCAGGCGCACCGCGTCGGCACCCTGATGCTGAACAACGGCGTCGGACGCTCCGCGATCGAGCAGTTCAGGCTGGCGATGCAGGTCGGGCTCCCACAGGTCGGCGGGGACATGACGAAGCGCTTCGACATCGTCGCCGTGGATCCGCGCGGGGCCGGGCGCAGCACGCCCATCCGCTGCGCCGAGCCGCTCAGGCCGGAAGGCGTCAGCTACTTCCCCAAAGACCGGCGGACGTTCCAGAAGCTCGTCGACCACAACCGCGCCCTCGCGCGTGACTGCGTCCGCCGCAACGGCGCGCTGATGGCCAACGTCGACATCACGAGCGTCGCCCGCGACATCGAGGCGGTCCGCAAGGGCCTCGGGGAGCGGCAGCTCAACTGGTACGGGATCCTCTGGAGCAACCTTCTCGGACGGACCTACGCCGACCTGTTCCCCGGACGCCTGCGCACGATGTACCTGGACACCGCGTTGGACAACACCGGTTCACCCCTCCGCAGGATCTTCAAGGAGGCCACCGCGGCGGAGCAGTCGTTCAACCGGTTCGCCGACTGGTGCGCCGCCTCGGACGACTGCGTGCTCAAGGGACACGACGTCGCCGCCGAGTACGACGCCCTCGTCGCCCGCGCGGACCGCGACCCCGTCCCCGTGGCGGGCGGCGCCCACCGTCCGCTGACCGGCGAGGACATCCGCGTCGCGACCCAGGAGTTCATGAACGTCTCGTTCATCCAGTGGCCCGAGCTGGCCAAGGCCATCGCCAAGGCACAGGCGGGCGACGCGTCCGAATTCACCCGCAATCCCGACCGGACGCTCGACCTCGTCCAGGCGCAGATCCCGGCCTGCCTGGACAACGCCCGGCCCGTCCGGACGTACCGGCAGGTCGCCCGGGTGCGGGACCGGCTCGCCAAGATCTCGCCGCATCTCGGCGGCGCGGTGAGCTCCTGGAACCGGTACGCGGGCTGCATCGGCTGGCCGATCGACGCCAAGCCGGTCCAATCCGGCGGAAAGGTCTCGGGCGCGCCGCGCGCGCTGGTCGTCCAGTCGACGCATCAGGCCCTCGCCCTGCACTCGGAAGGCCGCGTCCTCGCCTCGCAGCTGCCGGGCAGCGTCGTCCTGAGCCGGGACGGCGACGACTACAGCATGTTCATGGTGTCCCAGTGCGTCCGGGACGCCGCCAACCACTACCTGACCGACCGGATCCTGCCGAAGCCGAACACCGTCTGCACCGACTGACTCAACCGGCGACCGGCCCGGAAGCGGCCCAGGTAAGGGTTGCTTCTATGGCGTAATGGTCGGACAGAGGGACGACGTCGCCTCCGGCGAGGCGGGCGTCGTCCTTGAAGACCACGCGGGTGGTGGTTTCGAGGTTCGGCGTGACGAGGATCTGGTCTATCGGCTCCAGCTCGGCGTACTCGGGACGGAATGTGGGTTCCGTATCGCCGTCGAGCGCGTCACGCAGGCCCGTGCTGGACGCGAACTCGCGGAACAGGTCGTGCGCACGGGGGACGTTGAAGTCGCCCATGACGACCTTGGGTTCCGCCGGATCGACTCTGCCGATGAGCGCGGCCAGCTCGCCCAGCTCGGATTCCTCGGCCCTGGTGTAGACGTTGGACGGCGTCCAGTCCATGTCCATGTTCGCGGAAAGGTGCGTGTTCACGACCGTCAGAAACCCGCCCGGAAGCTGGACGCGGGTGAACAGCGCACCTTTGCGCAGCAGCCATTCAAGACGTGCCGGGCGGGTCGGCGTGAAGGGCCGGAAATGGCGGCGAGTGATCGGACGGCGCGAAAGAGTGACCAGTCCGCCGCGCACCACTGGAAAGGTCGGTGCGTGCGCTATGTGCGGGTACGACTTCGCCGCGTGTCGAAGGTGCGCCAGGTTCCGCGGCGAGATGACTTCCTGGAGGCAGACGACGTCGTAGTCCGATTCCTCGATGAGTTGGGCCAGCACGCTCAGGCGGGCACGCGAACGGCCGCGGAACAGCGTGTTGAACGTGAGGACACGGACGCGGACATCCATCACGTGGTACGCCCGCTGGCGGAGCGCCGGGTGTCGTAGTCCCAGGTAGCCATGCCCGCCACTCTACGTGGAGCCCCCACCACCAAGACGCACCGCCCACCACCCGCCCGCGGCCCAACCCGTCCGGATTTCGGACGCACCACACCCGCCCCTATTCAGGTATTTCGGCTAAATCCCTTGAAGGCGGGTGAGGTACGGGCTAGCCGGAGAACGCGGCGGGCTATCCAACACGCGTTGAAATGTGCGAAGGGCTGGTGCATCATTGGAGGCTCAGCCCCGGCCGCTGTCATGGAGGCGCACATGTTGTTGCCCTGCCGCTCAGGGGATTACTGAATTCGCACCCGCACGGCTGTCCCCCGTTCATCGCCGAGTTCGCGACGACGCCGAAAGTGCCATGATGCGCAGCGACCCCGCTTATCTTCCCCTCAACGGCAAGCAGCCTTGCGCGATGGCGTGTTGCGGACGTTCGTCCTGCTTTCACGTCCGCGTGGAGACGGCGGCCGCCCCGAGGGACCGGTCGAACGCACGCGCCTCCTGCGGGGCCCATCTCGCCGAGGTAGTCCACGAATTGGCGCTGTGGGCCCGGGAACAGCGGCGATGCCCCGCCCGCGTCGTCGTCTACGCGATGACGGACGGCCCATGCGCAAAGGACACGGGTCCTTTCGACCGCCTCGTCCTCGGCGCCATCCCCGTCTGACCACCCCACAACCACACACCCGCACAACCACCCCCCGCACGACCACACCCCGCCTGACCACACCCGCTCGGCCACATTCCGCACGACCACATTCCGCACGACCACGCTCTCACTTGGCCACGCTCCGCACGACCACACACCCGTTTGGCAAGCCCCCGTTTTACAACCCCCCCGTCTGACCACGGACGTTGGTACGTGGCTGCATCCGGACGTTGCCCGCCGACGCGATGGCTTCCGATACTGAGCGGGCAATGCCTCAAGCGCACCCGGACAAAAAGGGGTCGGCATGGGATTCGAGCTCGCCTCATTCCGGATATCGCTCTGTCGTCCTTCAATTACGCTAAAGAACCGGCCCGCTTCGCCGCCGAGGTCAAGCCCGCGCTGCGGGAGCGGCCACGGGGCCTGCGGCGTCCTGTCCATCGACCGTCACGAAACGGCACCAGCCCCGACATGACCATGACTTCAGCCGAGATATCGCCGCCGCTGTCCGCCTACCAGCGGGTCGTCAGCACGGACATCGACGTCCTGCACGACGCGGTCGAACCGTTCGCCGTCGGCCACGACCTCCAGCCCCTCCGGCCGGGTGTGCCGCTGGACGGCCAGGTCAACGCCCTGGGCGTCGGCGCGGTCAACCTCGTCTGGGTGCGGTACGGGGGCGGCGGCGTCATTGTGGACACACCACCGACCGAGGGGCATTTCGCCATGTGCGCGCCGATGGCGCCCATGGACGTCGAGTACCGGGTCACGAAGAGCCGGGACACCACGGGCGGCGGCCACGTCCTGTCCCATGACGAGCCGATGCGGATGACGCCGCCCCCGATGATGGGCTGCCTCGTGATCGCGACGAGCACCGGGCGGCTCGCCGACCATCTCGCCGACCATCTGGGACGCGAGCACAGCCCGCCGTTGCGCTTCCTCGACACCGGCGAACGAGCGCTCGTGCCGTCCTCGATCGTCGAGCGGACCTGGCGGCACGTCTGCGACGTCCTCGACCACGCGACGGCTGCCGACGGCCTCCACCCGCTGGCGGAGCGCAGCCTGGAGGAGGCGCTGCTCACCGCCATCCTGCTCGGCCTGCCGCACACCGGGACCGCGAGTCTCGCGGAACCCCAGGAGCAGCCCTCACACCGTCTCGCCGGTGTCATCCGCGACTGGGTCGAGGCGCATCACCACCGTCCGATCGGGGTCACCGACATCGCGGCGGCGGTGGGCATCGGCGTCCGCCAACTCCAGGCCATCTGCCAGGACGAATGGGGCCTGACGCCCACCCGGCTCCTCCGCGGAGTCCGGCTCGACCACGCCCGCGCCGCGCTCATCGAGACGCCACCCGGCGCCCGCACCGTCACGGACGTCGCCGAGGCCGCCGGATACGTCCACATGAGCCGCTTCGCCGCCCACTACCGCCAGCGCTTCGGAGAAACCCCCACCCAAACCCTCAAGCGAACCACCACCGCCCCCTAACGCCACAACCCACACGCCACCACCCAACGCCACCGCCACGGATGTCACGCGCGCAACCTGACGCCAGCGCGACTGATAACGCGGGGGCCACAGGGCACCGGGGCGGCGGATAACACGGGCGCCACCGGCCACCGGCGCAAGGGACAACGCGCGCGTAACCTGACGCCCGCGCGACAGACGACGCGCGGACCACCGGACAACGGGCGGCGGATAACGCGGAAGTCCCCAGACACCGGAAAGCGGATGATGCGAGGGCCATCGGCCGCCCAGGCGGCGGATAACGCGGGCATCCCCGGACATCGGCGCGACGGATAACGCGCGCGTAATTTGACGCCCGCGCGACGGATGACGCGCGGACCACCGAACACCGCCGAGACGAAGAACGCGGAAGTCCCCAGACACCGGGCGGCGGGTGACGCGGGCGTCAGTGGACGCCGGGGCGGCGGGTGATGCGGGCGATGGTCCGGTTCGCGGTGGGCGACACGCGAGAGAGCGCGCGGGCGATGCGTGCTTCGGCGGCGACGAGCGTGACCGGCGTGTCCTGGCGGACGGCTCGCAGGACGGCCTGTGCGACCTTCTCCGGCGGGGAGCCTCGGCGCTCAAGCGCCCGGGCCACTCGGTTGCGCTGCTCGCCGTCCAGGTTTGGGGGCCGCCCCACGAAACGGGTTCGACCAATCATCGGTGTGATGATGACTCCCGGACAGACAGCGGAGACGCCGATGCCGTAGCGGTCGAGGTCGACGCGGAGGCTCTCGCTCAGCTGGAGCACTGCGGCCTTGGTCGCGCTGTAGGCGGGCATCTCGGGGCTCGGCAGGAACGCCACCATGGACGAGATGTTGACGATGTGCCCGCCCTCGCCACGTTCGACCATCTGGCGTCCGAACAGGCGACAGCCCCGATACGCGCCGTCCAAGTTGATGGAGCGGACGTGGGCCCACTCTTCCTCTGGCGTGTCGAGCAGCGACCCGACTAGGGCGATGCCCGCGTTGTTGACGACCACGTCCGGGACACCGAACGAATCACGCACGTGGTCGGCGAACCGCTCCATCGCTTCGGCGTCGGCGACATCGACCCTGTAGACGTGGGCTTCGCCACCGGCCGCGGCTATCTCGTCCACGGTGCGCTTGGCGGCGTCTTCGTCGATGTCGGCCACGACAACCCGTGCGCCGTCTGCGGCGAAGGCGTGGGCGGTGGCGCGGCCGATGCCGCTGCCCGCGCCCGTGACGACGACGAGGTCGCCGCCGAACTCCTTGCCGGGCACGCCCGCCGCGCGGGCCCGGGCCAGGGCGGGCGTCTCCGGCCCACCGTCCAGGTGCTCGACGAACTCGGTGACCCAGCGGGCGATGAGGTCGGGATGGCTGCGCGCCACCCAATGCCCGGCCGGCGCGCGCCGCACGTACAGGCGGGACACCGGCCCACGCGCGGACAGCAGCAGCGACGGAGAGCCGTACCTGTCCTTGATCGGGACAATGAGCTGCACGGGCACGTCCGTCCACCCATCACCGGCGGCCACACCCCCACCAAACACACCTCGGCCGGACGCACCCCCGCCAGCCACACCTTGGCCACGCGCACCCCCGCCAGACGCGCCTCCGCCACGTGCACCTCCGCCGGACGCACCCCCGTCAGACGTGCCTCCACCGGACACGCCCCCGCCGGTCGCGCTTCCGCCGGTCGCGCCGCCACCGGACATGGCTCCGCCGGACGTGCCTGGGGCGTGTGGGCCTTTGCCGCGTGTGGTGCGGTTGCGGCCCATGTTCGCTCGGTAGAGGCCGAGGCCGTTGCGGGCGTCGGTGGGCAGTGTGGCGGCCGGGTGGCCCGAGCGCGGGTCGGCACCCTCGCGAAGTCTCATCACGTGCGGGAACCCGGCCGCGAGCAGCCGGGCCGCGACCTCGCCGAGCCGCGGCGCCATCAGCACCGGCATGTAGACGCTGCGCCGCACCTGGTCGAGGACCTCGGCGATCCCGCGCGGCCCGGACCGGACGGCCTGCGCGGCCCAGCGCGCCATATGCCGCCGGTCCGGCCCGGAGATCGACGTGAACGAGGCGATGCGACCCCGCAGCCGGTCGCCGATCACGGCCTCCCAGCCCTGCACCGAACCCCAGTCGTGCCCCACTAGATGGACGGGCTCGTCGGCGCCGACCCCGTCCAGGACGGCTTCGAGGTCGCCCATGAGCGCGTCCAGCCGGTAGTCGAGCGGGTCGGCCGGGCTGCCGGACGCTCCGGCCCCGCGCACGTCGTACGCGACGACGCGGAACCGTCCGGCGAGCCGTTCGGCCACCTCGTCCCACATCGCGCTGGTGTCCGGGTACCCGTGCACGAGGACGACCGTCGGCCGCCGCCCGTCGCCCCGCACCCGCACGGCCAGCTCGATGTCGCCCGACCTCACCCACTGATCTCGCATGAACCCCGCCTGCCCGTCCGCCCGTCCGTCCGCCGTGCCGTTTCTCGTGAAACTACGCCTCTGCGACGGACAGTCCAATACGACCACCGCGCGAGCGGTCACCGAACAGGCCGACCACCAGACGAGCAGCCACCAGACGCGGCCACTAAACGAGTGGCAGCGGCAGCGGACAAGCGGTTGGCGGACGTGCGGTTAGCGGATGGGCTGGCGCAGGATTGTGCGCATCTTCTCCGGGTCGGTCTCGCTGGGATCGGACAGGTAGATCTCGTGGTGCAGGCCGTTCGGGACCACGCCCTCGTCCTCCATCAGCGCGTACATGCGGGCGAGGGACGCGGGCTCGTCCGCGTACGCTCCGCGATGCAGCAGCTGTACGCATCGGCCCTTCGTGAACGTCACATGCTGGACGCGCGCAGCGGCCGCCACCTTCGACCGCACCTCCTCACGGGCCTGATCGATCGACTGGGTGTCGTCCGGGAGGCGAAGGAACAGATGCCACCACCACCGGTCGCGGGGCACGTCGAACGGTGAGCCCTCCTCCTCGACCCACCAGCGTCCCTCCAGCGGAACCATCGGCGCGCCAAGCGCGCCCATGACCGCGTACAGCGCGCCGACGCTCTCGCCATAGGCGGCACCGCCCGGCTCGCCGCGTCCTGTAACGGCCAGGCCCGACACAGAGCCGTGCTCCACCAACTCCGGTTCTTCAGCCGCCTCGTACCAGCTCACTGGGAATCCTCCACACGGATCTGCACCCGCGTCTGCAGGTGCTCGGGCGGCGTGGTCGCGGGGTCGTTGAGGTACACCTCGCGGACGGGCCCGGCGGGCGTGTGCCCGTAGTCGCCGAACCACGCGAGCACGCCATGGACCGTGAGCGGAATCTCCTCGTACGGGCCGACATGGACGGCCGACGCGAACGAACCACCGGACAGGAGGTCGTCGCCGGCCGCCGCCTGGACGGCCACGCGGACATCGAACTCCTCGGCCATGTCCAGCGGGAACAGCCCGATGAGCAGGCCGTCCGGTGACATCCGGGGTAGCAGCCGGGCCACGCAGGCGCCGGTCGCGTCCGGGATCGTCGACGGCGTCGCGGGCTCCCGCGCGGTGACCACGCGCCGCGCCGGCTCCCGGACGATCGACACCTCCGTCTCCGGCAGCCCTTCGGCGACCACGCGGTCCAGGAGCCGCAGGCCGCGCCGCCGCCGGGCGACATCGGCCTCGATCCTGTCGCGCGCCTCCTTCAGGGCGTCGCCCGCGTCGCCCGCGTCCCCGGACAGGACGCGCGCCACGGCCGGCAGCGGGACGTCCATCGCCCGCAGCAGGCCGATCAGCAGCGCGTCCCGTGCCTGGACAGGCCGGTAGTAGCGGTAGCCGGACGCCGGGTCCGTCCACGCCGGTGCGAGCAGCCCGAGATCGGCGTAGTGCCGGAGCTGCTTGACGCTCAGCCGGCACAGCCGCGCGAACCGCCCGATCGGCAGGAGATCATCATCGCTCACGGGCACCACCCTGAGCCCTCCCACCATGGGAGAGTCCAGCCCAAGGACGGATCAGCAGGCTCAGACCGATCAATGAGCTCAGGACGGGCGCGCCTGAAGGCCGGTGCAGCCGCGCAGCCCGTTCCACCGCTTGAGGGCGGACGCCGCCCCGGCGCCCTTCAGCGGGATCGGGATGCCGCCGGAGATCCTGGCGGGCGCCCACTTGTCCTTGACGACCTTGCCGTTCTCCACCTTCAGGAGCAGCACCCCGGACTCGGCGGTCTTGCCGCTCGCGGAGTAGAACACGAAATTGCCCATGCCGTAGTGGACGTACGAGCCGTCCATGTAGCCGCCGCCCAGCGGAATGTGCGCGTGCCCGCCGACGACGATGTCGGCCCCCGCCGCGACGAGCTGCTGGGCGAGTTCCTTCTGGCGCGGCAGCGGACAGGGCTGGAGTTCCGCGCCCCAGTGCAGGTGGACGATGACGACGTCCGAGCCCTTGCGCGCTTCCTTCACCGCCTGCACCATCCGGGGGACGTCCTTGGCCGACGCAAGGCCGCCCTTGGTGTCCGTGGCCGTCCACGCCTGGATCAGGTTGTCGTCCAGTACCTGAGTCGCTCCGACGATGGCGAGTTTGTTGCCCTTCACAGTGACGCGGTACGGACGGAACGCGTCGTTCGCGTTCTTGCCTATGCCGACAACCGGGAACCCGCTGCGCTTGATGGCGGCAAGGGAGTCACGGAGGCCGCCCTCCATGTAGTCCATGCCGTGGTTGTTGGCCATGGACACGACGTCCACGCCGGAGCCTTGCAGCGCCTTGAACGCGGACGGCGGGGCGCGGAAGGTGAACGACTTGGGCGCGGCGGTCCCGCCCGTGGTGATCGCCGTCTCCAGGTTGACCATGGCGAGATCGGCCGCGCGCAGCTGCTTCGCGACAGGGCCGAGCGCGCTCTTGGCGTTACCGAGTCGTGACCGTAGCTGGCCCTCGAAGTGCGTGTCGCCGCCGAACGCCAGGATGATCGGCTCCTTGGCGGGCGCCGCACCGCCCGTCCCGCCCGAGGACGCCTTGCCGCTGGGCGCCGACGTCGCGCCCTTCGCGTCGGAGTCGTCCGAGCCGCCGGAGCCGCCGCACCCCGCCGCGGCAAGCGCCATCGTCCCGGCCACGGCCGCCGCAGCGACCGCCTTCCCCCGCGTGCCCATCGCCTCACCTCCGCCCCGGCCCGCCACGGACCTCCGTCATCGGACGCCCCAGCATGTCACGCGCGGCAAGCACCCCGACTAAAGATGTATGGTTCATTATCTTGAATCATTCATGTTTGCGACATAGGTTGAGCCACATGCCCGCATCCGCCCACCCACCACCTCCCGCCACCACAAGGCACCCCACGCCCTCCGCACCACCGACTGCCACCACACACCCCACAACCACACAGCCGGTCACGGCACACCCCACCGCCGCACACCCGGTCACCGCACAACCCGCCGCCACACAACCGGTCACCGCACAGCCCACTGGCACGGCACAGCCCACTGGCACCGCGCAGCCCACTGGCACGCAGCCCAGTGGCACCGCGCAGCCTGCGGTTGCGCGGTATGCCGCCGCGCCGTCCGCGGGCGTTGCGGCGGTCGTCGCTGGGGAATTGCGGGGTGCGGGGTTGCGGGTGACGGCGGCGCGTGTGGCGATCCTGCAGACCGTCCGCGCCGGAGACCACCTCGGCGCCGTCGCGATCGCCGGCGGCGTCCGCGACCGGGTGGGCTACATCTCGCTCCAGGCCGTGTACGAGGCCCTGCACGCCATGGCGGCGGCCGGTCTCGTCCGCCGCATCGAGCCGGCCGGCAGCCCGGCCCGGTTCGAGGGACGCGTCGGCGACAACCACCACCACCTGGTGTGCCGCGCCTGCGGAGCCGTCCAGGACGTCGACTGCGTCGTCGGCGAGGCCCCCTGCCTCGAACCGGTGAACGCCGCCGGCTACCAGGTCGACGAAGCCGACGTCACCTTCTGGGGCCTCTGCCCCGCCTGCCGCCCCACCGACCGCCGTCCCGACCAGGGGGCGGACGATTGAGCCACCGCGGACCCGCGACCCGCATCACCAATAACGGAGCAAGGAGGAACCGCGCCAATGTCCGATGACAGGCCGACCACCACCACCGACGCCGGAATTCCCGCGCCGAGCGACGAGCATTCGCAGTCCGTGGGGCCGAACGGCCCGCTGCTGCTTCAGGACCACTACCTGATCCAGAAGATGGCGCACTTCAACCGCGAACGCGTCCCCGAAAGGGTCGTCCACGCCAAGGGCGGCGGCGCGTACGGCGTCCTCGAAATCACCGAGGACGTCAGCCAGTACACGCGGGCGAGCCTCTTCCAGAAGGGCGCCCGCACCGAGTCGCTCGTCCGGTTCAGCACCGTCGCCGGGGAGCTCGGCAGCGCCGACGCCGGACGCGACCCGCGCGGTTTCTCCATCAAGTTCTACACCGACGAGGGCAACTACGACCTCGTCGGCAACAACACGCCGATCTTCTTCATCCGCGACCCGCAGAAGTTCTCCGACTTCATCCACTCGCAGAAGCGCCGCGCCGACAACCACCTGCGCGACAACAACATGCAGTGGGACTTCTGGACGCTGTCGCCCGAATCCGCCCACCAGGTGTCGCTCCTGATGACCGACCGCGGGACGCCCGCGTCCTGGCGGCACATGAACGGGTACGGCTCGCACACGTTCCTCTGGTACAACGCCGGCGGCGAGAAATTCTGGGTCAAGTACCACTTCAAGACCGACCAGGGCATCAGGAACTTCACCGCCGAAGAGGCCGACGCGCAGGACCCGGACGTCCACATCCGCGACCTCTACGAGGCGATCAGGCGCGGCGACCACCCGTCCTGGACGGTGCAGGTGCAGATCATGCCCTTCGAGGACGCCGCCGACTACCGGTTCAACCCGTTCGACCTCACCAAGGTCTGGCCGCACACCGACTACCCGCCGATCACCATCGGCCGGTGGACGCTGAACCGGAACCCGGAGAACTACTTCGCCGAGATCGAGCAGGCCGCGTTCGAGCCGTCCAACCTCGTGCCCGGCATCGGCGCGTCCCCGGACAAGATGCTGCAGGGCCGGCTGTTCTCCTACCCCGACACCCACCGCTACCGGATCGGCCCGAACTACCTGCAGCTGCCGGTCAACCGCCCGAAGGCGCCCGTCCACACCTACAACAAGGACGGCGCGATGACGTACTCCAACTCCGCCGACCCGGTGTACGCGCCGAACTCGGTGGGCGGGCCCGTCGCCGATCCGGCCCTCTGGGCGGGCGACACCTACGGGGTCGCGGGCGAGATCGTCCGCAGCGCCTACACCCCGCACCGCGAGGACGACGACTACGGCCAGGCCCGCACCCTGTGGGAGAAGGTCCTCTCGGACGTCGACCGCGACCACATGGTGAACAACATCCTGCTGCACGCGAACGCGCCCGAGGTGACCGGCGACATGAAGCCGCGCGTCGTCGAGTACTGGCGCAACGTCCACAAGGACCTCGGCGACCGCGTCGCCAGGGGCCTCGGCGTGAACGGCTCCTGACCATCCCGGAGGGAGGGCGCTCACCTCGACGCCGTCCCTCACCCGGGGCGTGTTCCGGCTGACCACGCCCCCTCGAAGCGGCCGGGCGGCCTCCCCCGCCGGGCCGCTTCCCACGCGTGACCGATGCCCAAGCGAGGCCGACGCCCAAGTGGGCCGACGCCCAAGCGAGGCCGACGCCTAAGCGGGGCCGACGCCTAAGCGGGGCCGATACCCAAGCAAGGCCGATACCCAAGCAAGGCCGATACCCAAGCAAGGCCGACGCCCAAGCAAGGCCGACGCCGCGCCGATAGGCTCTGGCCAGGTACAGGACGGACCCCGAGGAGCCCGAGCATGCCCCTTCCCGTATGGGCGGCAGACCCGTACAGCCTCCTCATCACCGAGGAGCAGTACGAGGCCCTCCCAGAAGAGGTATGCAAAACCATCGAGGTCGTGGACGGCAGCGTCGTCTTCTGCGGGTCCCCCGGTCATGAGCATCAGATTGTTTCCCACAACCTGACAAATGCGCTGCGGGACGCTCGTCCGCCGAGTCCCTGCATCAGCGTGGTCCAAGACCTCGATATGCGTTACCGGTGTTCCAATCCTCAAGCCAAGGAAAAGGGCCGGTATTTCACCGTGCGGCGTCCCGACGTCAGCGTCCTGCATTGCGTCGAGCGCGGCTCGAAGGTGACGAGTGCAGACGTTTTCACCACAGTGGAGATCGCGGGCGCGGACAGCAAGCAACGCGACTTCCAGGACAAGAAGGCAGAGTACGCCGCTCAGCGCATCCCCATGTACCTCATCATCGTCCTTGACGCCGACGATGCGATCCACTCCGTGGAGGAGTATCGGCTCGACTGGTCCGGCCGCAATTACCAACTCGCCTTCGTTCACCGCGACGTGCTGGACACCGAACTTCCGGAAGGCATGAAGATCAACGTTACGTTCTCGGACCTGGAAAGCGTCTGAAGCCGCATCGGGGAGCGCGGCCGTGCCGCATCGCAGCGGCGGCCGCGTGATTCTGCCGGTGACTCCGAAGGCACCGTCGGGGCTGGGGGCGCTGGCGTGCTGACCGCGTTGTTTAGGGGTGTCCGGCTGCAGGTACGTATGACTGGCCGCAGGTGAACGCGGAAGACTAGTGTCGCGACAGGCGTCCCGGCAGAGCCGCGAAGGAGGGGCATGAACCGCAGGGCGAACATCTTCCGGCGCATGTCCCGGCCCGAGGGGGCGGCGCGGCTGGCCGATGCCACCGAGGGGCTGGAGCAGGCGCGCGGCCTCGACCGCGTCATCCGCGTCCTGTCCCTGGCCGTGCGGCGGGCGCTGCCGCCCGGGCCCGTCAAGGACGCCCTCCACGGCGTCCCCCTCGGGCACCCGGCCCATCCGCCGCTCACCGACATGCCCATCGGGTTCTGGGTCTCCGCCGCCGTCCTCGACCTCATGCCGGGTCAGCGCCGCGCGTCCCAGACGCTCGTGGCCGCGGGGCTCGTGAGCGCGGTGCCCACCGTGCTCACCGGCGTCGCCGACTGGTCGGCGCTGCACCGCGAGCAGCAGCGGGTCGGGCTCGTCCACGCGGCGGGGATGCTGACGGCGAGCACGCTGTACTCGGTCTCCCTCGTGGCCCGCTTCCAGGGCCGGGACGGCGCCGGACGCGCCTTCGGCTTCGCCGGCCTCACCGCCCTCGTCACCGGCGCCTACCTCGGCGGCCATCTGGCGTTCCGTCAGGCCGCGGGCGCCAGCCACGCCGACCAGGTCGGCCACCTCGTCCCCCTCGGCTGGCACGATCTGTGCGCCGCGGAGGAGCTCCCGGACGGCTGGCCCGTCCACCGGCGCCTCGGCTACATCGGCCTGTTCGTCCTGCGGACGGGCGACGACATCCACGTCCTCGCCGACCGTTGCAGCCATCTCGCCGGGCCACTCCACCAGGGCCGCATCATCACCGACGACAACGCCGACACCTGCGTCATCTGCCCCTGGCACGGCAGCATGTTCCGCGTCCAGGACGGATCCGTCGTGCATGGCCCGGCCACCGCCCGCCAGCCCGCCTTCGAGACCCGCGTGACGGACGAGGGCACCGTCCAGGTCCGCCCCTACTGACCCCGCCAGACCACACGCTGCCGGCTGGACGGCTGGACCAGGCCGCGACCGGCGCCGACCCGAGCGAAACTCGCCTGGGAGCCTCACCGGCACAGCCTCCTCGACAAGCGCGACAAGCTCGCCGCAGCATGCCCCCCAAAGACCCCGGCGGCCCGGACCCTGGCGGCCAGGCCCCGGCCAGGGAGCGGTCCGTTGACCGGGGCCAGGGAGCGGTCCCTTGGCCGGGGCCTGGGTGCTCGTCGAGGGTCCGTTCTCGGGTGGGCGCTAGCTGAGCATTCTGACCAGCCGTTTCTGGCGGACGCTCGTCAGGACCTCCTCTCCGGCGTCGGCCTCGTCGCTGACCCGGACGGGTTGGGCGAAGGGCGCGGGCGCGGTGCCCCGGACGGCGATCCGCGCCGAGATGATCGTGAGGTCGTAGTGGGCCCACACCATGGCGGCGCCGACCAGCCGGTGCGCCGTGGCGCGGATGAGATGGACGTCCGGGGAAGCGGGGACGATCAGCAGCACGGGCAGGCCGCGGTCCAGGTCGGCCGCGGTGGGGCTGTCGGGCCAGACCGCCACGTGCAGGAGCCGTCCGTCGATCACGCGCAGTTCTCCGGCGTCCGGAACGCAGACGCGGGGCGGGCCGTCGGGAGCGTAAGTGATCATGACGACGGGACGCTGCCGCGCCTGGGAGCTCTTGATCGCGTCGAGGGAGGGCGAGAGGACGTCGGGCGAGGATGTCATCGGCATGTCCGCCTTACGTCGAAGGTCAGGCCGGCCCGAGGCGTCCCAGGCCGACCACTGCATCCCATGATTCTTCGAATATTTGTTCGATTCTATCTCATCGGGATGCCCCTCGGGACGCCGTCACTCGGATTCGTGCACCTGATCGGACGTCGGATACTCGACCAGCGCCAGCACCCGGCTGGACATGAAGCGGGCCGTCCGGACGGCCGTGCCGGTGCGGGTGACCTCGCTGACCTCCACGACTCCGCGGCGGGTCGCGATCTCCACGCGGCGGCCCGCCCGGCTCGCCACGACCTCGTACGTCCGCGTCCCCTCGCCACCGGCATCGATGACGATCTCGACCCTGTCGCCCTTCATCCGCGCGAACCTCCGGTAGTCGAACGTATATTCGACTTATACCCGGAACATCAGGCGGCCAACCCTGTGGATCGATGCGAACGCGCTGGTCAGACCAGGAGATTGACGATCGCCACAATGCCGACGACCACGATGACGCTGCGCAGCACCAGCGGCGGGATCCGGCGGCCGACCCGGGCGCCGATCAGCCCGCCGACGACGGCGCCGGACGCGATCAGCAGCACCGCCCACCAGTTGATCTCGGTGTCGGAGAACAGCCACATCAGCGTGAACACCACCGCCGCGGAACCGTTAACGACGGCCGACAGGACGTTCTTGGCCGCGTTCACGCGCTGCAGGTCCTCGTCCAGCATGATGCCGAGGAGCGCGATGAGGATGATGCCCTGCGCCGCGCCGAAGTAGCCGCCGTACATGCCCGCGAACAGGACGCCGACCCACAGCGCCGGGCCGCCGTGCGGACGGTGCTCCCCCTCGCGGCGGCGCAGCACCCACTTCTGCAGGCGCGGCTGCACCACCACCAGGACCAACGCGATGACGATCAGCGCGATGACGATCACGTCGAACGCCTCGGCGGGAAGGCCGAGGAGGAGCAGAGCGCCGGCCAGGGCGCCGGCGACGGAGGCGCTGCCGAGCCGCAGCAGCCGCTCGCGCTGCCCCTTCAGCTCCTCGCGGTACCCGTACGCGCCGGTCGTGCTCCCCGGAACGAGCCCGATGTTGTTGGACACGTTCGCCACCACGGGCGGGTAGCCGAGCGCCACCAGCGTCGGGAAGGTGATCAGGGAGCCGGAGCCCACGATCGTGTTGATGCCGCCGGCGGCGACCCCGGCCGCGAACACCGCGACCGCGTCCAGCACGTCCAAGTCGGCTCCACCCCGGCGCTACGAGTTCACAACGGCGCACACATCGTATGGACACGGCCGTCCACCACCGTCCACTGGGGGTGGTTCGGGGACGAATCCCCCCGTTTCAACGGGTAGACCACCCCGACGAAAGCACGCCCCAGACCGGGCACCACGTGGCCACGTGAAGCGCACCGCATTCAGCGGGCGCAGCACCTCGCAATCAGCGGGCGCAGCACCTCGCAATCAGCGGGCGCAGCACCTCGCAATCAGCGGGCGCAGCACCTCGCAATCAGCGGGCGCAGCACCTCGCAATCAGCGGGCGCAGCACCTCGCGCTCAGCGGGCGGAGCGCACTGCGTTCGGCAGGTAGCGCGCGCCGTCGGCAGGTAGCGCCTCGCGCTCAGCGGGTGGTGCGGGCGTACCAGCGGCCGTCCTGGCGGTCCACGGTGAGCGGGATGCCGAAGGTGTTCGACAGGTGCTCCGCGGTGAACACCTCGTCCACCTTGCCCTGCGCGACGACCTCGCCGGCGCGCAGCAGCAGCGCGTGCGTGAAGCCCTCCGGGACCTCCTCCACGTGGTGCGTGACCATCGCCATCGTGGGCGCGTCGGGGTCGTCGGCGAGGACGGAGAGGCGGGCGACGAGGTCCTCACGGCCGCCGAGGTCGAGGCCGGCGGCGGGCTCGTCCAGCAGCAGCAGCTCGGGGTCGGGCATCATCGCGCGGGCGATCTGGACGCGCTTGCGCTCGCCCTCGGACAGCGTGCTGAACGTGCGCCGGATCAGGTCGGAGCAGCCGAGCGCGTCCAGCAGCGCGACGGCGCGGCTCACGTCGGTCGAGTCGTATTCCTCCCGCCACCGTCCGAGGATCGCGTACGACGCGGTCAGCACCAGGTCGACGACCTTCTCGCCGGACGGCACCTTCTCCGCGACCGACGAGCTGGCGAGCCCGACCCGGGGACGCAGCTCGAACACGTCCGTCCGGCCGAGCTCCTCCTCCAGGATCACGGCCGTGCCGTAGGACGGGTGCATCATCGCGCCGGCGATCTGGAGCAGGGTCGTCTTGCCGGCGCCGTTCGGACCGAGGATGACCCAGCGGTCGCCTTCGTTCACCGTCCACGTGACATCTCGCAGCAGGGTCGCACTGCCGCGCCTGACCCCGACTCCGCGGAGCTGAAGCACCTCGCCGGTCATCGCGCGCCTTCGTCTCCAATCCGGGTGGTCCCTGATCCTCAGGAAAGAACCTATGCGATCGGGCGGCGGGCGTGACCCCCGGGTTTACCGCCGGGGACGGCGGCCCGCGGGATCACCCGCGACGCGAGAGGTTCGTTACGTCCTGCGGCACCGTCGGCCCGAGCGCTTATGGTGGTTCGCATGCCGATCAGGGAGTATTGGGAACGGCGATGAGCAAGGACGCTGCGACCGCGCTGGTCGCATGGGGGAATGCCTGGCTGACCGGGCACGTCGGCCTGGACGAGGCCGTCGACGCGGTCGAGAAGGGCGCGGGCCCGCAGATCCTGGGCGGCGAGCCCGCCGAGGTGACGCTGCGCCGCGGCCTCGGCGACCTGCGCGTCGGCGGGATGACCGCGCTGCGGCTCGCCCTGCCCGCACCGGGCGACCCGCTCGGGCTGACCGGACCGCCGAGCCTGAACCGCGCGGCGATCGACGCGGGCGCGGGCGTCGTGGTCGTGCTCGGCGACCGGGCGATCGGGCTCGTCCCGGCCGAGGACCGGCGCGGGTCGTCCTACGTCGGGATCCGCTGGACGACCCATGACGCGTCGCCCGGGCTTCCCGACGTCCCGTCCCTCGCGGACGCCGACCGGCAGCTCACCCTCGCGATGCGGGACGCCACCGAGGCGCTGCTGACCGTCGACGACCTCGCCGGCGCGCCGTCCGAGATCACCGACGCGCTCACCGCGCTGCGCGACCCTGACCGCGGCGACCATCCGCTCGCCCCCGGCTACCCGCCCCGCGCGCACCGCGTCGCGGCGCTCGCCGGGCGGCTGTCCCTCGTCGTCGACCTGGCCCGCCAGATGGACGACGGCGGCCTCAGCGCCGACCAGGTGCGACGCCGCGGTGAGGCGCTGCGGCTCCTGGACGGCGCCGTCCGCCGCGCCCTCGTCGCCGCGTGCAACAGCGCCTTCGACCCCGTCCCCTAGAAAACGGACCTCCCCGAAAGGCGAACAAGGCACCGTCCCACAGGCAACGGGCGCCGTCCGGTAGGCGAACGGGGTGGCGTGCTGTGGGTGAACGATGCCATGCCACATGAAAACGGGGCGCCCCCGAAGGGACGCCCCGCTCATGTCGCGCAAGGGGATGGAACCCCGGCTCGCGGGCCGCTGATCAGCCGCGGACCACGAGGGTGTTGCAGATCTTGTCGGCGAAAGTCTGCTTACGATCGTCCCACAGCGGCCAGAGGTAGCCGATGTAGCACGCGAAGCTGTCCGCGATGTGCGCGAGCCTGCGGACGAACGCCATGCCGAAGCCGATGGGCTGGCCGGTCTGCGCGCTCACGAGGCGGATGCCCATCTGCCGCTTGCCGATCGTCTGGCCGGTGGTGCCCTCCTGGTAGATCAGCCAGAGGCTGGCGGCGAAGGCCGCGATGTAACCGATGACGATCAGCAGCAGGCCGAGCACCCCGGCGCCGTCTCCGGCGCTGGCGAGCAGCAGGCCCACCATGTACAGCACGAAGAGCGGCGCACCGATGATCAAGCCGTCGATGATGGCGCCACCCGCACGCGAGCCCCACTCGGCCAGCTGGCCGCCGGAGCCGTAGTGGTGGTGGTGCACCTCCTGGTAGCCCGGCTGTCCCGGGGGAGCCTGCGGCGGCGCCCCGTAGCCGGGCTGGGCGGCGGGCGGCTGCTGGCCGTACCCGGGCTGCGCCGGGGGCTGGCCGTAACCCGGCTGCGCGGGCGGCTGACCGTAGCCGGGCTGCGCGGGGGGCTGGCCGTACCCGGGCTGGGCCGGCTGGCCATAGCCGGGCTGGGCTGGGGGTTGCTGGCCGTACCCGGGCTGTTGCTGCCCGTAGCCCGGCTGCTGACCGTAGGGGTCGTAGGGGTTACCCACACTTGCTCCTTATTGATTGACCCTGTGGTTGTGTGACGCCCGCCGGACCCGGTGGGCTCCGCAAGTCTGGCCGAGGACCGACCGCGGCTCAAACCCGCAGAACACCGAACCGGACGAGCTGCCACAGCTCCGACCCCACGAGGGCGGTGCCGAGCATCCAGGCACGGGTCTTCGGCTGGAGTGCCCACCACCGTCCTCCCGGTCCCAGTGGTGCGAGCGCCACGGCGATCGCGCCGGTGAGCGCCACCGGGTTCGCCAGCGCGGCATGGACCGGACGGCCCGCGCCGAGCTCGATGAACACGGTGGTGCTCCCGCACATGGGGCACGGGATTCCGGTGAGCGCCCGTAGGGGACAGAGCACGCCGGGGTCGTTGACACGGTGGATCCATGACGCGCCGACGGCCGCGAAGGCCATCGCCGCAACACGCAGCACCACACCCAGGGGTCCGTGCCGCGCTGCGGTGAGGGTCCGGCTGACGATCCCGCCGAGCACACCTTCCGGTGCACTCGCGGCCGCCGCCCCGGGCGCTCCCCCCAACGAATCCTCCGCCTCGATGACATACAGGTGAGTGACCCGTATATCGGGTGCACCCTAAGGCGGGTCAAGCCCGGTCAACGATCTGCGATCGGACCGTTACCCAGTGCTCTGCGACACCGCCCCAGGGGCAAGAGTAGGACAAACCGCCAGCTACATGGGCACTCTTTCGCCCGATGAATCCAACGAATCATCCGAAACCAAGACACCTATCACACTCCGCCGACCCCGCTCCAGACGCGACGCCGACCACCACGAAACCCAGGAAAGCGTAGCGAACAACACGCCACCAAGAAGCCCGCACAACACAGACAAACCGACAGACACAGACACGAAACCAAGGGGCAGAGCGGGTGCAGGACGGCGCGGGGTGAGGTGGCGCGAGGTGGGGTGGGTGTGGAGGTCGTGTTGGGGGTGGGTGGGGAGGGGCGTGTGGGGTGCGGGGGGCGCTCTTGGTGGGTGGGGTTTGGGGTCGGCGCGCGCGTGTGGAAGGGATGCCGGGTTCGCCGGTGGCGTGGGGTGGAGGCCGGCCGGGGTGGTGGTCAGGACTGGGCGGCGGCGCCGACGACCACGGGGGCGTCGGCGGCGGTGACGTGGTCGGACTCGATGACGTCGGCGACGACGGCCGTGATGTTGTCGGGGCCGCCGTTCTCGCGGGCGAGCTCGATCAGCCGGTCGACGGCGCGCTGCGGATCGGCCTCGGCGGACAGGACCTCGTAGATGGTCTGCGCGTCGACCGGGCCGCTGAGGCCGTCCGAGCAGAGGAGGTAGCGGTCGCCGAGCCGGGCCTCGCGGAGGCGCAGGTCGGGTTCGCGGTCCTCGCGTCCGTCCAGGACCCGGTACAGGACGTGCGACAGCCGGGACGTCTCCGCCGGGTCGGCCTGCTGGCCGGCCTGTTCGGCCTCCGCCTTGAGGAGCTCGTCCATGGTGTGGTCCTGCGTCATCTGGAACAGCTCGCCGTCGCGCAGCAGGTAGCCGCGCGAGTCGCCGACGTGCGCGAGCGCGACGGACTCGCCCGACCACAGCATCGCGGTGAGCGTGGTGCCCATGCGGCTCAGGTCCGGGCGTTCCTCCCGGACGATGCGCAACTTCTCGTTGGCCTCCGCCACGGCGCGGCCAAGGATGTCGACGAGATCGTCCTGATGGGAGTCGGTGTCGAGCGAGCGCAATGAGCCGATGACGGTCGAGCTCGCGACTTCGCCGCCCGCGTAGCCGCCCATGCCGTCCGCGACCGCGATCAGCCGCGCACCGGCGTAGCCCGAGTCCTCGTTGTTCTCTCGGTTGCAGCCGATGTCGCTGCCTGCTGCGTATCTGATAGCTACGTTCATACCAATTTCGATGACGATCCGGTGAGTGGAGTTGTATCAGTCGCGGGCGGCTGTCTCGCCATCGGCGCCGGACGGGCCGACACCGTGCCGGACGGCGTAGAGCGCCGCCTGCGTCCGATCCTGGACTCCCAGTTTCATGAGCAGATTACTGACGTGCGTCTTGACGGTCTTCTCGGACACCACGAGCGCGCGAGCGATCTCCCGGTTGGATCTGCCCCGCGCGATGTGCACGAGCACCTCCCGTTCCCGTTCGGTCAGCGCGGCGAGGCCGCGGTCGTCCTGCGTGCCGGGCCCGTCCGCCAGCATCGCCTCGGCCGCGTCGGGCGCGAACAGCACGTGCCCGTCGTGGACCGCCCGGATCGCCTGGACGAGCGCCTGCGGGTCGACGTCCTTGTACAGGTACCCGGCAGCGCCCGCTTGAACGGCCGGCAGCACGTGCCCGCGTTCCGTGACGCTGGTCAGGACCAGGACCCGTGCCGCCACCCCGCGAGCCCGCAGCTCCGTCAGCGCTGTCAGGCCGTCGGCGCCCGGCATCTTGAGGTCCATGAGCACGATATCGGGCTCCAGGGATTCGGCCAGTGTCACGGCCGACGTGCCGTCCTCCGCCTCGCCGACGACCTCGATGTCGTCCTGGATGCCGAGGAAGGTGCGCAGCCCCTGCCGGACGACCGGATGGTCGTCCACGATCAGGACCTTGATCGGCGCCCTTCCCGGGCGGCGTGGCGGGCCATCGTCCGGCGTGCGCCCGTTGGCGGTCACAGCGGCACCTCCAGCCGGACGGTCGTGCCGTGCCCGGGCGCGGCGTCGATCGTGAGCTCGCCGCCGATCGAGTAGGCGCGGTCGCGCATGGACGCGAGGCCGAGCCCGTTCTGCTGCTCGGCCGCCGTGTCGGACGCGTCGAACCCTGACCCGTCGTCGGCGACCTCCAGCACGGCCTGCCCGTCGCGGGTGCCGAGCCGTACCTCGACGATGCGGGCACCAGCGTGGCGTAGCGCGTTGTAGAGCGCCTCTTGGGTGATGCGGAAGGCGACGGCCTCCTGGTCTTCGGGGAGGACGACGGCCTCGTCGGCGGCGATGCGTACCGTCGCCTCATGCGCCCGGTCGAGGACCTCGACGTGCTTGCGCAGCGAGGAGACCAGTCCGTCGGTGAGGTCCGCCGGGCGCAGCTCGAAGATCACGGCGCGGAGCTCGGCGAGGGCCTCGGCGGCGAGCCGCTCGACCTGCTCCAGCTCCTGGACGGTCCGGACGGGGTCGCGCTCGGCCAGCGCGGACGCGGTGCGCGCGGTGAGCCGCAGCGAGAACAGCTTCTGCGCGACGGCGTCGTGCAGCTCGCGGGCCATGCGGTTGCGTTCGGCGACGACGGTCAGCTCGCGGTTGTGCTCGTACAGGCGGGCGTTCGTCATGGCGATCGCGGCGTGCGCGGCGAACAGGGTGAGGAGCTCTTCGTCGTCGTCGGTGAAGCCGCCGGGGCGCTTCTTGTTGGCCAGGAAGATGATGCCGATGACTTCCTGGCCGTCCCGGATCGGGACGCCCAGGAAGTCCTTCAGGACGGGATGCGCGTGCGGCCAGCCCTCGAACTCCGGCTCCCTGCGGATGTCGGCGAGCCGCTTGGGCGTGTCGCCGTGCAGCATCGCGGCGAGCATGCCGTGCTGGCGTGGCAGCGGGCCGATGCGCTCCCACTCCTCGTCGGAGACGCCCTCGACGACGAACTCGGCGAACGAGCCCTCGTCGTCCGGGACGCCGAGGGCCGCGTACCGGGCGTCCAGCAGCTGCGCCGCCGCCCGGACGATCACCTGCAGCACCTCGTGGACGGACAGGTGCCGGGTGACCGCGAGCACGGCGGAGCTCACGGCGCGCAGGGTCGCGCCCTGGCCGCCTTCGCCGCAGCCTTCGCCCGTCTCCATCCCGGCCTCTCGTCTCCGCTGGCCCAGCGCCTCGCGGCGCTCACATGTGAAGACCGTACTCGCTGCGCGCGACTTCTCGAATCAGCCCCCGGGAGGACGCGTGCGCCCGTGCCGTCCGGGCGTCCGGGACGCCGGTCCTAGGACCAACTGACCACCGTTTAGCGGACCCGTTGGCCGATGCCGTGAACGCCGCTCGTTTCTAGCGTCGAGAGCATGAAGACCGCATTGATCACAGGGGCCTCCCGGGGGCTCGGACGGGCCCTCGCCCGCGAACTCGCCCGGGACGGCTGGCACCTCGTCATCGACGCACGCGACGCAGCCGCACTATCCGCCGCAGCCGACGACATCAGCGACAGCAACAGCCGCAAAGACAACCACGGCAACAGCAACACCGGAAACGGCAACGCCGGGAGCGGCAACGGCAACGGCGGCGGGAGCGCAGGCGGCGCGGGCGCGAGCGCGAGCAGCGCGGGCAGCGCGGGCGCGAGTGCGGGCGGCGCAGGCGCGGGCTCGGGCAGCGGGAGCTCCGGCGTCGAGAGCGCAGGCGGCGCGAGCACGGGCGCGAGCGGCGGGAGTGTCACGGCCATCGCCGGGGACGTCACCGACCCGGCGCACCGCGCGGACCTCGTCCGGGCCGTGGACGGCGGGCTTGACCTGCTCGTCAACAACGCGAGCACCCTCGGCCCGACGCCGATGTACCGGCTCGCGGCGCTGCCCGTCACCGACCTGGCGGACACGTTCGCAACGAACGTCCTGGCGCCGCTGGCGCTGATCCAGGACGTCCTGCCGAGCCTGCGGGAGCGGCGCGGCGCGATCCTCAACATCACGTCGGACGCGGCCGTGGAGAACTACGAGACGTGGGGCGGCTACGGGTCGTCCAAGGCGGCGCTGGAGCAGCTCTCGAACGTCCTGGCGGCGGAGGAGCCGGACGTGGCCGTGTGGTGGGCGGACCCAGGCGAGATGAACACCGACATGCTCCGCGCCGCGGGCGAGGACGCCGATTCCGCGCCACCGCCCGAGGAGGCCGCCGCCGCGTTCCGCCGTCTCGTGACCGACCGTCCGCCCAGCGGCCGCTACCGCGCCGCCGACCTGGCCGGTGCCCAATGACCACCGCCCTAGAACCTGACCGAGCACGCCCCGAACCGCCCACCCCCGACCAGCCGAAGCCCGAGCACACAGCCCCCACCGCACAGACCAAGCCCGCCACACAAGCCAAGCCCGCCACACAAACAGAGCCCGCCGGGGAAGCGGAGCGAGCCGTGCAGGCGGAGACCGCCGTGTACGCGGAGCCCACCGTGCTCGCAGAGCCTGCCGTCTTCGCAGAGCCCACCGTGCTCGCAGAGCCTGCCGTCTTCGCAGAGCCCACCGTGCTCGCAGAGCCTGCCGTCTTCGCAGAGCCCACCGTGCTCGCAG
>NZ_JBIRBA010000037.1:0-103323 GCF_044326345.1 Actinomadura sp. 9N215 | reverse complement strand
TGGGGACCGTAGGCGGCCTCGGTAATCGCCAATGCTCGCTCTTCCAGCGGTTTGGCCTGATCGGGCTGGCCCAGGTCGCGGTAGGTGGCGGCGAGGTTCCCCAGAATGGTGGCGGCGGTGGGGTGGTGGGGACCGTAGGCGGCCTCGGTAATCGCCAATGCTCGCTCTTCCAGCGGTTTGGCCTGATCGGGCTGGCCCAGGTCGCGGTAGGTGGCGGCGAGGTTCCCCAGAATGGTGGCGGCGGTGGGGTGGTGGGGACCGTAGGCGGCCTCGGTAATCGCCAATGCTCGCTCTTCCAGCGGTTTGGCCTGATCGGGCTGGCCCAGGTCGCGGTAGGTGGCGGCGAGGTTCCCCAGAATGGTGGCGGCGGTGGGGTGGTGGGGACCGTAGGCGGCCTCGGTAATCGCCAATGCTCGCTCTTCCAGCGGTTTGGCCTGATCGGGCTGGCCCAGGTCGCGGTAGGTGGCGGCGAGGTTCCCCAGAATGGTGGCGGCGGTGGGGTGGTCGGGACCGTAGGCGGCCTCGGTTATCGCCAATGCTCGCTCTTCCAGCGGTTTGGCCTGATCGGGCTGGCCCAGGTCGCGGTAGGTGCTGGCGAGGTTCCCCAGTCTGGTGGCGACGTCGGGGTGGTCGGGACCGTAGGCGGCCTCGGCAATCGCCAACGCTCGCTCTTCCAGCGGCTTGGCCTCACCGGGCTGCCCCAGGTCGCTGTAGATAGCGGCGAGGTTCCCCAGTCTGGTGGCGACGTCGGGGTGGTCGGGACCGTAGGCGGCCTCGGCAATCGCCAACGCTCGCTCTTCCAGCGGCTTGGCCTCACCGGGCTGCCCCAGGTCGCGGTAGGTGGCGGCGAGGTTCCCCAGACTGGCGGCGACGTTGGGGTGGTCGGGACCGTAGGCGGCCTCGGCTATCGCAACGGCGGTGGTGAGCAGCCGTTGTGCCTGCAGGGCTTGGCCCTGGACAAGATA
This sequence comes from Actinomadura sp. 9N215, assembly GCF_044326345.1. Taxonomy (NCBI): domain Bacteria; kingdom Bacillati; phylum Actinomycetota; class Actinomycetes; order Streptosporangiales; family Thermomonosporaceae; genus Actinomadura; species Actinomadura sp. 9N215. The sequence continues at coordinate 102,358 of NZ_JBIRBA010000037.1, read as the reverse complement.
GAAGAGCGCAGTTTGGTTGAGCAGCGCTCCCAGGTCGGCGGGCTCCTCCCCAACGGGGTACCGGCTGGCGGTCGGTTCAACGTGCGGGAGCAGAGCCCGCCAACGCGGCCAGCCGTCAATATTGGACTGTGGACCGGAGGGCAGTACAGCCAGAAGAGCGGCCAGAGCTGCATCCCTAGGCTCCGGGCCTGGGGTGGCGTGGAGGATGACGGCCTGGGTGAGACGATGCATGCTGATCAGGTCGCTTGTCAGTGTGATCATGCTGTGGGACGCCAGAACCCCCAGCGCCCGATCGATCGCCACCTCGTTACGACCCACCGAGGAGTAGGCCAGCAGGCGCGGGATGTCGTCGGGGTGGTAGCAGGCCAGCATTCGGATCAGCACAACAGCATCCGGCGTAGTCTCAGCCAGCGCCGTCAAGCTGAGGTCCCACAGCCGGGCAATGGTCGCCTGCGACTTGTCTCCGTCTGCGGCCGCCTCGTAAACCCGGATGGGTTGGTCCCGCAGTAACCGCAAATATCGCTCAAGCGGCGTGCTGGTCTGCTGGACGAAGGCGGCCGCCTGGTCCAGCGCCAGCGGCAGATAACCCAACTCCTCGGCAATCTGCGCCGCCAGGTCGTGCTCTACGGGGTCGGTGTGGCCGCTGACCTGCGTCAGCAACAACACCGCCGCGCCTTCGTCCAGCACGTCCAGACGCAGTGTGGTCGTGGTACCGGGCCAGCGGACATCGCGTCGGCTGGTGATTAGCACATGCCCGCCCGCCAGTACCGCCAGCCACCGCTCGATGTGCGCGGGGGCGGTCACGTTGTCGAAGACCAGCAGCCAACCAGGATGGCAGTTTAGCCAGTCCACCGCCCACCGCGCGGCCTCCTGAGGCAGGGCCTCCCGCGCCGCCGCGGGCACCAGCTTGCGCGCCAGAGTCGCCAAACCCGCCTCGACCGCCTCAGCATCATCGGCACCGATCCACCACACCACCGGGAAGCGATCCCGGCGCCGATGCACGTACTGCAACGCCAGCTCCGACTTGCCCACCCCACCCAGCCCATGCACCGCTTGCGAGATCACCACATCACTCGCCCCCGGCTGTCCCACCATGGCATCAAGGCGCTCAAGCTGCTCGGCGCGGCCGACGAACACCGGAGTTGGATCCCGCGGCACCTCCGCCACCCGTCCCGGTACCTCGACCTCAACCGGCGCCGGAAACAGCACCGGCGGTGCTGCCTGCACAGTGGTGACCTGGTTGTGGTCCCCTGTCACGATCGGCGCCTGGTTGTCGCGTTCGACTGTGGCGGAGCGGTTTCCGGTGCGGGGCTGTCCGTCCGGTTGCTGGGAGGCGGGTGGTGTGGCCGTCATTGGACCTCGTTGTTGTCCCCTGTCACGATCGGCGCCGAGTTGTCGCCCTTGATCGCGACCGATCGTTCGCCTGACGCGGGCGCCTGTCCTGGGGCAGACGGTTTAGGCGGCGTCGGCTCGGGAGACTGTGGCGGTGGTGGGGGCGTGGCTCTACGAGCCAGTATCACCCCGTACACCGCGACCACCAGCCCGGCCACACCAACAAAGAATCCCGCACTACTGGCAATCTTGTCGGCCCTGTCCAATCCGACCACGACGAAAACAACCCCGACACCGGCCAGCAGCACACCACCGGCCAGCACCCCAGCCCATCGGCCCGACCTGGAAATTGCCATGCGCCCATCATCCATCCCGGACCAAGATCACACAGAGCCATTGCTCAGAAACGCCACGAAAGACCACAACAGGCCGGGCGGTCCGGGGTGGGTCGGCCCGGAGAGGCCGCATGCCCGGCCCGGACCGACCGGCGGCGGCCGCGTAGCGGGCGCCCTTGAAGACGTAGAGAAAGTTCTCATCGGGCGCGGGGTGGGCGTCGCTGACCTGGGGTTATGTCATGAGTCTGGTGAGGGTTCGGCGGGTTTGGTCGGCGAGGCTTACGGCTGCGCCTAGGCGGTTGTCGATGGTGAGGTGTGCGGCGTCGGGTGGGTCGTCGGGGTTGAGGGTGTTGGTGTACTCGTCCCAGTTGGCGAGTTTCCAGGCGTCGCGTGGGGCGTCGCGGAGTTCGATGTACTCGTGCATGGTGTCTAGGTCGCTGTGGACCCAGATGGAGGTGACGTCTACGCCCTTGGCTTGGCAGCGGTGGGTGAGGCGTGGGAGCCAACTCGGGTTGTTGAGTTCGGCGACGAACGGGGCGGCCAGGATGATGGATACGCCGCAGTCGATGTTGCCGTAGGCGACGTTCATCAGGGAGCGGTACTCGTGGGGGCGGACCTCGGCGCGGTAGAGGTCGGTGTGGCGGTCGTGTTGGTCGGCTCCGAGTGAGATGAGCAGGCGTTCGGTCATGCGGCGAGTGAGCGCGTCCTTGTCCAGGATGGCCCAGCCTGTGAGGTCGGAGAGGAAGCGGGCGAACTCGGTCTTGCCGGATCCGGCGTAGCCGCCGACCAGGATCAGGATGGGGTTGCCTCCGGCGTTGGCGACGGCTCGGCCGTGCCAGGCGTTGGCGACGCGGGCCTTGAGTGGTTCGGCTCCCGGGAAGAAGGTTGAGAGGTCGAACGGGGTGCCGTCCTGGTCGGGCGTGTGGCCGTGGGCTTGGGCGGCCATGCGTTCTAGGACGAGCAGCGGGACGTTGTGCGCGCGGGCGAGGTAGGGCAACCAGTCGTCAGGGATGCGTAGGCCGCGTTCCCAGCGGGACACCTCGTGTCGGGTGAGTGTGTCAGTACCGGCGAGGTCGCAGAGTTGGGCGGCTAAGGCGCGTTGGCTTCTGCTGCCGCGTAGGCGGGCCAGGTACGCGCCGAATGCTTGTCGTGCCTCGGTGGTCATGGGCGACTACCTCCCGTCACCAAGTGTGGCCCCCGGCTGGCCCCCTGTCAGGCTCCTTTGTAAATCGCGGGGCGGCGAGACGCTGGCGGGGCGGTTGACGACATGCCGCGCGGGCCGCTCCGGCTCGAAGACGAACCCCATGAGGAATCCCGCGATGGAAACGCGTGCGCAGACTGATGACCCGGTGCTCCGCCGGCTCCGGGAGGAGTTCACCGGACACCGGATATGGCGGTCTCGGCGGTGGGACGGGGGTCCTGGCGAATGGGTCGCGACCCTGCTCGACCCTGCCGCCGGTGTCGACGCCACGGTGATGCGCCCGAACTCGGCGGAGTTGCGTGAGGCGCTGGTCCAGGAGGGGCGGCGCGCGGGGTGTGAGACGAAGAGGGCCTGGTGATGGTGGCGTGGACTCCCCCACCGTCACCGGATGGGGCCGCGTCTGGGCGCGGTGCGGCCCCGGGGGAGGTTGAGGCGGCGCGGCGGGTGCTTGTTCCCCCGGATGCACCGGCCGCGCTGCCTCGGCCGCTCATGGCGCGTCTGCTGCTCAACCGGCTTGGGCGGGCGCTGCGGCGTGAGGGGTGGGTGGCGGAACGCCGATACGGCGAGACCATCCGACTGCTGCGAGTCTGCTCCGCGGACACGCCCAGCATCCGGGACAGCATCGCCGTTGTCCGGGGTGATGGCGGGTGGTGGTTCCGGTCGAGCACCGGGCAACTGCTTGCGCCGTGCTCGGATGTCGACCTGGCGGTGTCGGAGGTTTCGGCTCTGCTCGGGCCGTGGGTGTCGGCGGCGGGCTCCTCCGGGAGGACGGGCGAGGGCTGATGGATGCCGGGGCGGCCCTGGATGAGGTAGCGGAGCGCTACGGGGTCCTGTGCTGGCTCGGCCGTTACACCCGGACGTATTGGGCGCTGGTGTATGGGGGCGGTGGGTGGCGGCTGGTGGAGGCGGTGTCAGTCCGAGAGCTGGCCACGGCTATCACGCATCCTGACGGGTGGCCGTGGCCCAGATGACCGCGCGGCGGGTAGTGGTGGGGCCGGTACCTGCCGCGCGGTCATCGCTATTCGAGGTCGGGCGGGATGGTGATGGGGTGTTCGGGGCCGGTGGTCACGGTGGCGAGGATACGGCGGGCCGTGTCGGCGGGGTCGGTCTGGTCGGTGCGGATGAGCAGGTTGAAGACTGGGTCGGTGGTGGTGTGGAGGTCGTTGCGTGTCTCGTCCCATGCCTGGAGGCGGTTGGGGGTGTCGGCGTCGCCGCGGTGCTTGGAACGGTCGGCGCAGACGGCTCGGGGAATCCAGAGAAGGACGGCCGTCCAGTCGAATGGGACGGCGGCGCGCAGGCGTTGCAGGTCGGCGAGGTTGCCCATGTGGACGACGGGGATCTTGTCGGCCTCGACCAGGGCGGCAATGTCGTCGCGGTCGATGGCGTAGACGTTGCCGTAGCGGTGGGTCTCGACCACCAGGCGGCCGGTGGTGCGGAGGTTCTCAAGGTCCGCGGACGTCACGTAGCGGTAGCCGATGTTGCGGCCGGTGCCGACTTTCAGCTTGGGCTGGAGGGTGTACCGGCCGTCCAGGCGCGCCAGCTCGGCGGTGATGGTGTCCTTGCCGCTGGCTGGCGGGCCGTAGAGGATCACGCCGGGGCTGGTCATGGGAGGACTCTACGCAGCGCTTCCCTGGTCTGGTCGGCGATGCTGATTGCTGCGCCTAGGCGGTTGTCGACAGTGAGGTGAACGCCGGGCGGGCTGGCCTGAGTGTCGAGAGTGCTGGCGTACTCGTCCCAGTTGGCGAGTTTCCAGGCGTCGCGAGGGGCGTCCCGGAACTCGATGTACTCGCGCATGGAGTCGACGTCGCACCGGACCCAGATCACGGCGACGTCCACGCCCTTGGCCTTGCATCGGTTGGTGAGGCGGCTCAACCAGGCTTCGTTTTTCAACTCGGCGATGAATGGGGCGGCGAGGATCGTGGATATGCCGCAGTCGATGTTGTCGTTTGCGGTGTCCATGAGGCACTTGTATTCGAGTGGCCTGACCTCGTTCAGATAGAGGTCGGTGTGGCGGTCATGGGGGTCGCCGTCCATGGAAATCAACAGGCGTTCAGTGAGTCGTCGGGTTAGCGAGTCCTTGTCGAGAAATGCCCAGCCTGAGACGTCGCCTAGGAAGCGCGCGAATTCTGTTTTGCCTGATCCGGCGTAGCCGCCGACCAGGGCGAGAGTCGTTGTCGCGAGGCTGCCGCTCATGGCTCGGCCTCGCCATGCGCTGACCATTCGCGCTTTGAGCGCGTCGCCGGCGGTGGGGTCCTGGCCCTGGGTCTGGTCGGAGACCCGGTTCAGGCCCTGGGTGATCGTGTTGGCAGCGTCCTCGGTGGCTGCGGGGGTTAGTGGGCTGGGCAACGGGAGGGTGAGGTCTCCAGTTTCTTCGGCAGGGAGAGGGGGGCGAAAGCCAAGCTCGGGCTCAGTGGTCTCGTACAGGAGGCAGTAGGCGCGGCGATAGTGGGGGCCTGGGTACATGGTGCCGCTCTCGTGGCCCCATAGCGTTTGGAAGTTCGCCGCGACTCTGAGCCCTCCTCGGTCGGCGACTTGGCGCAACTTGTCGCCTGCGGCCTCAAGAGTCAAACCGTGGCTCTCCCGGCGCTCACGGAGCCTGTGCGGCTGCCAACCTTTTCGCTGCCTTGTTGTGGTCAACTTCCGGCCTTTCGCTCGCGCAGATATCGGCCCATGTCGGGCAGGCGCGTTGTCTGCTTGGGGGACGTGAAGCGGGCGTATAAACGGACGTGTAAGAACCCGATGACGCATTAGTGATGGGCTCTGCGCGCCTCCTGAACTGAAATATCGGTGTGCCGAACGAGAGAACGGATCAAGACGGGAGGCGGTCACCGATGGCGGCGGACGGCGAGCATGGGCGAACACCTCGGGAACTGCTGGGCGAGATCCTTGCCGAGTTGGACGACCTTACTTGCCGGGTCGATCAGTTGGCGGAGGCTCTGGAAACACGCTCCGCTCAATCCGGGCGACGCGTTCGCCGAGGTCGCGGACAGCGGCCAGTACTTCCGTGAGTTGCCTCGTTGTGGCGTCGCCCTCAACGGTGGACGGCGTGGCCTGGGCGGCTGCGCGGGCGTCTGCTTTGTCGCGGACGAATACGCCCTTGCCCTGCTGGCCGATCACGAGACCTTCGGTCCGCAACACGCTGATGGCGGCCTTCACGACTCCGGCGGACACCTCGTACTCGTCGCGGAGTCGAGCCGTCGACGGCAAGGACCGTCCCGGGGGCAGTCGTCCGTCGCCGATCTGTTGCCGCAGGTCATCGGCTATCTGGAGATATCCGGGCCGTCCGGTCCTCTTGACCATCGTCCGCCTTCCATCGGGGGCCTGCCTCAAGTTCAGCACAACCGACCGGCCAAGAAAACCATGGCGTCCTTGACAGCTTGGACGACCAAGTAGACTATGTTGTCTAAGTAGACAACGAACCTCGGAGGTTCTCGTGCGCAACATTCCGGTGGACGTGTCGGCGCTGACGTTCGTGTGCGTCTCGGCTCCGCGTCCCAAACTCCTCGACCAGGACACGGGCGAAGTCAAGGTCGACCGCAACGGACAGACGGTGTTCACCGTGGGCCTGTCCGCCGCCGACGCCACGGGCAGGGTGGACCTGCTCAACGTCTCGGTGCCTGGCGAACAGCCAGTGACCATCGGCGAGATCGTCACGCCGGTCGGGCTGGTGGCGTTCCCGTGGGAGGCCGTTCTGGGTGGTGAGAAGCGGTTCGGCGTGGCCTTCCGCGCTGAGCGGGTCGCCCCGGTCTCCTCGACCGGTCCCACCTCGCCCTCGTCAGCGTCGGGGTCCGCTGCGGCGGACGTGGCCTGAACGGCGGCCCGATCATGACTGACATGGTCCTGGTGCTCGGGGTCCTGGCCGCCGTCACGGCGGTCGGACTCTGGGCCTGGCGCCGGTGGCACCCGGTCTCGTTCTGGTACGGCGCAGGGTTTCCGGCCCGGGCGGTTCTGGTGTATCTGACCTGGCATCACGTCGCCTCGGGCTGCAAGCTCACGCGCAACCGGCGGCGGTTCCGGCTCACCCTGGACGCCGTCCCCGTGGTGGGCCCGGCAAGCCGTAACGCGGCGACCGTGGTCGAGCAGAGGCGGCGGGTGCGGCGTGTCGATGTCGAGCGCGCTCCGCGGCTGGGTCTGCTGCGGCCTACCCGGCTGGGCTGGCGGATGCGGCTGCGGCTGCATGACGGGCAAGTCCCGGCCGACTACGAGAAGGCGGCGGAAGGGATCGCGCACGCCTGGCGGGTGCATTCGGTGCGGGTGGTCGACGTGCGGCCCGGGTTCGTCACGCTGTGGGCGACCATGCGTGACCCGCTGGTGGACGTGGTCGCCGAGCCGGAGACCGGTGAACCTGACGGTGCGTCCCGGCAAGCTGGAGAACGGGCACGACTGGGTGATCGACTTCCGCACCGTGCCGCACTGGATCAACGCCGGGGCGACCCAGTCCGGCAAGTCCAACCTCGCCAACGCCCTGATCAAGGGCCTGGCGCCGCAACCGGTCGCGCTCGTCGGGTTCGACCTCAAGGGCGGCGTGGAGTTCACCCCCTACGCGCCTCGCCTGTCGGCGCTGGCCACCACCCGCAAAGAGTCGGTTGACCTGCTGGCCGACCTGGTCGGCGAGGTCGAGAACCGCATGGCGCTGTGCCGCACACACGGTGCCCGCAACGTCTGGACGCTCCCCGAGCAGCTGCGGCCGGTGCCGGTCGTGGTCCTGGTGGACGAGGTCGCCGAACTGTTCCTGATGGCCGACAAGTCCGAGAAAGACCAGGTGGCGCGGACCGCTACCGCGCTGCTGCGCCTCGCCCAGCTCGGCCGGGCCTTCGCGGTCTACCTGGTGGTCTGCGGACAACGCATCGGTTCGGACCTGGGTCCCGGTGTGACCGCGCTGCGGGCGCAGTTGTCGGGGCGGGTGTGCCACCGGGTCAACGACCCCGAGACGGCGAACATGACGCTCGGGGACCTGGACCCGGCCGCCGAAGACGCGGCCCGCGCGATCCCGGCCGAGACTCCGGGGGTGTGCGTGGTCGCCGGTCAAGACGGCTCCTGGCACCGGGCCCGATCGGTCTACGTCCCCGAATCCGCCGCCGAGCAAGCCGCCCGTGACCACGCTCACCTGACCCCCGACTGGGACGCGCTGATCGGCTCGGTCCCGACCGCGTAGCCCGGCTCCTCTTCCCTCCCCTTTGGCTCGGCGTGAGCCCTGATCGCGCCACGTCCCTACCCGACCCATGCCCGAAACCGACTCTGGAGGCTCCCGATGGCCGTCCGCGTCCTCGCTCTTCGTCCCCGTCCCCGTCCTCGGTTCGTCGTCGTCGTCTCGTCCGGCTCGTCCTCGCCGTCGTCCTCGGACTCGTCCCGGCCGTCCCCGGTCTCGTCCTGGGACGTGTGGCCGGTCGGCGTCGAGTGGGACGAGTTCGGTTCACTGCACCTCGCGCGGTGCCAGCGCTGCGCGGACTCGTTCGCCTCGTCCCGGGCGGCCGAAGTTGACGACTGGGCCGACACGCACCGGTGTGACGCCGAACTGGCCGCGCTGCTCGCGCTCGTCACCGACCGGCGGGCCGCATGAGTCGCCGAGTCTTCGCAGCGGTGGCCGACTCCGGGCCGGTCGTGGTGCTGGCCGCGATCGCGGCGGCGGGGTCGTTCACCCACATCCGCGACACCGCCACCGAACACGGCCAACACGGCTGGATGGCCTGGGCCATCGCGGTCTGCATCGACCTGACCTGCGTCATGGCCGCGGGGGAGCGCCAGCGCGACAAGCGCACCGGACGCCACACGGGACGGCTGACCTGGCCGACTCTCGTCCTGGTCGGCGGCATCCTGCTCTCGCTGGCCGCCAACCTCGCACAAGCCGACCCGTCGGTGTGGGGCTGGATCACCGCCGGGACACCGGCGGGCGCGTTCCTAGTCGCCGTCTCCATGCTCGAACGCCGAAAAGCCGGCACCCCGACGGCGGCGCGGCCCTCGCCAGTCCCGGACTCCTTCGGCCGCCCGGACCTCCCCCCGTCCCCGTCCCCGTGGGTGGTGTGGGAGGACGACCGTCCCACGGTCACCGCTGCCGCCCCGGCCACACAGGACGGCACCGACCAGGACCAGGGCACGGACGCGAAGGCCGGACAGACCGCCATCCCCGTCCCCGTCCAGCAACCGACCGCGCACTCCTCGTCCTCGGCGGCTGCGGCGGGGCCGCTGGTCGACTTCGCGCGCCGTGTCGCCACCGAACACCACACCGAACACGGACGGCCGATCACCCGTGACGCGCTCCGCGCCCGCCTCGGCGTGTCCAACCAACTCGCCTCTGACCTGCTCCGCGAAATCCGCACCGAAACCGCGTCCATCGCCTGACCACTGGAGGAACCACCATGACCGCGCCCACCAACCCGACCGGCCAGACCGCGCCGATCGTGCCCGGTGACCTGTTCGCCCGCCACCAGACCATCACCGGCCTGCGCGCCCTGGCCGACTTCCTAGAAGCCAACCCCGGCGTGCCGGTCAACGAGTACGGCCACGACTTCCACTTCAGCGCCCGGACCAGCGACGACGCCTCGGCCGTGGCGCTGGTCGACCGAACCGCCGCACTACTGGGCGTCGACGTCACCGACGACCGCGACCGCGGCAGGCACTACATCGCTACTCGCACCTTCGGCCGCATCACCTACCGCATCGTGCACATCCCCGAACGGCAGATGCACGAGTACGACGCCCGCGACAGCTACCGGACCAACGTCGTCGTCGACACCGGCCAGGACGACGGCGAGAACACCGGTCGGGCGGCCTGATGACCACCGACCAGCACCCGCACCCGCCGCGCATACCCGTCCGGCTCGTCGGGCTCCTCGTGGGCTGGGTCTGCGGCACCTGCGGCGGGGGCGGCGTCGCCTCCGACGGCTCCACCTGCCCCGACTGCAACGGCCACGGCCACACCTGACAGGAGACCCACTGATGTTCCTGCGCCGCTGCGCTTTCGCCTGCTTCTGGCTCCTCCTGGGCCTGTTCCTGGTGCGCCAGCCCGAACGCGCCGCACACGCCACCCGTGCCCTCATCGGCGGCCTGGCCCTGGTCGCTGACGCACTTGCCCGGTTCACCTCCGCCTTCTGACACCCGGCGTGGCCGCAGTCGCCGGCAAGCACACGCGGCCACGCCGGGCCCATCCCGCTACCCGCATCCACGGATAGGGAGACCCGTTCATCGTGCCTCACCCTGCCCCACCCGTCACCGCTCCACCCGTCACCGAGGTTGCTGCCCGGGACATGGCGGCTCGGTACAACCGGCCCGACTTCCGCGCCTGGGCACGCCGCGCGCACACCACCGGCGGCTGCGCCCAACCCGTCCACCTGCGCGGCCGCATCACCCACCTGGACCCGGCCACCGGCCAGATCCTGCACCACTACTCGACCGCGCGGGAACCGGGCGGAGTGCTGCGCGTGGCGTGCAAGACCCGCCGGGCGTCCCGCTGCCCGGCCTGCGCCGAGACCTACCGCGCCGACACCTACCAACTCATCCGCGCCGGACTGGTCGGCGGCAAAGGCGTCCCCGCGACCGTCACCACCCACCCGGCCGCCTTCGTCACCCTCACCGCACCCTCCTTCGGCCCCGTGCACACCCGCCGCACCGGAAAGACCGGCGCCGTGGTGGCATGCCGTCCCCGACGCGGCGGCGGCACCTGCCCGCACGGACGGCCCGTGTCCTGCACCGCCCGGCACTCGACCGCTGACGCGCGCCTCGGACAGCCGATCTGCCCGGACTGCTTCGACTACGCCGGGGCCGTGCTGTGGAACGCGCACGCCCCCGAACTATGGCGCCGGTTCACCATGGCGTTCCGCCGCTACGTCGCACGTTCCGCAGGCCTGCGCGTCTCAGACCTGCGCGAGGTCCTCACCGTCTCGTTCGCCAAAGTCGCCGAGTACCAGCGCCGCGGCCTGGTCCACTTTCACGCCGTCATCCGCTTCGACGGACCCGGCGGCCCGACCGCCGCCCCACCCTCCTGGGCCACCCTCAACCTGCTCAACGCGGGCGTGGACCATGCGGCCGGAGCAGTGACGGTGTCGACTCCGGCGGCGGGCGATGTCCCGGCCAAAGAGCATGTGTGGGGCGCACAGATCGACGTCCGACCGATCACCACCACCGGAGACCTGACCGATACCGCCGTGGCGGGCTACATCGCCAAGTACGCCACAAAGGCGGCGGAGTGCGTCGGCACCCTCGACCGCCGCATACGCCCCACCGACAACCCGGCCGACCTACCCGTGAGCGGGCACGCGCGGCGGCTCATCACCGAATGCCTCCGCTTGAGTGCGCTCGACGAATACGCGGGCCTGCGGCTGGCCGAGTGGGCGCACATGCTCGGCTTCCGCGGCCACTTCTCCACCAAATCCCGCCGCTACTCGGTCACCCTCGGCCGCCTCCGCACCGACCGGATCGAGCACAACCGCCGCGAACACGGCGAGGTCACCACCGGCCGCCTTCCGTTCGACGACGACCAGGTCCTAGTGATCGCCCACTGGCGCTACCTCGGCCAGGGACTGACGCCCGGCGAAGCGCTCCTGACCGCTGCCCCCACCGGCAAACCCTTGCCGTCCCTCGGCCCGTCCGCCCTTTCCTCAAGGAGCCCTGCGTGACCGACCTGGTCCTGACCGTCGATGAAGCGGCTGAACGGCTCCGGGTGAGCCGCTGGACGCTCTACAAGCTCATCCGCTCCAACCAGCTCCGGACGGTCAAGATCGGCCGTCGCCGTCTCGTTCCCGCCAACGCCCTCGCCGAATGCCTCGACCAGCTCACGGAGGTGGCTGCCTGATGACTGTCACGTTGATCGCTGTCCCGGACGAACCCGAAGAGACGCCGGGCTCCAAGCCTCGCAAGAGCCGCTCGCGCAAGCGGGCTAATGGGGAAGGGACGATCTACCAGCGAAAGGACGGGCGGTACGAGGGCGCGGCCTTCGTCCCGACCACCGCTGGCACATTCAAGCGCGTTCGCCTCTACGGCCGGACGCGTGACGACGTGCGGCGCAAGCTGACCAAGCTCTTGGAGCAAGCCGACCAGGGTATCCCCGTGTCGGCCGAGAGCTGGACCGTAGAGCAATACCTCACGTACTGGCTGGACAACGTCGTTCGGCCGGAGCGCAAGCCTCGGACGGCGCAGGGGTACGAGGGCGTCATCCGCCTCTACCTCGTCCCGGAACTGGGAAAGAAGCGGCTCGGCAAGCTGGCCGTGCGTGACGTCCGGGCCTTCATCAACCGTGTCCGGGCGCAGTGCCTTTGCTGCAAGCACGGGCTGGACGCGTCCCGTGACGTGCCCCGGTGCTGTGCCCCCAAGGGCGGGCAGTGCTGCGAGTCGCACCCGTCGGTGCGCATGGTCCAGTCGATTCACGCCGTGCTGCGCAACGCGCTGGAGTCGGCCGTCCGTGAGGAGGTCATCCCGCGCAACGTGGCCAAGCTCGTCAAGGTCGGCGCACCCAAGTACAAGGTGAACCGGGGGCTCACGGTCGACCAGGCGCGCCACGTCCTCAAAGCGGCGCAGAACGAACGGCTCTACGCGCTCTACGTCCTCGCTCTCTGCCTCGGCCTGCGCCGCGGGGAACTGCTCGGCCTGCGCTGGGAGGACGTCACTCTCGTGTCGTGCCGCGCCTGCGCCGGGGAGGGCGGCGAGGTCGACGGCGCAGAGTGCCAGACCTGCGCCGGAAGCGGCATCGAAAGCGCCACGCTCGAAGTCGTTCAGACGCTCCAACGGGTCGGGGGAGCGCTGCGGTTCGTCCGTCCCAAGACTGACGACTCCGAGCGAACCATTCCGCTGCCTCCCGTCTGCATCACCGCTCTGTGCGAGCACAAGGTGAAACAGACGGCCGAACGGGCGGACGCTTGGAACGACTGGGAGGACAACGGCCTCGTGTTCCCGTCCCGACGTGGGACGCCCATGGAGCCGGACAACCTACGCCGGAGTTGGGGACGCGTCCGGGCGGCGGCGGGCCTGGAGTCGATGCGCTTTCACGACATGCGCCACACCTGCGTCTCGCTCCTGCTTCACCTGGGCATCGCGCCGAATGTCGTCCGCGAAATTGTGGGGCACAGTGACATTGAGGTGACCATGACGATTTACGCTCACACCTCGCTCGATGACAAACGGGCGGCGCTGCGGAAGCTGGGGGGATGCGCTCGGCTAGGGGCGTTGCCGTCAGGGTTGCCGTCAAAAGGCCCGGAACCGAGAATGGTTCCGGGCCTTTTGGCTGGTCAAGAGAGTGGGCAGGGGCGGGGTCGAACCGCCGACCTTCCGCTTTTCAGGTCACAACGCCTGAGCGCTGTACTGACCTGCGAAAACCCAGGTCGCTCACGAGCGAGAAGCCGATAAGCGGATTGTGTTCCCCGCCAACCTAGCACGCTACGCCACAGGGTAACTACCCGCCGTGTGGGATGGTCAAGCCTCTGTTCGGACATGGCGACGGTTGAGGACTGTTCACGCGCCGGATGGAGGGGGCCCGTGATGAGCGAGCATCACGACGCGGCACTGGTGGCGTCGCAGCAGATGCGGACACACCAGCTGGGCAGGGACGTTGACGGGGATCGTTCACGCCGACCGAGAATCCGAGTCCACCGCGGCCGGCACCGCAGCGGTCGGACGTCGTGCAGTCGATAGGCCGTGTGGAGCGCGCTCGACAAGGCCACCCAAGCCTTCACCAGCACTCTGCAGGTCGAGTTCTTCCACGCGACCACCAAACCGTGACCACCGAACCGACGTGTCCTCGGCGTGGGTGTCGGGGCAGGGTAGGTCGAGGCGGTAGCGGGCTGGATTCGGTGCCTGGATGGTCTTGATCGTCGCTGCGGGGTCGACCCTCGGGAGTTCGCAGGCGCTGGATGATGGCGCTGAATATCGGCCAGTTCTGCTGACCAGAAGTCTATGGACTTGGATTCCGTCTCGTTCTGCTTGCCTGGCTCCAGGTGCGGTGCGGCTTACATGACGAGGGCGCTTATGTCTGCGTCTCTAATACAGTTCTGCGTGAATCTCTTCCGCGTGTTACAGAGTGGGCTGGCCTGTGTGGAGGGCGTGGGAGGTCGAGGAAGCGTCGTTGATGTCTTCGGCCCCGGAGTTTCCTCGGAACACCCAGACCTCCTTCGGAACCCTGGGGGTTCCGAAGGAGGTCTGGAGTATTTTGTGTGTTGCTTTGTAGTTCACGTGGGTGGCCCGACTCTGACTGTGCGTGGTAGTGCGAGGTCAGCTGCCGTGGCGCCCGCCCTTCACCGGGTGGCGCCCGCCTTTACCGGCGGGCGAGGATCGCAACGTCATCAAGGTCCCCGGCAAGGGCATGGGGCTGTGCACAGATCATGAGCTGGTTGCAGGGGCGTGACGCGTGTGTGCTTGAGCGGCTTGGGGTGGTGTGGTGGGGAGGAACGCGCCTCCCCGCACCACACCCGGACATCTGGCTTTGCTGCTCTAGGTCTGCGCCGTTGAGGAGCGGAGTTGTTTGGCCGCTTGGTGGGCGGTCAGGAGGTTGATTGGTCGAGGTGGGAATGCCTGGGGTCCGTCGTGGCCGATGAGGTGGGTGGGGCCGTGGGGCCAGCCGCCGGCGATGAGCGCGATGAGGTTGTCGTTGGGCCAGTGCTGGAGCGTTTGGTGGACGACGTCGGCGTCCGGTCCAGGTGATGTGAGCCAGAGGATGGCGGGGTTGGTCGGCGGTCGGTGGTCGATGCTGAGTGCTGCGATGGCGTCGGCCTCGAATTCCAGGCGCTCGATGACGTCCTCCAGGGACTCGGCTAGGTGGAGGCGTGCGGAGAACCTGGTGAGGACGGTGTCGTTGAGGGCGTCGGCCCAGAGTGCGTTGAGGTCGTGTCGGGTTGCGATGATCCAGGAGACGCCGATCTTGCTGGTGAGGGCTTGGGTGAGGATGGTGCGTAGGAGGCCGTCGGCGCCGGGGCCGATGAAGCCGGCGCCCTGCGGGTGGCCGAAGACGCGGGCAAGCGGTTCGGCCGGTTCTTGGGGTGTGTTAGAGCTCTGGGGTCGGTTGGCGGCACGGCAGTGAAGCAGCGTTCTCAGACGGGCGAGGCTGTGCAGGTGGGCGAGGTTGGCACGGAGGCTGATGCTGGTCCGCTGCTCTGGAGTCGTTCGGTTTTCGCAGGGGCAGGTGCGGGTGGGGACGTTCAAGGGATGACCTCCCGAGTCGGTTCGAGTGACGGGCCACGATGAAACCGGAGCGGGCTGGGTTGCTCTTGTGATCGAAACTCGTGGTGGTGAGAACTGGTCACCTCCGGCGGCCGTCGTGGAGGGGACCGAAGAGCGTGATCGACCGCGCGGCGAGCCGATTGGAGGCCCAGGGGCCGGGGGTGGTGATTTTCATTCATTGAGCACTTACCGTCACCTGGGCGCTGGGCCGCGTTCGCGGATGTGACGGCGATCTTGGGTGGTGGGTGCTGCATCCGGGATGCGGTTTGCGTCCTTGGACGTGCTCGTGGGACCGGCGAAAGCCGGACCCGGGGACCCGGGGACGTGGATACGCTTCATGTTCTACAGACGTAACAGTCGTCGTTCTATGACGCGGGGTGGGGCGTTGATCAGTCCGTATGTGCGGCGGCTGCGGCTTGCGGCGGAGTTGCGTGATCTGCGGGAGCGGGCCGGGGTCTCGGCGCAGGACCTGGCCAAGCGGTCCGGGGTGTACCGGCAGATGATCAGCAAGCTGGAGAACGCGCACGTCGCACCGAGCCAGGAGGATGTGCAAAGGCTGCTGGACGTCCTCGGTGTCGAGGGCGATAAATGGACGCAGCTCGTGCAGATCACCGCGGAGGCGGCCTCGCACGGCTGGTGGGAGTCGTCGGGGATCGGTGAGCGTCAGGCAAGGTTCGCCAACCTGGAGGCCGGCGCGAGTGTCATTCGCGAGTACCAGCAGAACTTGATCCCGGGGCTGCTGCAGACCGAGGAGTTCATCTCGACGCGGCTGGCCGACACCGAGTTGCCGTTGCCGCCCGACGCCGAGGTCAGCGGGGTGCTGAAGGGGCGGGTCGGGCGTCAGCGGATGTTGCACCGGTCGAACGGTCCGTCTTATGAAGTGATCCTGGACGAGGTGGTGCTGCGCCGTCGTTCGGCCCCCGCCGAGGTGTTCGGGCGCCAGCTCGGGCACATCGTTGACGTGTCCGGGCGGGATGAGCAGGTGACGGTCCGGGTTCTGCCTGTGGATGCTGAGATCCCCGGGTACAACATCCCTGAATGTTCGTTCTCGATGTATACCTATCCCGACAGCGGTGACCCGGGTGTGGTGGCGCTGGAGGCGGTGACCACCGACCTCGTCCTCACCGATCCGGAGCAGACCGCGCAGTTCGAGATGGTGTACGGCGGTCTCGTCCGTGCGGCCCTCTCGGTCGAGCGTTCGCGCGAGATGCTGGCGGACGTCGCAGAGTCCCTCCCGTCGCAATAGGAAGATCATTATGACCAGTCGTCAGCGGTACATGGGATGGCGCAAGTCCTCGTACAGCGGAACGGGCAACAACTGTGTGGAGGCCGGACGAGCCGAGGAGCGTCGGGTCGTCGGCGTGCGAGACACGGCGTCCGGAAGTGCAGGCCCAGTGCTGGAGTTCGAGGCGGACGTGTGGGCGGCGTTCTTGATGGAAGTCCGGGAAGGCGGGCACCGTTTGCTGTAATCGATCAGCTGAGCGGAGGGGTCGAAGTGTCGCGCTTCGACCCCATTTTGTATGTCTGAGTGACTGAGTCTGTGCGGAATGTCATCGAATCCCTTGCCAGAAGGTGGTGACAGTCACATACTTCTGACAGTCACAGAGCAAGGACAGTCCAGCTCGACGTTCGTCTACGCGCCCCTGAGCACATCTCGCACGGGGTTGTACGTGAGCCGACTGTCGTCCGTCTGCAGGCCACAGTCAGGAGTGACCAACCATGTCTGTGCAACCGACCGCGCTCCCGCAGCGCGATGAGCCCTGCCTCGGTGCGAGGCCTCCGGAGCACGACGGCGGCCACAGGGAATGTGTGGGTCTGGCCGCCCTTCCCACCGCGGTTCCGTTGGTGCGCTCGTTCGCACGGGCGAAGCTGTCGGCCTGGGGGCTGGACGGCGCACACGGGTGGGAGTGCCAGCAGGTGCTTTCCGAGCTCGTCACCAACGCGTTCGACATCTCCGGTGGGCCGGTCTCCGGAAACCTGCTCGCCCTCGACGATCTGGCGATGATCCTCATCCAGCTCCGGATCTCGGCCGGGCATCTCGTCGTGGAAGTCCGCGACACCGGGGACGGCCGTCCGCTGATCCCCGACTCCGACCTCAACGACGAAGGCGGGCGCGGTCTGCGGCTGGCGACGCTGCTAGCCAGTAAATGGGGCTGGTATCCGGTCACGTCGCCGAAACCCGGCAAGGTCGTCTGGGCTTCGTGGGGCCTCGACCGGAGCGACGCTTCGTGAGGCGACACCTGAAGCTCCGCAAGCTCGCCCAGCGCCCCGATGCAGTTCCGCTGCCGCTCGCGCTCATCGTTCCCGACGAGATGACCGGACTCCAACTCGTGGAGGGGGTCGGGCTTGCCTTCGCGCTCTCCCGTGATGCTCTGGCTGAGGAGGCGAAGCGGGCACGGTCTCAGGCTGGCCGTGAGGAAGATCGAGTCCAGCGTGCCTACCTGACCGGCCGAGCGGACGCACTGAACGAGGCCGTTACCCGCACCGACACTGCGGTGGCGAAGATCTTCTCCAGTTAAGCTCCGGATCCCGAAGACAGGCGGCTCCCAACTCCAGGTTGGGAGCCGCCTGTCACGTTACTGCCGTAAGCCACGGAACCGGCAGTGAGTCCAGCCCTCTCCAAGCTCACGTCGTGACCGTCGGCGGGACGACACGCTCCCCCGGAGACCTGCGCTCCAAGTGCGAAACACTGCCCGGCCGGTGACGCAGACAGCAAGAAACATTACTCTCTGTGATTGGAGGTGGGTGGTGAGTCCTGAGGCGGGAGAGACGGCGATGAAGCTTCTGAAGGGCATCGTCGACGACGACGTCCTCGGCTCGTACAGGGAGCTGCTAGCGCGCGGCGGCTGCCCGAACCGCGAAGCCGCCGACCTCCTTGGGGGCCCGCAGATGGTTGCGACGCTCACCGAGGCGGGGATGGCCTACGTGGAGCCCGCTGGTCTGGCGCTCGAACCGCGCTTCGTGGCCATCCCGCCCGACCTTGCCCTGCAGAGCAGCCTTGCCGCGCTGTCACGCAGACTTGTCGCGCGGCAGGAGCGGCTCCTGGAAGGGCACCGCCGGATGGCCGACGCGCACCCCTTCCCCGGAGCGCTTGAGGCCGTCGAGAACCGGCTGGTCCGGATCCTGACCAACCGAGCGGAAATCAGCGACGTCTCCCGCGCACTTCTCAGCACCGCCCGCCACCACTGGCTGACCCTCGAGAACTTCGTCATGGAACGGCCGCTGGAAGAACTGGTCGCGATGCCGCCGCTGCCCACCTTCGAGGGCGAGGTCAAATGCCGCTGCATCTATCAAGCGTCCTGCGCTGAAACGCCGGTAGGCGCACGCATCATCGAGATCCACATGAATGGCGGCGAGGAGGCTCGTATCGTCCCGCGGATCGGCATGAAGATGAAGCTCGCCGATGAGGCAGTGGCATTGCTGCCGCTCATGCCCACCGGCGTTTCCGGCGCGCTGCTGGTGCGCTCGCCCCTCATAGTCGGAGCCCTGCGGCAGTACTTCGAGCTGCTCTGGGAGCGGGCGATCCCGATTGGTGCCGTAGAGCCCGAGTCGCCGCTGAGTACCGTCCAGCAAAAGATCCTGCAACTGCTCGCCCAGGACATGACGGACGAACGCATCGCGCGCCAGATCGGTCTGAACGCCAACAGCGTGCGACGGCACATCGCTGCCATCCGCAACGAGCTGGGCGCCGTGAACCGACTGGCCGCCGGCGCCGCCGCCGCTCGCCGCGGCTGGATCAAATAGCGCCCCCGAGAGTGGAGAATCCCGTGCCCGAGTACCTCGACTTCGTCCCCCGGGAACGCTTCCGTCCAGCCCTGGCCGTCAGCCCGGACGGGACGACCGTCGCGTTCTCCAGCAATGCAGGCGGGACCTTCGACCTCTGGACGATCCCCATCGAAGGAGGTCGACGACGCCAGCTCACGCACATGACGAATCGGGCGGTGTCGCAGATCGCCTATGCCCCGGACGGTAAGAGCATGGTGTTCACCGCCGACCAGGGAGGCGACGAGCAATACCGCATCTACACGATCGCCGCGACCGGCGAAGGCCTGACCGAACTCAGCTCCGGCCCCGACTGCCAGCGCATTCTCGCCGACGATCCCTTCGATGCGAACGGACGCTACTTCGTCTACGCGGCCAACGACCGCGATGCGACCGTCCAGGACATCCTCATCCGAGACCTCTCCGACAACTCCGAACGCCGCATCCGCCCACCCTCCGGCGTCATCTTCACCCCCGCGCGCATCTCTCCCAACGGCCGTTGGCTGACGGCCGCTGGAAGCCGCTCGAACACCGACGTCGCCGCGTACCTGATCGACCTGGCCGACGACCATTCCGACCTCGTGTGCCTCACCGTCGAGCATGAAAACGGCTTCTTCGCACCCGGCCCATGGAAACCGGACTCCTCCGCCTTCTACCTGCTCACCGACCTATGGGGAGAGTTCAACGCAATCGGCCTGTACTCCCTCCGCGACGCAGCACTGATGCAGATCACCACCGACGAATGGGACGTCGAGCTGATCGAAGCCACCGGCGACACGCTGCTGTGGGAGGTGAACGAGAACGGACGATCGACCATCCACGCAGCCGCGAACGGCAGCACCGTCCAGCTCCCGCAGATCCCTTCCGGGGTAGTCGACGAACTGGCTCCCGCCGCAAGCCGGCTCGTCCTTCAGATCGACTCAGCCGCCCGGCCCAAGGACATCGGAGTCCTCGACCCCGCGACCGGCTTCCGATACCTCACCGACACACGCCCGCCCGCACTGCGCACGTCCGTCGCCGCCGTCGAGCCCGACATGGTGACCTATCCCGCAGGCAACGGACGCCAGGTACACGCCCTGCTTTACCGGCCGAACAGCCCCGGACCGCACCCCCTCCTAATGTCGATCCATGGCGGCCCCGAAGCCCAGGAACGTCCCCGATACGCCTACGCAGGCCTCTACCAACACCTCCTGACCCACGGTGTCGCCATCTTCGCCCCGAACATCGCCGGCTCCACCGGCTACGGCCTCGCCCACCGGATGCTGATCTACCGCGACTGGGGCGGCGTCGACTTGGACGACCTCGACCACGCCCTCCACTACCTGCGGTCCCAGCCCGACATCGATACCGACCGCACGGCCGTGATGGGCGCCTCCTACGGCGGATTCGCCGCACTATCCTGCCTGTCCCGCCTCCACCACCCCTGGACGGCCGGAGTCTCGATCTGCGGCCCCACCAACCTGCTCACCCTCGCGCAAGCATCGCCACCGACCTGGAAGCCTTTGGTCGCCAGCGTGCTCGGCGACCCAGACACCGACGCCGAACACCTCCTCCAGCGTTCGCCCGTCACCTACTCCGACGCCATCGACGCACCACTCTTCGTCGTCCAGGGCGCCCGCGATCCCCGCGTCCCGCAAGCCGAGTCCGACCAGATCGTCACCCGCCTCCGCGCCCGCGGCGTCAACGTTCGCTACGACATCTATCCGGACGAGGGCCACGGGTTCGTCAACCGCGACAACGAGATCAAGGCCTACGGAGACGTAGCGGAGTTCGTCATCACTCACCTGCTAGGCAAGTAGGGCATCCACCAATGCCGGGACTCCTTTCTCCGCTCACCTTGTTCAAAGACGCCTCCGTCCGGCCCCTGTTCGTCTCCCGCGTGATCTCTAGCACCAGCGTGGGAATGGGCCACCTCGCCCTTGCCTGGGGCGTCATGAACATGGGCTACGGCGCACGCGAACTGTCACTCGTCCTGGCCTGCAACGCCTTCCCCGCCCTGCTCATCCTCTGCGGCGGCATCATCGGCGACCGCTTCCGGCGCCACCACGTACTCATAGGAGCAGAATTGACCGCCTGCCTCGCATGGTTGGCGGTGGGGGCGTCCTTCACCCTGGACCAGGCCCCGCTCCCCCTGCTCTGCTCACTCGCCGGCCTCGGCGGCGTCGCAACGGCGATCTTCCTGCCGACCATCCGCGGAGTCATCGCCGACCTCCTCAGCGGCGACAAGCGCGCCGCAGGAAACGCCCTGATCAACCAAACCGAATCAATCGGCCACCTGATCGGCTTCGTCTCATCGGGCGCGACAGTCACCCTGGTCGGCCCCGCCTGGGCAGCCGGAACACGAGGCACCCTGTGCGGCATCAGCGCTGTTCTACTCACCCGCCTCGCAACCCACCACCCCAGCCGAACCACCTCAACTCTCCTCCACGACCTACGGCAAGGCTGGCGCGAATTCACCGTCCGCCCGTGGGTCTGGATCATGACCCTGCACTACACGGCGATCACCACAGCCCTCGTCTGCTACATGAAGATCGCCGGCCCCCTCTACACCCAGAACGGCCACGGCGGCGCGTGGGCATGGGGCCTCATCAGCGCCGCCCAACCCCTCGGCGCCCTCGCAGGCGCCCTCATCGGCGCCCGCTGGTGCCCGTCCCACCACCTGCTCATCACCGCGACCTTGCCCACCTCGGTGTCGCTCCCCATGCTGCTAATGGGCGGCGGAGCATCGTGGCACCTCATCGCCCTGGCGGCCGTAATCCCAGGCGCCCTGCAAGCCGTCTACTACGTCTTCTGGACGACCGCCCTGCAAAACCGCATCCCCCACGACGTACTTGTACGCGTGAACAGCTGGAACATCATCACCAGCTACATGATCATGCCGCTCATCGTCCTGCTATCAGGACCACTGGTAGCCACCTTCGGTCCACAACCAATCGTCCTCACCGCCGCCGCAGCCGCCATCACGGCAACGGCCGCCACACTGATCGCCCTACGCCTCACCTCCACAGCCCGCCCCCCACTGAAACTCCCCCTACCGCCGAGCACGACGACTGCCTCAGCCTCCCGAAGCAACAAGGCCCCCACGGGCTGACCACACCCACAGCCCCTGTATAAGGGCTACCCCCGACGGAGGTGTACTGAACAACGCCGCACACGCTCCAAACGCACTGATCTGCCGATGAGCGGGTATGCGGATGTCCGTTAGTGGCGAATGATTGGGTTCTCCGCCGGATGGATCCCGGATGGGGCATCCTGGCCGGTCATGGTTCCGCATACCTCTTGTGCCCCAGTGGTGCTCCTTGGTCTGGCAGGGGGCGAAGCAGGCGGGTGACCGTGGTGATGGTGTCCTGGTTGACCTTCCTCGATCCGCTCATCATGTTCTCGGCAACTGCGGCTTGCGACGAGCGTTTGACGCTATCGTCGGAGGGCGATGGCAGAGAAGCGGGTGGTTTCCGCCGAGGCGACAGGTGGCGGTGGCACGCTGTTCGAATACCGTGTCGCCGCTGTTTTGCTTGCTCATATGGTGTGTGAGGCGTCACCGCATGGTCTGCCGGTTTCTGTACGTTCTATTGGTTTGCAGCAGCAGGTCCGTGGTCATCGTCTCGACGACATCATCATTTCGGGCGATGACTCACTTGATGGCTTGGCCACTGAATTCCAGGTCAAGAAGTACCTGCGGGTCACGGAGAATGATCGACCCTTCGTTGACGTGGTTGAGCAGGCACTACACGTTCTTGCGGATCGCCACTTTGAGGTCGAGTGTGGGGACCGGGATCTCGGAGTCGCCGCCGGGGGAGCGCAGCGAAATCTGAGCGAACTCCGATGGCTTGCGGACAGGGCGTACTGCCACTTGGGCACTCGCCTGTTCTTCGAGACCATCGAGAAGCATGCGGTGAAGGAGCGCTATCGCACCCGCCTGGATCACGTCAAAGAGGCGGTCGTGGTCGCAATCAACCGGGGCGCTCCGGATCTGGGCGGCGTCGAGGAGACGACGTACGCATTTCTCCGTCGCCTTCAAGTCTGGTGTGTTTCCGTAGTGGACGGAGGTGACGACCATCTCCGAAGTTTGCACATGTTGAAGCCAATCGCTGAGTCCCTGTCGTTGACACCACAGCAGGTCTTCAACGACTTGCTGGCTTATGCCCAGACAGTTGGCCTGCACGCAGGAACGATCAACGCCGACATGGTGAACCGCTACTTGAAGCGCCTTCGGGGGAGAGCCAGCAGCGTTCGGTCCTCCCGGAAGGTGTCTGACGTCATCAGCGTGGATGCCGTTCTCAGGGGTCCGTTCAAGGCATTGAGAATCGATGGGGAGCTTGCCATCGCGAGGAGCCTTTTTAAGGACAACGACGCGCGTGCGCCGGAGGCATTCGCCAAGCTTGCCGAAGCGCTACATGTTGAGGGCTTCATGCCTCATGTCCATCGCATGCGGAGCGCCCAAGCATCTGCATTGCTGGCGGCTGGGAGCCTTGCCGAGGCCGTCGAGCTGAGTATCGGCCTGGCCTGGGACCATCTGGACAGAGCACAGCCCTGGGACGCGCATGCGGCCTTGGCCGGCTCCGGTAGGCGCCGCGACGGCATTGACTGGCCGATCGAGTTGCATCGTGCTTCCAGAGCGGCGGACGAAGCAATTTGGGTGACTAAGGGGGCCGGGCTCTCCGGTTTCCTCGAATCATTTGACGAGCTTGAGCCAGGTGATCCTCACAGCCTTCGCGCGGCTGTTTTCCTGTGTGAGGAAGCGATCGCAGCAGCCCGGCCAGAACTTGTCGTTGAACGGCTTGAGGCACTTCAACGGATCTTGGAGGAACCTCAAGCCAGTAACGGTGATGAAACAAAGCGGTCGGTCCTCCGAGCTCAAATGTGTCTGGCTGATGCAACCGGAACCTGGGATGAGCTCATGAGGACGGTGCGTCTGCTGCACCCGCCGCAGACACTCGCGTGGTTGGATGCCAGGCACGGTCGGTATCTGGCGCTCCACGGAAACGGCCTGGGCTCCGAGCAGGCCTACCTGTCAGCGATCGAGCGCGCCGTTCCGGCGTCGATGTTCGACGAGGCAGCTGACTGGCTCTACGCCCTGAGGACGGTGCGCTTCTGGTACCACGACGGGGAAGACGTGGAGGACGAGCACTCGGTCGCGCAGACCCTGCGCCCCTTGGCCCGGACCAGCCGTCTGCCGGGTTCGCCCTATCTCCAGCAACACGCCTACTCGTCCGCGCTCGATGACGACAAGACTGAAACAGCGATTCAGAGAACACTTCGCTGGCGCTGGCAGGCGGTACTCCGCGCGCAGCTCACCGATGAGATCGATGCCCAAGAGAAACTGGGGCGGCTCCTCCAGAGAAGAGGGGACCTGGCAGAGGCCAGAGATTCGCTGGTAAGGGCTGGTGCATCGAAGTACATCTCGTCATTGGCGAAAAGGCTACCTGAGGAACGAGTCCTCCTTCCGCCGCTTCGACGTAACGCGCCGCCTGTTCAGCACGCCGCCGCCTTCGCCTTCACGATAAAGACCGCAGACCTTCTCAGCGACGACGACGCCCGTACCTGGGCCGACTGGGCGCTCGAAGAAGTGGCCAAGGATGAAAGCCATAGATGGGCTATTGAACCCTCACCTTGCGTGCAGGCATTCCAGCTACTCAAAGCGGTCGCGGGAGTCTTGGATCAAGGGCAGGTGGAACGCTTCCTCGTCGTAGCTCAGACCCTGCTCGATCATCCGAAGCCTTACTTTCGTCGAGTTGACCGAACCACAGTCCGCATTCTTGTCGCTCTGGCCCATGCAGGTTATTCGGAGGCACTACCCCTCTTGGTCGGCCCTCTGGTGAGTGACGAGCTCATGGGTGATGTCGTCTACGCGGAGATCCCGAAGGCGAAGAGGCACATTACTGAGCTGGTCGGGTTGCTTGGGCCGCTCGCAGCGACCAATCCACGTGTCTGCGGAGCGCTCATACGAGTTGGTGCGGACCCCGAGCCCCTTCGCCCGTATGCCGAGGCGACACTCGAACGGCAATGGACCTCCAACGGCGATGACTCCCCAGCGACTGCCCAATGGTACGCCCCGGGAGACGCTATCCTTGCCTCGATCCTGGACATAGAAACCCGCCAACGCTTCGCGTCAATCCTTCTTGACCGCGCGCTCGATCAAGGCTTCGCACCCATGGAACGCAGCAACGATCTTCGAGGTCTGTTCAATCTTGCTCGGCATCTGGACTCCGAAACCCAAGCCCGCTGTCGTCTGCGGCTCCTGGAGCTTGCTCGCGGGCTTCATGGCGCAGGCATCTCTCACCGCTTCGACCACACCAGTGTCCCTAACGAGGCCCTGGCATGCGCTGCTGCTTTCCAACCCAATGAGCAGCAGACAGCGGAGATCGAGCAGATCGTTCTGAAGAGCCTCAAAATAAAGGGCGAATCAGAGAGTCGGGCTATGGGCCACGTACTATCTCAACTTCCCGCTCACCTTTCACGGTTCGACCCGAACTTTCTGGCATCGCATCCATTCCCCATAATGCGGATTATTGCAGCCTATCGGTGGCGAAGTGAAGGCGTTTCGCTCTCACTTGAGACGGTTCATGAACTAGCAACAGACGGTGCGGGCTCTGTTCGGCGAGAGACTGCAGCATCCCTTGCCAAAAGAATCTCTCTCAGCCCCGAGGAGAAGAACCTCAAGAGGCTTCTCCAAGAGGATGCTCGCCGAAGTGTCCGTCAGGCCGCCACGGCAGACCATTCCATTAGAGACTAAAAAGGAGCCATCGGCGACAGGGTCTGCCGAAACCCATCTGCCGCAGAACTTAAACGGCTGGGTTCAATACCTCGTCTTCCTTGCCGAGGTCGTACTGAACCATTACGCGCTAGTTAAAGGGTCTCTACACCAGATTCAATCGCCCATTGCTTGATCGCGTCTGCGTGACCCCACCACCGAGTTGTAGCAATCTGCCCTTCGGTGGTGATGTGCAGGACGTCAGGATGACCGAAGGTGCGCATCAGGTCACCGACCAGGTACGCGGCCGCCGAGATGAGCGGGGGGCCATCGCTAGCGAGGCCGTCCAACGGGGCAGCCCGTTCCGCGATGGGAATCGGGACGGCGCGCGTCAACGTGCCGAGCCGAGAGGGCCCCATCGCTCCGTCCGTGCTGAGCTCAACACGGCGACCCTGGAAAGAGTTGCAGATAGCGGCGCGGATCAGCGCATCACCGCCGGCGTAGGCGTAGTCCCGGGCGTATTCGGCGAGGAACCGCAGGCCGGACAGAACTGTCACCATCAGCCAGAGTTCGGCGATTCGGCAGGGCAGATCCCTGCCAGTCTCCCCGCGGAGCTCCCGGTTGAGATCCGGCACCCACAAGGCAAAAACCCCGGCACCGTCTGTGTGGAGTTCTGCGGCGACGCCTTCGGCCATCTCGCCGAGCTCAACCTGGACGGTGCGATCCAGCAGCAGGCACCGCGGTCCAGGCATGATGCGCTTCCAGGCGTTGCTGCCGTTGGAGAGCAGCACGGGGTCGGTGCGTTCGTGCGCGAGGGAGAAAGCGGTGAAGGTGTCCCAATTGACCACCATGTCGCCGGGGAGATCAGGGACAAGCGACACCAGGATCCAAGCCCCGTCCCGGTCGCCGAAGAGGCGCTGCTGGGCGGTCCGCTCAATCGTGTCTGCCCGACTGGCCTGATCCTTCTCGCGGGCGAAGCGAATCCGATAGGCGGAGGCGAGTTCGGCTTCGGACATGTGGAAGGTGCGGTGTCCGACGCGGCGCGGCCATCGGTACGCCTCGTTGATCAGAACGCCGTGTGGGAAGCGCGGACTGCGAGGTATCGCGATGACATAGCAGCCCCTGCCGTCCTGATGCGGGTTCGGGACGGGAATGATCTCGAACTCGGTGTAGGGATGAACATGATCGCCAATCAAGCTGAGAAGCCGCGTGTGTTCCCTCTCGGATAGATCGATGCCAGGCAGCGAGGTGAGTTGGGTGTCTTTTTCGTCGGCACCCACGATGATGAGCCCGCCTTGAGTGTTGGCCATCGCGGCGACATCGCTCCCGGGCTTGTGCCGGTCACTGCGCTGAGTTCCGTAGGAAACCTTGTAGTCCAGATCGGCGGCCTCGGCTACCTGAGCATCGCGTAGGCGCTCCAGGTGCTCCCACGCGAGGTCTCGGTTGCTGATCTCAGTGCCAAGCAGGAGCTCCAGCCGGCGCGATCGCAGGATCGTCATGCTGCAGCACAGTACGCGGCCAGAAGACCAATCGTCGCCGGGTTATTTCGGCAAGCCTCAACCGCCGAGTGCTGCGCAGCGAAGTTGCAGAACTGGTCAGAGTCGAGGGGTCTCCCTTAAAGGATCGCACGGGCGTGTCTGGGCGACCCTATCTGGCGGACGGAGAGGTGGTGGTCGCGAACCAACTGCGCTGATAATCGGGTGGTGGGGCCAGAAAGTTCTCGCAGTGGGTGAACCCAGCCTGCAGACGTCCGCTCATGCCGCTGACCGCACGGTCGGCCGCCGACTGTCTTGATCGTCCAATCAGGTTCGCTTGTGCCGATGACCGGATGGCTCGGAACCAGCGGGGCAGTAGGCGCTGACGCTGCGCTTGGGCTGCCCGCCGGTCTCGTCAGCCTTCGACCCGACCAGAGGTCGGATCGGCGTCCCAGCGAAGACGCCCACGGGCCGATTCGGCCGGGATCACGCGAACCGCCCTCTTTGTTTTCGCCTGCTCGGCGGTGGTCTCTTCGGGCTCCAGCGTCACATCGCCAGAGATCTCAAGGTTGAACGCGAACTCGAAGCCGTCGCCCAGCAGAGGGAACGGAATGGACCAGGGCACAACCAATGACCCCGCCTCGGCACGCGCAGCCAGGTCGGCGTAGGCTGATGGATCATTCTCATACCACAATACCAACTCACCAATGCCAACCTCGGGGTCGAGCCCGGAGACAGTGTCCGCGATCATACGCAGACCAATTCCCTTCTGGTCTGCCAGCGCCCCGATGTTCTGCGGCAGCCCAATGGGATGCTTCGTTGCGGCACTGATGCGAACCAGGTCTTCGACGGCGGCCACCAGGACCGGAGGGATAGGGGACTCGCCGCTTAGGGTGCACGCCTCCTTGGCGACGGTGAAGCCGAACTCGTCCCGTGGTCGCAGCAGGTTGTCGTTTCCCCAGGCGGCACAGAAGCGGAGCATTGGCAGGACGCGTTGCACCGGTTCACTGGTCCACCGGTCGCCGAGCAGATTGAGACTCACATTCATTGAGCCGGTAGTCGCTCCTGTGGGCATCGCGTAGAGGTCGACGGTGATATACCCGTCAGCGTCGACGCCATGACGGTGCTCACCTCCAGCCAGCCCGCGTCCTTCCAGACGGAACCAGAACATCCTCTCAGCGAGCCTGGCACCTTCAGCGTCCTCGATGACCCACAAGGACCGCGTCGTCGGCTCGTTCTTGAGCTCCCCGAGAGCCGGACTGACCTTCAACATACGCTCCCCGGTAGGCAGCGGCCCCCAAAGACCCCCTGGCATATCCACAGTGAGGTCCTCGACGACGTCGCCTTCCAGGACCATTGGCGTCCCGTAGTCGCGCCACCGCTCCCAGGCCTTGCGCTGCTCGAGACTCATTCGCTCGGGATAGATCGTGAAGCCCCCGGGGATGGGGCGGTCCTCCAGCGCCGTGTCGTACTTGGTATAGACATGCCAGGTGACGTACGGTGAATCCCGGCCTGCTCGCCCGATGACGCTTGCGATATGGTCCGAACCAGGCGCGATGCGAGGGAGGTCCATGGTCACCTGGTGGTCGTAGTTGAAGTGAGGATCCGCGGCGTTGAGGCGGCGATGGAGCTCGGCAAGGGAGTCGGTCGCATTGGCCGGATTTAGCTTTGTCGGGTCGGCGGTGAGGCCCTGCAAGCCTGCCAGGTTGTTCATCTGGGCCAACGCCTCGCGGACTCGTTCAAGGCCGTCACCGAGGTAGTAGTCACGGATGTTGGGCGCCTCCAGCAGCAGCTCCTCGATCGAAGTCAGGCCGAACACCTCGACCGGGAACGGCGTCCTTAGCTCGGAGGCGAGGTCGAAGAGCCATTTCTCCTGTTCACGCGTGAGATCCATGGGCAGAGCCAGGTACCACTTGGAGATCCTGTAACCGAAGGTCGTCTCATTGTGAGTGGCGATGGCTCTGGCCAGAGACTTCTTGATCTGACGCTCGCGCGAATCGCCGAGACCGTCCGCGAACTTCTTAACCTGGTAGTTCTCGACCTGCAGCTGGGACTGACCAGGTACCGGGACCAGGACGTCCAGACCCCCATCGCCCTGTGAAGGCTTGATACGTCGGGCGTGCCTGTGCCGGTGGCACAGACCGACGGCGATCATCCGTTCAATCGTGTCGGGGTCTACGACTGTCCAAGGAATCGCGGTCACCCCGGACCGCCCTCGTCTTGCAGGTATTGCATGCCACCCCACCTCTCCGAACACCTTGCTCACAAGTAGGCCGACCCGCGCCAGGTGCCATCCTGACAGGCACCTCGCCCGCTTATGCCGCTGTCGTGGTGTTTGGCCGCCCGCTTAGCCTCGATCTTTCGTGAGTCGGGTTCGGTGACTGGCCAGGATGTCGCTCCGGGTTAGCGGGGTCCGCGTTTGGGTGCGCGGGCCTGCACCGCCGCAACCGTGCCGGAGGTGATCCCATCGTCCTCACGCCGTCCGGACTGAGGCGGTCGATGCGGGTCGCGCGCCAGGCACGCAGGTCAATCCTTGAAGTGAGCGCGCGGGTCACTACTCTCAGTGAATGTGCACGATGTGGGTGACGGTTCTGTGGCTTCACGGGCGGAGCGGCTTCTGGACGGCATGGTCCCGGGCGAGCTGTTGTCCGGTTACATCTCATTGCTCGTACATGGGCGCCTCTCGAGGGATGACGCCTCTGAATTTCTCGGTGGAGCCGCGAACATAGACGCCCTTGTCCATGGTGGGTTGGCCTACCTCCACGAGGGCTCTGCCCTGGTTCCGGCCTCACCGGACCTTGTGTTGCAACATGCCCTGGCCAGGATGGCCGACGACCTCGCGGTCGAACACCGGACGCTGCTGGATGGGCAGGAACGCCTTCGTGCCGCCCAGGCCTTGGCGGATACGACGGAGAGCGGCGTGATGGACCAGTTGGCCCAAGTCCTCACCGACCACGAAAGGCTCGCCGAGCTGACCTCAACGTTGACCAGGTCTGCGCAGCGCGACTGGTTGATCCTTGGCGCACGCATGGCCGTGGGCGGGGCTAACGTCACGTCCACCCGGGCGAAGTGCAGAGCGATCTACGAGACTCAGTGCGTCGAGTCGGCCGCTGAACGCGAGAATGTGGAAGCCTTCATCCGAGCCGGTGGCACGGTGCGGCTCCTCCCGAGGGTCAGTATGAACATGCGGCTCGCCGATGAAGCCATCGCGCTTCTGCCGCTGGCGGAGAGGATGTCAGCGGGCGCTTTGCTCATCCAGTCGTCTGTGATCGTGGGGGCGCTGAGGCAGTACTTCGAACTTCTCTGGGAGCGCGCGACGCCGTACGGTGCACCCGACGTAGAGAAGGGACCTCTGCTTCCGATCCAGATGAAGATTCTGCGTCTCCTTGTTCAAGGGCTTTCCGACAACGCTGTCGCAGAACGCGTGGGTGTGAGCGTCACGACGGTCGGTCGCCACGTCATCGCCATCCGCGAAGCCCTCGGGGTCCAGCACCGCTTCGCGCTCGGAGCCGTAGCCGTCCACCAAGGCCTGGTCGAATAGCCGACCGCGCCCGGCCAGCGCGCGACCGTACGAGGCGCCATTCCTGCTCCCGTCATCGCGTCCGATGCCCGGGACGAGCGCGGTTAGCATCCGTCTGGTGGCGTGTCGACCCGGTGGCCTGGTACGCGAGCCTGCCGACCTGTCACCTGGCGACCGGCATGCTGCTCACCGATCCCCATGGACGGGTGCTCCTGGTCAAGACCCGCTACTGCGACGACTGGGGGCGGCCCGGTGGCGTCGCGGATGAAGGTGAACCCCGCGCCTGGCGTGTCGCCCGGAGATCAACGAGGAACTGGGCCTGGACCGTCCCCGTTGGTAGTCTGCTCGGCGTCGATTTCGTCGCCGCCAGCGGCGCCCGGCTCCGCTCGATGATCCACCTGGTCTTCGACGGCGGAGCCATCACCGGCGCTCCCGCCATCACCGTGCAGGAAGACGAGATCGGCGAGTACGCCTTCCTGCCACTCGACACCGCCACCGCCCGCATGGCACCTGCAACCGCCCACCGGCTGCCGCGAGCTCTGGCAGCGCGCCGCCCCAGGCGCGTGGCGTAACTGCTGTCCTGACCGAACCATCGACTCCAACACTCTCGTGTACGAGGCACGGTGGAGCAGGCACGATGACTCCGGCTACGACGCTCGGAGGGGGCGGCCCCCATTCGTGATCGAGGCCGCCAAGGCCGCGAACTGGAGCCAGAACTCATTCGAAGATGGGGCCACTTCTCGTCTCGAACCGCTTTGGTCCGGTTCCCGCTGGCCCCCGCCTCGGAACAAGTCGGGCAGCGTGTGGATGGTGGAAGCCACTGTGGGGGCGACACGCCGTCTGGACGTGTTGGTCACATCGATGATCTTCGGAGAGTATGGAGCGCAAACGGCCTGACTTGCCTTGAGTAGGCGTCAGAGTCTGTCATTCGTTGCCTAGAGAGAGGAGTGCTGGATGGTCGGACCCCCTTCGACATTGGAGCGCACCCCACATGGACGATCACGAAACCCGTACCGACGAGGACATCGCGCGGCTTGCCGGCGAGCTGCATGAGCGTGTCCGAGCCCTCAATCATCTGACACAAGATCCGGGGCTGTCCGAGCCAGCCGCTGCCTACACGGTCCTGGGAAATCTGGCCCAGACGTCCTTCCGTCTGGGGCGGACGGCCGAGCAGATCGACATGTTCCTGACCCGCGAACTCGATGCCGGCAGGCTCGGACATAGCCACGGTGACGATCCCGTTCCCGCCGTGGCGGCCGCGCACGATGCGCTCGGGCGAGTGGCCGAGCAGGCGGCTGATCTCGGTGAGAGCTTCCGGCGTGCGGCAGGCGCGCTTGCCCCCATCCAAGCTTGGGATGCCGGCAAAGAACCACCCTCCGAGCAGCAAGCAGCGACGAAACTGGCAGAGGGGGAGAACGCTCAGAAGGGGCAGGCGAGCGAGGACTTCCCCAAAGCGATCGGCGACGTACTGCCGAGCCCGGATCCTGCCACGGACGCGACTCCGGAGCTTCGCTCGCCACCACATCCGCCGCATCCGCGCCGTGGTCGGTGAGCCAAGTGCGGCCCCGGGGCAGGCCTGGCTGAGTCAGGCGCCGCCATCATCGATGTGGAAGTACAGGCCGTGTTCGGAAAAGGCCTGGCGCGAAATTCGTATCGCAATCGGGCCCATCCCGTGTAGTGCCGCGAGGTCGGTCTCTCTGGCCTGGGCGAGTTGTTCACGGGTCCTCTATCCGGCGGCTGCGAGCGCTCGCCCGGCCCCGGGCAGCGAGCTTGGGAAAGATCGGTCCTGGGCTCGGTGCCCGCCGACTAACTCCCAACGATCTCGGGTGTACGCCGGTTGGGCTGGCAAGGTCGGCCGGCCAGTAGCAGAGCGTGGCGGGCATGGTCGTGAGGAACTCGTCGGTCAGGTCGATCATGTTGAGATTCTGTGCCACGCCTAGCCGCGGAGCCTGAGCTTCGTCTGGACACCATCCGGCCACTGCCATCCGAGTGCCGAGAGTGCGGTGGGTTCACGGACGGCTCGTCCCGCCTGCGGGTTCTTTGGCCGGAGGGCTCCGTTGGCGCGGGGCAAGAAATGGAAATCGTGCACTTATGGCGACAGGACCGGGCGCGGTCCTGTCTGGCAAGGAGGATCGAGCGCGATCCGGGGGAGGTGGGAGCCGTAGCCGAAGAAGACGGGGCACAGCAAGGGGTGAGGGCGGCGCGGCTGAATCGGCGGGCGCATCGGAGGCCGCGTCGAGGGCGGTCGGTGAGGTTCTCGCTATCGGATGAGGAGCATGCGCTGGTGGTCTCGGCTGCCAGGGGCGAGCGGCTGGCGGTCGGGGCGTACGCGGCGCAGGCGGTGCTGGTGGCGGCGCGGGGCAGCGTCCAACCGCAGTATGCGTTGCTGCGGGAGACGCTGGCGACGGTGATGCACGCTGCCGGGCAGGCTCGGCGTATCGGGGTGAACCTCAACCAGGCGGTTGCGGCGCTGCATTCGGGGGAGCCGCAGCCGCAGCTGCGGTGGTATGCCGAAGCGGCGGCGCGGACTGTCCGGAATCTTGATGACCTGGCTGACGAGCTGCGCAGGCGTCTTCCTTAGCGTGGTCGGCGAACGTTGATCGGGAAGGTGTTGCGGGGCAAGCGGGTGCAGGGGCTGATCCGGTATCTGTACGGGCCTGGCCGGTGCGGAGAGCATCACGATCCGCACATCGTGGCGGGGTTTCGGAGCCCGGCTGAGTTGGAGCCGGCGCTGCGTGCGGATGGCAGGCGTGATTTTCGGCGGCTGGACGGTCTGCTCACTCAGCCTCTGGCTTTGCTGGGTGAGCGGAATTACCGCAAGCCGGTGTGGCATCTGTCAGCGCGGGCGGCGCCGGAAGACCCGATTCTGAGTGATCGGCAGTGGGCCGAGGTCGCGCAAGAGATGATGTCCCGTACCGGATTGGCCGGGGATGGGGACGAGGATGCCGTCCGCTGGATCGCCGTCCGGCATGCCGATGACCACGTGCACATCGTGGCCACTTTGGCGCGCGCGGACGGTGTCCGACCGGAAGTGTGGAATGACGGGTACCGGATTCGGGACGCGTGCCGGGAGATGGAGCGGCGGTTCGGGCTGCGGCGGACGGCGCCGGCGGACCGGACGGCGGCGCGGCGACCCAAGCGCGCCGAGACCGAGAAGGCCGCGCGGGTCGGGCGTGTAGAGCCGGCTCGCGGTGTCCTGCGGCGGCATGTCTCAGTTGCTGCGGCGGGAGCGCGGACGGAGGCTGAATTCTTCGGCGCATTAGGGGCCGAGGGTGTTCTGGTCCGCAAGCGTTACAGCACGCGGGCCGCTGACGGCGTCACCGGCTACGCCGTCGCATTGGTCGATGACGTCGAAGCGTCCGGACGGCCGGTTTGGTTCGGCGGCGGAAGGCTGGCCGCTGATCTGACCCTGCCCAAGTTGCGGCGTCGATGGGCGCCGGAGGGTGCTGATCGTCCAGGGCCTCGGTCGCCGTCCGGACCGCTCTTGTCGGCGCGGACGGTGCGCGGGGTGTTGCGGACGGCCGTCCGCCGCGCGGCGGGCGAATCCCAGACGACCAATGAGTTCGTCCGCCGACTCGAACAGCAAGGGTTGCTCGTCCGGCTTCGGTACAGCAAGACCGATCCGGAGCAGATCACCGGCTATGCCGTCGCGCTCGCTGACTCCGATGAACCCGTCTGGTACAGCGGCGGCCGGCTCGCCGACGACCTCACATTGCCGCGCCTCCGGCGAGGATGGGATGACCCGGCAGGCAACGAAACGTTGCCGGCAGACAACCTGACTCACGAGGAGCGTCAGGCGTTCTACGACGATGCGGCCCGCGCCGCTGCCTACGCCACGTCCCATGTTCGGCGGCATCTGGTGACCAACCCTCTTGCCGCCGAAGACGCCTGCTGGGCCGCGTCCGATGTGCTGCATGTGGCCGCCGAGGTCACCGGAAATCGTCACCTTCGCCGTGCTGCCGACACCTATGACCGAGCGGCCCGAGCACCGTACGGCCGCATCCCGCGCCCAACATCTGAAGGGAACGCCCTGCGCACTTCCGCTCGGCTGCTGACGCTGGCCGGTGTCCAGGACCGCATGACGCTGTCTGTCCTTGCGCTGGTGGGGCGTCTGATCACATTGCTGGAGACCGTCGCGCAGATCCGCAGGCTCCAGCAGCGCCAGGCGCAGGCCGCCGCTGCGCGTCATGCGTACCGCCATCTTGAGCGAGCGCAAACCGCCGCTGAGGGTCACCGAAGGACTCGGTGGGACGAACTCCCAGCGCGTTCGCAGGCACAGTTGGCCATCGCCGGATTCCCCAGCCGTTGGGCTCCCGTTCTCGGCGCTGTCCCGGTCAGAACGCCGCCCACTTCGCAGCACCCATCGGGAGACCGTCACCGCGGCCGACGACCTTCTTAGGCAACAACACGCCGACTCGCACTCTGTAATTGACCATCCCCGAAGTGTGATGCATGTTCTTGATCAAAGACTTTAGTTGATGGCCGGGTCGGTTCATCGGCTGACATCACCGGGGGGAACGATGGAGTCGCAGGCGACCACCACACAGGATGAGCTGGCGGAACGGCGTGCCCGCCTCCTGCGGCTTCGCTACGAGCTGCAGCACATCGGCGTCAGCGTCCGAGTGCGCAAACCGCGCAACGGGCGTTGGCGCTTGCGGATCCGCCACGACGGGTGGTCCGAGACCGTCCTGTGCGCCGGGGCCGAGGGCGCGTACGCCTACGTGACCGCTCACGGTCGGCTGCTCGGCACCGCCGATGAGGCCCGGTACGTCGCGCGGCTGCTGTTCTGGATGCTGGAGAGGCGCACACGGTGACGACCGTCCAGCAGTTCCGGGCCGCGGACTCGCCGAGGGGCGGGGCGCGGAGGACACAACCCGCAGTCGTCAAATGGGTGACCATCGGAGTCGCTCCGCTGATCGTGGCATTGGCCGTCCTCGGTGGACTCGGGTCGTTCACCACCATCCGGGAGATGGCCGAGCCGCACTTCGGTGGGCTGGCGTGGATCGTGCCGGTCGGCATGGATGTCGGCATCTTGACCCTTCTGGCCTGGGATCTCCTGATGGAGTACCTGGATCTGCCCTGGCCAATGCTGCGCTGGGTCGCCTGGATCTACATCGCCGGTACCGTCCTAGTGAACGTGTCCGCCGCGCGCGGGAGCCTGGCCGGCAGCGTGATGAACGCGGCGATGCCCGTGCTGTTCATCACGGTCGTCGAAGGCGTCCGGCATCTCATCCGCCGGTGGGTCGGACTCACCTCAGCCAGCAGGATCGAAAGGATCCCGACCACTCGCTGGTTGCTCGCGCCGGTGTCCAGCCTGCTGCTGTGGCGACGCATGATCCTTTGGCACATCACCGAGTATCGGCAGGGCCTCGACCTGGAGCACCGCCACCTCCTGGCCGTCTCTCAACTCCAGCAGGACTACGGCAGATGGTCATGGCGTTGGAGAGCGCCGCTGGCCGACCGTCTCGCTCTCCACAGGTTGCCCGCCGCCCAGCAATCGCCACGTCCGGCTCCCGACTACGACGCGACCGAGGAGACGCGGCAGGACGACCACCTCATGGCCGTCGCCCGGCAGCTTCAGCGAGAAATGGAACGCGAAGGTGTCCTGCTCAGCCGGGACCAGCTCGGCCGCCGCTTGCGCGAGCTGGGTTTCACCATCGCCAATCATCGGCTCACGCAGATGATCGCCGCCGTCCGTGAAGAGTCCGCCCAGAGGGACTCACGATGACGCCCGACGAGAAGCAGCAACGACGCCGGCTCGACGTCCTTCAAGGGATCGCCGATCACGTGGTCGCCCAGCTGGCCGACGGCCGTCTCCAGTGGGACGCGTGGCTGGTTCATGCGAGCCGGCATGGACGATACGGATTCACTAACACGCTGCTGATCCCGGCACAGCGGCGCTCCGCGACCGACGTCCGGTCTTATGACGCGTGGCAGAAGGCGGGGCGGCAGGTCCGCGGCGGCGAAACTGGAATCCGGATCATCTCGACCCGTGGCAGACCGCGCGCCGTCTTCGACATCGAACAGACCGATGGCGACGCGATCGAGAAACAGCCCCTCTCCCCGGCCGAGGGACTGCGGCAGGTCTCCCAGGTCGCCGCCAAACTCGGGTTCTACATCGACCGCGGGCAAGGATGGACCTACCTTGGGCGGCCCGGCCGTCGTATCCCGATACCTCCGGAACTGGACGACACCGCCGCAACGTCACTGCTCGTCCACCAGCTCGCGCACGCACTGCGACCCGGCGGGCATCTCGATACAGCAGGCGTAGACGCCGCCCCCTGTCACGGCGTCCGACGCGTCCTCGCGGATTCGGTCGCCTACCTCGTCCTGGCGGAGCTGGGGTTGCCGGTCATGCATCTGTCCTTTCCGCCAGCCCAGCAGTGGGCGGGGACGGATGGCCGCACCGACTCGCCCGCCGCCATCCGAGCGGTGGGAGATCAGATCGTCCGTACGAGCACGCGACTACGGCGTCAGCTGCGAAGCCTCGCCGAGGCAGCCGACCCGGGGCCTCAAGCAACCGGTGCGCCAACCCAAGAGACCGAGCCTCGGCAGGCATTGCGGTCCCAAAGCACAGCCCCCCATCGACGACGGCTTGGTGAACGTCCATCCCAACTCCACGCCGTGCTAGCCGACGCCCACGGCTTCTACAGACGACAACTGAATGGAAGCTGGGGAGCCCGCTACCTCGCGGGTCGTGGTTTCAACTCGGAGGTGCAGGAGCAGTGGGAGATCGGCTTCGCCCCGCGCTCCCATAGCGCCCTGCTGCAACACCTGCGCGCCCTGGGGCACCGCGATGAGACCCTGATCCATGCCGGCCTGGCGAAGCGGAAAGACGGCGGAGAGCCCTTCGACCTCCTCCGAGACCGTGTCCTGTTCCCACTCCGAGACCAGGACGGACAGATCGTCGCCTTCATCGGCCGCCGCCGGGACGATGCCCAAGGGCCGAAGTATCTCAACACTCCCGAGACAGAGCTCTTCCGCAAGGGCGAGATCCTGTTCGGACTCCACGAGGCACGCGCGCAGGTCGCGAGCATGGCACGTCCTCTCCTCGTCGAAGGCCCACTCGACGCGATCGCCGTCAACACCACCCTGCCGGAGGAATACGCTGCGGTCGCACCGTGCGGGACGGCGGTCACTTCGGCCCAGGTCAACGCGCTCGGTGCCCATGCCGACCTCGGAACCACCGGCCTGGTGATCGCGCTCGACGGTGACCCTGCTGGACGAGCCGGAGCGATCCGAGCCTGGCATGCCATCCACCCCATCGCCGCCCGGATCGAGGCGGCCGTCCTACCCCACGGCCGAGACCCGGCAGAGCTACTCTCCCCGACGGGACAATCGACTGTCCGTGATGCATTACTGTCAGTAACTCCTCTTGCTGACCTGGTGATAGATGAGAGAATCCACAGGTCCGGGGGACGGCTGGAGTTCGTCGAGTCCCGATTTGCCGCCGCTCAGTCCGCGGCCAAACTGATCGCCGAGCTGCCGCACGATCAGATCGCCCGGCAAGTCGCCCGCGTCGCCACCAGAGTCGGCATGCCGCCCGCTGAGATCACCGCCCTCGTCACATCGGTGATCAGCCCGGACCCGGACGCATCGTCTCCCCCGCCCCTTAGCTCTGGTCAGCAGGAAACCGGCACCAGGCATTCGCCTCGCGCCACCTCGCCAAAGCCCACCACCCGGAGGACGGCATGACCCAGAACCATCCAGACCCGATCGCCGAAGGACTCCACCATGGCGGGCAACGACTCGTGCAACTCGTGTCCGTCGCCGCAGCCGGACAGCAACTTCTCGCCCAGCGCAAGCACCGGTTAGAAGCTGCGCAGCAGGCCATGGACCGAGAGGTCGCACGGGCAGAAGCCAAAGCACAGCGAGCAGCCATGGCCGAAGCGCGCTCCCGCTGGGCCCGTGCCCACGACGGTAAGTGGCTTCGCAAGGCGAACCTGGTCGACGTCGCCGAAGCGTGGGGGGCGGCCGTCCCCTACGCTGCCGAGAACGCTTCCGCGGCCCTCGCCGTCCGCCAATGCGAGGAGCAACTGCGCCGCCTGCACCCACACGGGATGAGCCACTACGACCGGCTCCGCGGTGAAGGCAAGGATCCACTCGGCGCCATGGCCCGCGCCGCGCCGTTCTTCATCCGAGACCCGAACGTCCGCACCGGCGGTCCGGCACCCCAACGCGGAGAACTCCCCGAAGGTACCGGCGCCGAATGGGCCGCACGCGTCCATGGCCCGGACCGCGACGAGTGGGAACAGGCCCGGCTCGAGCAGCGCGCGAGCCAGCTCGCCGACGAGCTACGCGCCAAGCTCGAATTCCAGGGGCGCGAGCCCCACGCCGCCGAGCTGCGAACAGTCCTGGAAACCACCACAAACCTGCCAGACCACATCATCGCCAAGGCCGTCCCGGAAGCCCCGCATTCGTACCCCGACCGAAGCGCAGACGTAGCCAAGGCGGCCGAAGACTTCCCGTACTCCATCGACGAGGCACTCGAGATGTCCGCAGAACAGCCCATCGAAGTCTCGCGCGCCCGGCGAACACAGCCCCAGGTCCCCGACCGCAACCGACGACGCAACCTCTAATCGAGCGGAAGGAGCAGGATGATGTCCGCCCTCCAGAACAGCATCTACTTCTGGCTCGCGCTGATCGGCCTTCTCGCCTTCCTGGCGGTACTACCCACGCTCATCGCCCTAGCCCGCGGCGTCGACGACATCGCCATCATCATGCTGTTCAATGCGATCTGCTGCACCACCGTCTTCGGCTGGCCCATCGCGCTCTTCCTCGCCATCCGATGGCCCCGCCGCAACCCAGCTCCGCGCCCGACGTCCCTCCAACGCCGCCCCGCAGAACACCGCGCCAATCACGAGAGCCACATTTACGGACGGGGCCCGGGTGCCTAGTACACCGACCGCTGAAGTGCCTGGCAACCTGGAGAAGCCACAACCCCGGCCCACTCGTCGTCCACACTGGCTGGCGCTATCCGTGAACAGCGCCTTCCTCATGGTCGCAGTCGTCACCCTCAGCCACCTTCCCCACGAGAACGCCGATCCGCCGAGCATTCAGAACGTCGCAGCATGTGGCCCTATCGGCCCAGTCGCCAAGAGGTACGTCGACAGAGACAAAGCCTGCCGCCGCGCCCGCAAAGAGGTACTGCGGAGCATCAGAAGCGGTCGCGACCCGGACTGGGACGACGTCATCCGCGACTCCATTCCGAGGGCGTCGAAGCCTCCGCGACGCCATCGGCCTTCAAAAAGTCCGGGGCATCACACCAAGAAGCGCCACGCGAACCCGACTCCGCCCACCTCGGGACTCGACCAACCCGCAGCCCGAGGTGATGGCCATTCCCCTTCACCGGAATGGATTCCCGCCACAGCACAGACGGCGAAACCACCCCAGCACAAAGACGAACATCCCCCAAAGCCGCGTCGCGAGCCAGATGACGGCGCACCGTGGCTGGCTGTCTCGGGCGGCGGAGCGGCAACACTCCTCGCCCTGATCGGCGGTGCCATTCACGCGTGCAGAAGACGGCGAACCCTCACCCCGGCGGTGCTGTCCATGCTCAACCGCATGAAGCACGAGGCGACGCCAGGGCTCGCAACCCGGGCCGGCCCCGCAGCTCTCGCCGCACGCCAAGAGACCTTGCTCAGCGCAACGGGGATCTCCCTCACAGGCCCGGGAGCCGAAAACGCCGTCCGCCACCTGGCCATTGATGCCCTGACCAGCCGAAGAAATCGCGTCGTACTCAGCCGGTCCGACGCCCGGCGACTCTTCGGCATCGATGCCGACACCCTGCGGGAGGAACGAATTCCTGGGCTCGCCCTCACGGACGACTCTGAACACACGCGCAATCTCCTAGCTCGCCACGCTTCGTCTCAGAACGTCCTCGTCAGTTGCACCGACGAGGTCGAAGAGTTCCGCAGATCCTCAGCCCACCACCGAGGCGACCTCACGATCGTCACCACATCGCCCGGGCCGGGCCCGTCCGCAAACATCTCGGCCGACGGCCATGTTCTCCTTAACACCACCAGCTGCCCTCTGCCTGATTGGGTGCCACTGCTGTCGACATCCGGTGCCTTCACCCAGCTCATGTCCATGCCAACCCTTGCCTGCCAGCCGCCCGCCTCAACAGTCATCCACAACTAGACCGTGTCCCGTGAACTCGGGGCCGTATCTTGGCGTGCGGGTGGTCATCAGCGGCCCACGGCCTTCGAGCGTCGATCTGGGGCAATATGGCGACCATGCCGCGACGAGTGGTTGGGGGCCCGGCGGTCGGGCCCTGGGCCAGGAGCGCTGAGGAACGTGAAGCGCTACGCGTCCGCGCCGAACGCGAACGGCTGGCGCAGGAACGGGTGTCCGCGGCGTTGCGGATGGCTGACTTCGCCGCCGCTGAAGCCGCCGGATACCACCGGACGGCCGTACGCCGGCTCGCTCAGCTCAACCGCGAGACCGGCGATGATATGGAGTGTCTCGCGGACCAGTTGAACACCGAGGGTCATGTTCGCCCGCCTGGACGTGAGTGGGATTTCAGTGGTGTCGCCGCCTGCATCGAGCTGCTGTGGCCGTATATGAGCCGTCATCGGTGGTCGAAGAGCCACGGCACCTACCCCGGGTATCTGGGCGGGCTAGGCGACACGGTGCCGACGTTCAAGGTGCACGGCCCGCAGCGATCTCGGTACAGGCGCCTACGGTGTGGCGCGCGCTATGGCCGACGGGCTGGCCGAACGCCGATCACCGCGACCCCCACCAACCCGCTTCCCAGACTGCAAGAGTCCGAACTACGGTGTCGGCATCGATGAGAAGGGCCGCGAACACAGCATCATCGCCACCCTCACCGACCCGGCCAGCCACGGGGCGCCGAACCGGTCGGCGCGCAGTGACCAGCAGGCCGCCGCCGCCGACACTAGGAAGGGGGCCAGGTGACAGATGCAGTTCTCGGCTGGACGTGGACGTTCTTTGCAGAGCTACCAGCCCTTCGCTGTTGATCCGCGCCAAGATTCTCGCCCAAGGCGACTGCCACCAGGCAGAAGATCTCGTACACGATGCGTTCACCGACGCTTGCGCTCAGTGGGAGACCGTCGGTTCGATGCGGCCAGAGAGCCAGCACCGGTGGCTCTTCAGCATGCTTGTTAACAAGGCCGTCGATACCTGGAGAAAGATCGGGCGCGTCGAGGTAACCGACGACTGGACAATCTCTACGACTGCGACCTCTCCCAGCACCACGGCCCTCACCTGCGGGAATCCCAGCGGTGTGTGCTGCATGGTGGCCGGGCCGTCGAAGGTCTTGCCGTTGCTGACCGAGTCGGGAACGTCGATCTGCGTGCCGTCCAACGCGCCAGCAGCCGCAGCCGCAGCCACCATGCCCCGGGCGTTTGCGGGGTGGCTAACGGTCCCGCGACCTGACGGAACAGCGTCTCCAGCACTTCGGGCCCGAGCCGGGCCCTGGCCCGAAACAATGAGGACCGGTTCGCCCTCACCAGAGCCGTACTCCCGGGCAGACCTCCGGTGAGCAACTGCAGGATCTCCTCGTACGACTCGCGGGCGGACAGGCACAACGCGAGCACGAAGTAGACCACCAGCCGAGATGGCAGCAGCCTGCACTGCCGCTCACCCCGGATCGTGCTGGGCGATCGCGCTGTCCACCAGTTCCGGGGTGAAGACCTCGGTCAACACCCCAAGATGCGCTCTCAGCCCGACGGCAGAGCATCTTCTGCCGCATCCGTCCCCCGACACGGGCAACACGCTCAACCCGCCGCAGGACACTACGGACCGGTACCACCGACCCGTAATGCCTGCGTTCTGCATCCGTGATGCCGGTTGATCATGGGGTGAACGGGGAACCCCGTGGTTCCCCAGACCCCTCCTTGGTCCGGAGGGCACATTCGCGCGAGACGGTCTGTCACGGGTTTCGCGCCGTTCGCGCGAATGCACCCTCCAGATCTGTGCGGAGGGTGCTACGTGCGTGCGGACGAGGGAAGCCGGTATACCCTGGCCAGGGATCTAGGGATCAAAGCCACGAAGCGTGTTGCGGCACTGGCAAGAACACGTTTGGGTAAGGTCCATGACAGTGACGGCTACTCGAAGGTCCCTGCGAAGAGGTATCTTCACCGCCGTCCTTGCGGCCGTTTTGGCGACTGCGACGAATGTGGCCATCAACTTTGCAACAACTGAGGCAAGCACCCTTAGATGGAGTGCCGTAGTCGTGCTGACGTTGATGAGTGGCCTTTTAGTGATGCTTACCCATCCTGGAGAGCAAACACGAGACTCTAGAGCGCCTGATAAGCCTGCCGTACACGTAAGGATAACTGATCCAAGTAGGACAATAGACTTCAAAATCTACAGTGATGAGGTCGCACTTCAGCCTGGCTATATTGATCAATGGTTGAGAACGGCTCATGGATCGGGTGAACCCAGCCGTACAGACGAAGGGTCAGGTACGGATGAATGATCGTGAGCTAGAACGACACATTCACGTCCTTCGGGATCGCCTTGGTAACGATCTGGCCACGCGCATCGATCTCGCCACTGCCCTAGATCAGCTAGGCGTCCGTCTGGCAAAAACGGGTGATGTACGGTCGGCCCTTGAAGCGAGCACGGAGGCGGTAGACCTTTATCGAAATCTGGTCGAAGCTGGGTCTCATAGTCACCTTCCTGATCTCGCCGTGAGTCTGAACAACCTCGGCAACAGCCTGGCGCGAGTGGGGGACGTGAGAGCGGCGCTGGAGGCCACCCGCGAAGCCACAGACATCTACCGGAGCATGGCCGAGGCCGAGCCCGCCGCCCACCTCCCCGATCTCGCCCTGAGTCTGAACAACCTCGGAGTCCGCCTGGCGGGAGTGGGGGACGTGAGAGCGGCGCTGGAGGCTACCCGCGAAGCCACAGATATCTACCGGAGCTTGGCCGAGGTCGAGCCCGCCGCCCATCTCCCGAGTCTCGCCAGCGCCCTAAGTAACCTTGGCAACAGCTTGGCGGGAGTGGGGGACGTGAGAGCGGCGCTGGAGGCTACCCGCGAAGCCACAGACATCTACCGAAGCTTGGCCGAGGTCGAGCCCGCCGCCCACCTCCCCGGTCTCGCTAGCACCCTGAGTAACCTTGGCGTCCGCCTTGCGGAGGTGGGTGAGAGGCGTGCCGCGTTGGAGGTCACCCGCGAGGCGACGGGCATCTACCGAAGCTTGGCCGAGGCTGAGCCCGCCGCCCACCTCCCCGATCTCGCCCTGAGTCTGAACAATCTGGGAGTCCGCCTAGCGGAGGGGGGTGAGAAGCGGGCCGCTTTGGAGCCAGCCCGCGAAACCGTAGAGATCCGCCGACGGTTGGCGGAGGGTGAGCCCGCCGCCTATCTTCCCGGTCTCGCCAGCGCCCTGAATAACCTCAGCATCAGCTTGGCGGAGGTGGGGGAGGTGAGCGCAGCGTTGGAACTGGTCCGCGAGGCCGTAGAGATCCGCCGACGGTTGGCGGAGGGTGGGCCCGCCGCCCACCTTTCCAACTTGGCCATGTCGCTCTGGGCTAGCGCATGGATCAGGAATGCACACGGTATCGACCTCGCCCAAGCTGCCACCGCTGCAGATGAAGCGATCGCTATCTATCGAACGCTGGTCGAGCAGATCCCCGAAGCATTCACCGGGTTTCTAACTGCAGCAGAACAAACCAGACGTGAGATATTCGATCAACTCGACTCAGCCTCTTAGCATCCATATAGATAGAGAACAAAGGCAGTAGAGAGTTAAGCGACCCTCAGCAGTGCACGCAGCATGCAATTGATCGAGAGCCGCTCGGTTAGTTGTAGACTTCATGCGCCCAGGTGCATGTAAGCGGGCCCACCCCGCGGGAGGACGGACGCGCCGTAGGTTCAGGAGCATCGCGTGGAGGGCCGTCGCGGCCCTTTCGGGATCGGGGACCTGGTGGCCCGAGGCAGTGAGTTCTCGGTAGAACGCTTCGGTGACCTCGGCGGAGGACTGATCGTCGACCGCCCACGGGGCGTCGACAGCGTGACGGAACCTGCCCGAACGCAACCCGAAGGCGATGGTGAGGGGTTCGTCGGGGGTGCCCGTACCGCCGAGGACTCCCTCGCAGGAGGAGAGCTAGCCATTGACGCGCCGGGCAGCCGCAAGGCGGCGAGTTCCAGGCCTGTCAGGTCTCCGTCACGCAGACAGAGCCCACCCAGCCCCCAGGTTGGCGAGATCATGAACACTATGCCCCGCATAGTGCAGGTAGCGATGGGCCGGCAGAGCGGACACCATTGCCGTTCGA
This sequence comes from Actinomadura sp. 9N215, assembly GCF_044326345.1. Classification (NCBI taxonomy): domain Bacteria; kingdom Bacillati; phylum Actinomycetota; class Actinomycetes; order Streptosporangiales; family Thermomonosporaceae; genus Actinomadura; species Actinomadura sp. 9N215. Next base: position 57,660 of record NZ_JBIRBA010000037.1, on the reverse strand, counting down.
GTGGCCTCGGATCCGCGGATCACGTACGTCGGGACGCCCGAGAACCGCTGCACAGCGGAGATCTCCCGATCGGCGTGGTGGAGCGCCGAACGTTCGGTGACCACCGGAGCGACGACCGGCAGTCCGTCGAGGCGCGGTTCGACGGTCTCGGCGGCGCACAACTCGGCCAGCGATCGGCAGGGTCGGCGTCATCGACGGGATGACACGGTCGAGCACTTGGTTCTGCGGCTCGGGCCATTGTTGGGAGGGGTGGGCGGCGTGGATCGGCAGCAGGAAAAGGGGGCCGGTGGGGCACCACCACAGTGGGGTCGGTGAGACGCTTGCGAGCCGGTCTCCGGAGTGGATCAGCGGCATGCAGAAGCTCATGATGGAGATCGATGGCGAGCTTCGGGAGAACGGCGAGCTGGTGGCGAGCGACGCGCTCGTCGACCCGGCCCAGGCGACCACGGTGCGCTTCCACAACGGCGCGCCGCTGCCGACCGACGGGCCGTTCGCCGAGGTGAAGGAATCCCTTGCGGGCTTTTGGATCGTCGACGTGAGCGAGGAACGGGCCGTCGAGATCGCATCGCGGGCGGTCGCCTACATCGAGTTCCCGATGGAGATCCGCCGCCTCATGGACCACCAGCCGGACCACTCGTGACCGAGTGGTGAACGAGGAGTCCGTCGGGGACCTGCTGCGCGAACTCGCGCCGCGGGTCCTCAGCACGCTGGTGCGCCGGCACGGGCAGTTCGACGCGTGTGAGGACGCGGTGCAGGAGGCGTTGCTCGCGGCGGCCCAGCGCTGGCCGGCCGACGGCGTGCCGGATCGGCCGCACGCGTGGCTGCTGACCGTCGCGACCCGGACGCTGGTCGACTTCTGGCGCCGCGACAGCGCCCGGCGACGACGCGAACTGGAAACCGCCGCACTCAGGCCGACCGGAATGGCGGAGACGGCGGACGTCGACGACACGCTCGTCCTGCTGTTCCTGTGCTGCCACCCCGACCTGACACCCTCCTCCCAGCTCGCCCTGACGCTGCGCGCCGTCGGCGGGCTCACCACCGCCGAGATCGCCGCCGCGTTCCTGATGCCGGAGGCGGCGATCGCAAAGCGGATCGTCCGGGCCAAGCAGCGCATCCGCGCGTCGGGAGCCCGGTTCGAACTGCCCGCCGCACAACAGCGGCAGGCGAGGCTCGACGTCGTCCTCCACGTGATCTACCTGGTCTTCAACGAGGGCTACACCACCAGCGCCGGACCCGTCCTGCACCGCACCGACCTCACCACTGAGGCGATCCGGCTGACCCGCCTGCTGCACCGTCTGCTGCCCACCGAGGGCGAGGTCGCCGGACTCCTCGCGCTGATGCTGCTCATCGACGCGCGCCGAGCCGCCCGCACCGACACCGCCGGCGCGATCGTGCCCCTCGCCGAGCAACGACGCGACCTGTGGGACGCGTCCGCGATCGCCGAGGGCGCCGCGCTGGTGACCCGGACGTTGGGGACCGGGCCGGTCGGGCCCTACCAGATCCAGGCCGCCATCGCCGCCTTGCACGACGAGGCCGCGACCGCCGACGACACCGACTGGCCGCAGATCCTCGCCCTCTACGACGTCCTGGACCACGTCGCGCCCGGCCCGCTCGTCACGCTGAGCCGTGCCGTCGCCCTCGCGATGGTGCACGGCCCCAGCGCCGGGCTGGCACTCCTCGGCACACTCGACGGCGACAACCGGATGGCACACTCCCACCACCTCGAAGCGGTCCGCGCCCACCTGCTCGACCAGGCCGGCGACGCGGCCGCGGCCCGCGAAAGCTACCTGCGCGCGGCCCGGATGACCGCGAGCCGCCCAGAACGCGACTACCTCACGCTACGCGCCGCCCAGCTCGCCTGAACACACCTACCGGCGCCCACACGGTTCACCCCATCACCGACCCGTTCCCCTTGCCTGCGCGGGCCGGTCCCGCGAGCAGTTTCATGCCCGGCCGGCCCGGCGGTGTGGTTGAGCATCGACCGCTGGGGCGTCTCGGTGACGGTGACGCGTTCGCGTAGGTCCAACACTCCGGCCAGCCCACACATCGGCAGACCAGCCCGTTCCGTCTGCGGCCTTGGTTCAGGTGCCGCAGGCCATGTAACCGGCGAGGATGTAGTTGCGGTGGCGGTCGAAGTTGTTGCGGCTCGGTCGTGGTGCATAGGGGATAGCTACGGGCATCGACTGCCTCTCCTCGTGATCGACGGCACGAGGATTCCAGCAACGCGACACCACCGAAGCCGGGACACATCATGCCGCCGCGAACTTCTCGAACGAAAGCTGATCTGGAACCAGCAGCACCTGCTCCACGCCCTCCGCAAGTTCGAGGCCTTCTACAACCAGCATCGACCCAACCAGGTCATCGGCAACGCCCGGCCACTCAGACCGCTACCTTCACCGATCACCGACCCTGACTGAATCGCCAGCCTGGACGTACGAAGAAGGCAACGTCTGGGATCCCCCAACGAGTACGAGCATGCCGCTCGACCTACGAAGGCGTAGTCTCCGCTAGCGCAAGGTCACCGAACGGATCCGCCGACGGCGACACGGCATCTCTGATGCCGATACCGGCCTTGCCCAGGCCCTGGCCCTGGCCGTACGTGGGCCGCTACCACATTGACACCAGCGGTCCACTGACCACCGTCCTGGACCCGGCGTTCCCAATCCGTCCGCCCTCACGGCGCCGACCACTGGCCCCGCCCTCTACCTCTCGTCCGGCTAGGCCCCGACCGGGGAAAGTGTCGGCAGGGAAGTGGCTCCACTGTGGATCTACGTCTGTTCAGTCCGCTGCCTGCCAAAAAGCGGCGGCAGTCTGCCTTGGCCTGCCAACAACTGATCGCCGATTCACCGACGACAGGGCAGGCCGATGCAGGCCACTGCCGAGCTCTGCCATAACCGTTAATTCGGAGAGATAGTCGTCAGTACGGAGGAGAGCAGCGCTGGAAGATCGCTTAGGTAGAGCCCCGACGAACTGGTTGGGACGGGAGCGGAAGGAGTTCTCATGAGCAATCCGCCGATGGCGTTCCTGAGCTACGTGCGTGCAGACGACCTACTCGACGATGAGTTCATCACCGCGTTCCGTGAACGTCTGACCAGGGAGGTCCACGCGCGCGGGGTCACCGATTTTTCGATCTTTCAAGACCGCTTCGACATCGAATGGGGCCAGGACTGGGCGCAGGAGATTGATACGGCTCTTGCGAAGGTGACCTTCCTGATCCCGATCCTCACCCCGCGGTTCTTCCAAAGTGCCGGGTGTAGGTATGAGGTGAACGCCTTCGTCCGGCGCGAGGAGCAGCAAGGGCGTCACGACCTGATCCTGCCCGTGTACTACCGTAAGGCGTCTCAGATCGATGACCCAGATGAACAAGAGCGCGACCCCGTCGCGAAGGCGATCGCCCGACACCAGTTTATGGACTGGCGAGAGCTTCGGAACACCAAGATCACAACAAAGCTGGCGAAGGATAAGGTGGATGATCTGGCCGACCGGATCGTCGGGCGGCTGAAAATCGATCAGCACGGCGGTGGCCATCCGCGCGGGGAACGGGTGCGGGTGCTCAATCCTCCCCCCGATTTGGTACCGGCTGCCTTTCATGATCGCGTGGATGTGCTGCACGAGCTCCTCGCACTGCTCGATCGCCCGGACGCCCGCGCCGTGGTGCTCGCGGGCGACGACGGCATGGGTAAGACCGCGATCGCCGCCGAGGTCCTCCCCCGCCTGCGCGAACGCCCGGACCCGCGGGTGGACGTCTTCGACTACCTGTCGGCACGCGGGTTCCGGCCGGTGAACGCGGCAACGATCATTCAGGATCTGGCGCTCGCGCATCCCGTCGAGGCGGTGCGCAGCCGTCTTGGCGAGCGCCTGCAATCGGACCGCAACAGTTGGCTGGTCAAGCTCGACCAGGTGTTGGGGGAACTGACCGGTACCCGCGTGCTCATCGTCATCGACGACGCCGAAGACCTCCTCGATGCCGCCACCGGAGCGATCCGTGACAGTGCACTGCGCGATCTGGTTCAGGATCTGTGCAAGCGTGAGGACCCTATGGTCCGGCTCCTGCTGGTCACTTCGAGGGCGCCCGAGCCACTTTTCCGCGGTCACAGCGCCGATGAGTCACTGGCGCTGTCCGAGGGCCTGCCTTCCTCGGAGATCATTCCCTTCCTGGCCGGGCTCGACGGCGGCCGCGTGCTCGGCCTCGCGTCGGCGACGGGCCTCCAGGATCGCCTCTTCGACCTGACGCGCGGCCGTCCGCGCACGCTCGAGCTCGTCTACGCAACGCTCGCGGGTGATCCCGGCGGCACGCTCGCCAGTTTGCTCGAGGCGATGCGGGGCGTGTCGGCCAAGGACGCGAGCAAGGTCTTGCTCGAGCGGCTGGAAGGGCAGCTGTCCAGTGCGGAGCTGCTCGTCCTGCAAGCTGTCGCGGTTTTCGGCCGACCAGTTCGCGCGGAGGCGATCAAGCAACTGCTCAGTTCCCACCTACCGAACCGCGACGTATCCGAGCTCGTCGGCGGGCTCGCCCGACGTCGGCTTGTACGGCGCGACGGCGATCGGTTCTACCTGCCTCCGTCCGAGGCCGCGCACGTCCGGGGACAGATCAGACGGGGCCGGGCCGCCGACCGCACCGGGACGTCGCCGCCATGGACCCTGATCGCACTGCTCCACGGCGCTGCCGACTACTTCCGCGCCGAGGCCGAACGGGCGGTCGTCAGCCGCATTGAGAACTTGGGGCCGCACTTCAGCGAGATCGATCTGCGGGTCCAAGGTGGCGAGTACGAACGGGCGTTGGAGGCGATGGACGGCCTCGATGACGAGTACCTGGAACGGTGGGGACACAGCGACGCGCTGACGCGGTGGCGCCAGGCCATCAACCCCAAGCTGGACCGAGAAGACAAAATCCCTAACCTGGAAAGGATGGCGGCGGCCAAGCGCCAACAGGACGAACTCGGTGCGCAGATAGGCCTCCTCCAGCGGGCCCTGCGGCTCAATGGTCCAGCCGATGAGGGCGACGCTGAATACGACCTCGGCCTACGTCTGAACCTGGCCGGCGCCTATTTCGACAACTGGCGCCTCAGCAAGGCTCGGGCCGGATATGTAGAATGCCTGACCCTGGCACGTGAGCTGGCTAAGCCCCTCGACGAGGCGATGGCGCATCAGGGATTAGGATTCTGTCTCGTAGAGACGGGTTCATTCTCCGAGGCCGCCCGCCATTACGACGAGGGGCTCGCCATCGCCGAGGGAGCTCCCCATGAGGATCAACTACCCGCCACGATTGCCGAGCTGTGGCTGAACCGCGGCGTATTGGAGTTCTATCGGGGCCGGACGATCGAGGCTATCGAGTCGTTGAAGAAGAGCCGATCCCTCGCCGAGGATCTCGGTGATGTGCTGTTGTCCGCACAGGCCATGGATGCGCAGGCCCTCGCGGAACTCCATTTCGGTGCGATCGACAGGGCAATCGAACTCGCTGAGCAGGCCGCGAACATCGGAGTGCGGTCGGGCGTCGCCGAGGTGTCCCATGCCGCCGCCGAGACGCTCACCCGCATCCAACTCCAGACCGGCGAGATCGAGGGCGCCCTGGTGACGGCGCGGGCCGGAGCGCGTATCCGCCCCGGTCGCAAGGCGGCGGGCCTCCTCGCCGTGCGAGGCATCGCCGAACTGCGCCTGCGGCGCCCGGAGGCCGCACATCGCTGCTTCCTCGGCGCACACCACCAGGCGAGGGAAGTGCTGAAGTGGGAGAAGGGCGTCTACCAGGTGCTCGAGACCAACGGGCTGGTACTGACGGGGCTGGTGCTTTGCGGTCAGACCGAGCACCTGCAGAAGGCCGAGAAGGCGTACCACAGCGCGCGCCGCATCACACGAGAGCCCGGTGCGGTATGGCTGTGCGTCCAACTGTTCGAAGCGCTTGCCAAAGGAGCCGATCCCAAGCTGCTGAAGGGCGTCCGCGATGCCGCCATGGGAACTAGGAGCTCGCCCTCCAGCCCGGACTGAACTTCATTCAGGACCTCGGCGTTACGCACAAAACCGTTCGCGGGCGGCTTCGCCCACCAGGGGACCGGGGGCCCGCGGTACAACGACGAGATAATCGGCCTGCATAATCGGCCTGTCCTACTAGGCTAGGGCATCCGGCCCTACGACAACCCCCTGCGGTGAACCGTATTCGCCAATCAGCTGGTTCTCTTCTTGCGCGGCCGAGGTTGCCGGGTTTTGCGCGGAATCTTCGGAACCTTGCGCCGCAGCTTCCGGCGCGGTCGGCGCCCTTTTCTGAAGATCACCGCGAGGTCACCCCGCCGATGTTGCATCCCGAATAACCGATATCCACGGTAGTGCGGCGCGAGCGAGCGGGTCCATGACGCAATGCCGTGACGGGGATCCGCCACGGCGGGCCGGATCCCTGGCGACACCCTGCCGCCGTCCGCCAGTATCGGCGCCGTATCAGACGGACGGGCGAAGGGGCCATGGGACCATGCGCGTCAGGATTGCCATCTGCGACCCGCTCCCGGTGTTCAGACGCGGAGTACAGGCGCTCCTGCGCGACGCCGGTATCGACGCCGAGGCGCCGGACGATCTGCTGGCATGGCTTCGCGACGAGCAGCAGAAGATGGTGATCCTCACGGTGCGGACGCCCGGTGATTGGACGCTTCTCGACGAGCTGCGGAGAGCCCATGAGGACACGCTCGTCATCGCGATCCTCGACGAGGCGAGCGTCAGCAGCCACGTGCGGGCCCTGACGACGGGAGCCATCGCCGCGATACCTCGCGACGCCACGGCGCGGACGATGCGCGAGGCGTTCGTCGCCGCGCTGGACGGCCAAGCCCTCGTGCCGCTGCGTGTGTTGCGGGCCCTGACGTCACTGCCGCACGCAGTACAGGACCCCGCCACACCGACCGAGGTCGAACGGGCTTGGCTGCGCCGACTCGCAGAGGGCACCACGGTCAACGAACTGGCCTCGCATGCCGGCTACTCCGAACGCATGATGTACCGGCTGCTCCGCGAGCTTTACACGAAGATCGGTGTCAGCAGCCGGGTGGAAGCGCTCCTGCGCGCCCGTGACGCAGGCTGGCTGCAGTAGACCGCGCCATGACCAGCTCGCCGTAGCCGCGGGCGAACGGCGAGGATACACTCACTTCTTCTCCTTGGTGTCAGTCCTGGACACGGCGATCTGCAGCCACTTTTCCATCTCCTCGTGCTCGATCCGCGTGATCGCGCCGACCAGGCGCTGGTCTCGGGCGGCCGGGTCATCGTAAGGATGGCCATGGGTGAGATACAGCCTTCGCTCTGCTTCCACGGCCTCCCTGCAGGCGCTGAATCTCAGGAAATCGTCCTGCCAGTGGAAGATCGACCGCAAGCCGGTAATGATCACGACGAGCCCGCCGAGCACGGCGGGGATCCTGGCGTCCCGTGTGACCAGCACGGCCGAGACGGGGATCGCGGCCGAGACCAGCAGATGTAGGCATTCGGACAGCCGGAAGAAGCGCCGGGCCTTCCTCGCGGCACGGCGATACCATTCATACGAGTTGTCGGCAACGGCAAGTGCGTAACTTTCGGGAGACGAATTTCCCTGCTCGCCCATACGCCGCTCCTAGAGCCGAGGACACCCGTCCGGCCATGATGCAACCCGCTCAAGATATGCGCTAGAACGCTGGGAACATGGCGGGGCGGCGACGGATGAGCATGCAGAAAAGGGCACTGACGTCGGCCGTCTGCGCCAACCAGGCCCCCTGATCCCGCTCCCCTCGCCATCCGAACTCTCGTGACCTTGACTTTGATGCCGGCAACGGCCAGGACCTCGTCAACGAGGCCAGGGACTTGCCGCCTGGAGTCCGCTGGGTTCGGTGAAGTCCTTGAAGCCAGCGTGATCTTGACTGGCAGGGAGGAGAATCACCGCGATGGCAGGATCGCGCAAATACCCTCAGGAACTCCGTGACCGGACTGTACGGCTGGCTCTGGAGTCTGACCGTCCGATCGCACAGATCGCCGCGGATCTGGGGATTCACCGTGAGGCCGGTCAGGCGTCGGGGCTGGTCGGTGGGATGTGGGTGCAGCAGATCAGGGCGGCGGCGTTGTCGACGGCCAGGGCGCGGGCCCGGACGATCAGATCGACGACGCGGGGGTCGCCGGTCGAGTAGCGCAGCTTCTTGCCGTCACGGCGGGCGGCGACGTAGCCGCAGTCGACCAGGCAGGACAGGTGGACCGAGACCCGGGGCTGGGAGATGCCGGCGTGGACGACGCAGTCGGCGGAGGTGCGTTCGCCGTCGAGGATGAATTCCAGCAGCTTGAGCCGGGTGGGGTCGGCCAGGGCGCGGAAGAACGTAGCGACGGTGTCGGTGTGCGTGCAGTCGGCGGCGTCCTCGGATCCGGTAGGCCCAAGGGTCGTGGGCGGAGTCGATGTCACGGGTACCCTTCCACCTGCTGCTATTCGCTTTCCCGCATAGTAAGGTGGCGGTCTGCTATTCGGCAAACCGGATAGGAGTGTGGTTCGGGGCCGGTAGATCCCGGATGCGTGGAAGGGGTTCGATCATGGGTGCTGCGGGGAGCGGTTACGACCTGGCGGTGATCGGGTCAGGTGGGGCGGCGTTCGCCGCGGCGATCGCGGCCCGTGGCAAGGGTGCCTCGGTGGTGATGGTCGAACGCGGCGCCGTCGGCGGCACGTGCGTGAATACCGGCTGCGTGCCGTCCAAGACGCTGCTGGCCGCCGCCCAAGCTCGGCTGGTCGCCTTGGCCCAGCCGTTTCCCGGGATCGCCACTGAGGCAGGTCCGGTGGACGCTCCCGCGTTGATGGGTGGCAAGACTGCCCTGGTGGAGGGCATGCGGGTTGGCAAGTACATCGATCTGGCCGCCGAGTACGGCTGGGAAATTGTGCACGGCACGGCCTCGTTCACCGGCGATCCCGGGAACCCGGCCTTGCGGGTGGCGTTGCACGACGGCGGCGCCGCGATGATCGAGGCCGCGCACTACCTGGTGGCGACCGGGTCGACGCCGTGGGCGCCGCCGTTGCCCGGTCTGGCGCAGGCCGGATATCTGACTTCGACCACGGCGATGGAGCTGGACCGGTTGCCCAGGTCGCTGATCGTGCTGGGCGGCAGCACGGTCGGGCTGGAGCAGGCTCAGCTGTTCGCCCGGCTGGGGGTGGAAGTCTGTGTGGTGGAGGCACGGGACCGGCTGGCGCCGTTCGCGGAGCCGGAGGTTTCCGTGGTCTTGGACGAGGTCTTCGCCGATGAGGGCATCGCCGTGCACACTGCTGCCACCGTCACCGCCGTAAGCCGAGGCCATTCCGCCGGCCCGTCCAACAGAGACGGACGCGGTGGGGGTTATGTGCTGTCGGTCGCTCAGGGTGACCGGGTGGTTGAGCTTCGCGCCGAGCAATTGCTGGTCGCGACCGGGCGCCGCCCGGTCACCAGCAGCCTGCGGCTGGACGAGGTCGGGGTGAAGACGGGGGATCTCGGCCAGATTATGACCGATGAGCAGCTGCGCACCACCAACCCGCGGGTCTGGGCGGCCGGGGATGTCACCGGGCATCCGCAGTTCGTCTATGTCGCAGCGGCGCAGGGTGCGCTGGTCGCCGACAACGCTTTGGACGATGCACGTCGCAGCCTGGACTACGCGGCGCTGCCACAGGTGATCTTCACCAGTCCGGCCATCGCGTCGGCCGGTCTCACCGAGGCCGAGGCTCTGGCGCAGGGCTATGCGTGCGACTGCCGGGTGCTGCCGTTGGAGCACGTGCCGCGCGCCCTGGTCGGCCGGGACACTCGCGGTGTGGTCAAGCTTGTCGCCGAGGTCGGCACCGGCCGTCTGTTGGGGGCGCACGTAGTGGCGGAGGGCGCGGGTGATGTGATCGCGGCTGCCGTGTACGCGCTTGCGGGGCGGATGACAGTGCAGCAGATCGCCGAACTCTGGTCGCCGTACCTGACCATGGCCGAAGCACTGAAGCTGACCGCCCAGAGCTACACCCGCGATGTGGCCAAGCTGTCGTGCTGCGCCACCTGATCGAATGGGGAGAAGGAGGAACGGCGGTGGACGCGAGCTCGGCACGGCCGATGACCGTCGGGGAGTTGTCCCGCCGGACCGGTGTGCCCGTCAAAACGCTGCGCGAGTACACCGATCTCGGGCTGATCTACAGCCTGGGCCGTAGCCCGGCGGGCTACCGGCTGTTCGACACCGACGCACTGTGGTGTGTGCGGTTCATCGGCGAACTGCGCGGCCTCGGCCTGACCGTGGCCGAGATCGTCCAGCTGGCCACCACGGCTGACGCCGCTGCGGGCGGCAACGGGGAGCCGATCGGATCGCACCTGGCCGAGCTGCTGCAACGGTCACGTCGGCGCCTGGAGCAACGCATCGCCGAGCAGCAACGAATGCTGCGTCGCATCGCTGAGTTCGAGGCCGCCCACCACACCGACCTGAACGAGAAGAACCTTTGCTGGGCCGGTGATCCCCGCTGCCCCGCAGTCTGACCTCGCACCCGCCAAGGCGCGGGGCCGGCCTTGACCCTCACCCCGGGGGCAGACCCTAGCGTCGCGGTGAACTGGCCGAACACAGCCTGTCCCCATCCAGCGAAGGGGGTCCACCATGACCGCCGCGTCCGCCCACCGGCCCACCGACACTGGCGCGTTCGAGGACAACTGGCGCACCATGTTCACCCGGCACCGCCACCTGTTCGACCTGATCCACGCCGTCATCGCGCTGACGGACGCCGGGGAGCACCGGGCGCCGCTGCCGCAGCTGGCGGCCGCGCTGCACCGCACCCCCGACGACACCCGGCGGCTGATCGACACAACCGCGCGCGGCGTGTCGACCTGGGGGCGCATCCGGCACGACGGCGAGCACGCCCACCTGGACATGGCCACCACCGCCACGCCGCGCTACCAGTACCGCATCGGGGCACGCACCATCGGGGTCAGCGGCTGCGCACCCGACACCTTCCTGGTCGCCCAAGCGCTGAACGAGCCGTTGCGCATCGAGTCCGCCTGCCCCATCACCGATACTCCGGTCACTGTGGAGTTCGCGCCCGGCGGACTGGTCAACGCCGACCCCACCGGCACGGTGGTCGCGTTGATCGATCCTGCGGCCACCCCCGGCACGATCCTGACCGCCAGCGAACAGCTCGACCCGGCCACCGTCGACCGTGACGCCTGCAGTCAGCAGCCGTTCTTCGCCGACGCCGACGCCGCCCAGCCATGGTGCGAGTCCCATCCCACCGGCCGCGTCCTCCCGGTCGCCGACCTGGACGCCTGGTGGCGCAGGCTGCGCGCCGAAACGACCGCCGTACCCACCACGACCACCTGAGGTACTCCCGGCTCGGCCAGGCGGCGCTTGGGGTCTCCGGGCTGAGTGGCCTGGGGCTACCGGCTCAGGGACGCCGCCGACTCCCGACCTTGCACGTCGTCCCTAACTGGACCACCCAGCCTGATCAGGGAGGAAATCGCTCATGAGCAATCAGACCGGTCCGGAACCGTTCCTGGACGGTGCCTTCCGCGCCGAGACTGACCGAGCGCTGAGCTGGCTCGGCCTGCCGCTGCTGCGATTGCTTGCCCGTGGAGGGCCAGTCAGCGTGGCCGAGTTGGCCGCCGTCACCGGCCGCCCGATCGACCACGTCCGGGCCGCTCTGGCCGGTCAGGGCGACATCGAGTACAACGACCAGGGCCAGATCGTCGGCAACGGCATCACGCTCAACCCCACCCCGCACCGCTTCATCGTCGACGGCACCCCGCTGTTCACCTGGTGCGCGCTGGACACCCTCGTCTTCCCAGCCTTGCTGGGCCGCCCCGCCACTGTCGAATCGATTTGCCACGCCACTGGAGCCTCGGTACGCCTGCAGGTAGAACCCGACCGCGTCACCGCCGTCGACCCCGCCGGCACCGTCGTATCTCTGCTCACCCCGGCCGACCGGGCCTCGATCCGGTCTTCGTTCTGCAACCAGGTGCACTTCTTCGCCAGCGCTCAAGTCGCCGCCCCGTGGCTACGCGACCACCCCGACGCAAGAGTTCTGCCGGTCGCCCAAGCCCAGCGCCATGCCCGGCCCCTGATCCAGAGCCTGCCCCTAGCCGGCGGCCCGGGCGACTGCTCTTGCTGCTAGCCCGGCGTTTTCTTTGACTCACGAAACCGGCCGTCCCGATGTGCCCGGTGGGAGAGCGGTGAATTCCAGCAGCTGGAATTCCACGGTCGTCGTGGCGGTGGAACGTTGCTCATGGGCGGAGGTATCGATCCGGTACCGCTGGCGGGCCGCGATTTCGTCGAGGCGCGTTCGGTTCCCCAGGTCGGAGAAGCCGAGGTAGAGGCGTCCGCCTGGCCGCAGGTGTCGGCTGGCTCCGGCCAGATAGCGCTCGTGGCTGTCGTATCCGGGGTCGAAGAAGGCGCGGGCGAGTTCTGACGGGTAGGCGGCGTCCGCCGGTGCCTCAACGAAGTTGGAGTTCCAGAAGATCAGGTCGAAGGCGTCGGTGTCGTCGAGCGCCTCGAACATGTCGCTGTGCAGGACTCGGACGCGGTCGGCCACGCCGTGCCGTTCGGCGTTGAGCCGGGTGTTGTCGACCGCGGCCGGGTTGACGTCCAGAGCGGTGACGGATCGGCATCCGGCCAGTGCGGCCGTGACGGCGGTCAGCCCGGCCCCGCAACCGACCTCCAGCATCGAGCCACCGGACGGATAGCGCAGCCACTGTGTGAACAGGCTGGTCGAGGTCGCGTAGACGGGCGCGTAGACCTCGGGAAGCAGATCCCAGTCCCGGTCGAGCATCGTGAAGACGCGAGGACGCTCGGCGGAGCGGTGCCGCTCGATCAGGCTGGTCAGTTCCGTCGCGTCGTCGTTGGGCGGTCCAGGCTTGTGCATGGCTTCCTCGGTGGAGGTTGATGGTGGCGCCGCTTCGCGACGATGGCGGGGGCGACGGCCGCGGCGGCGTGCACCGCGGCCAGCAGTATCCAGCCGGGTTCGCCGAGAGCGAGGACCACGCCGGTCATGAGCAGCGGTCCCGCGGCTCGGCCGGTCGCCCGGCCCAGGCCGAACGCGGCGAGATAGGTGGTGCGCTGGTCGGGCGGGGCGATCGCGAACGAGAGGGTCCACGCCGACCCGACCTGGAAGAGTTCGCCGATGGTGAGGGTGATGACGGCGGCTGCGAGGACGGCGACGGTGGCGGTGTCCGAGACCGCGGGGGCCGCCGCGAAACCCAGGCTCGCCGTGGCCAGACAGAGCCCGGCCCACACGTAGCCGTGCAGTGCCTGCCGCGGTGTACCGGCCCGGATGCTGATCGGATATTGCAGGATGATGCAGGTCATGGTCGCGGTGGCGTACAGGATGCCGACGAGGCTGACCGGGGCGTCGGTCCGGGTGATCAGCCAGAGGGGGAAGGCGATGTTGAGCATCGGCTGCCACAGGCACATCACGGAGTCGTAGGCGGTCAGCGCGAGCAGCCTGGTGTCGCGCAGCACCCTCCAGCGGGTCAGGGCGTCCCGAGGACGGGGTGTCGGTCGTCCGGGGAGCTTGCACAACAGGGCCGCGGCTGCGACGAAGGCCGCGGCGTCGGCGAGTAGCAGCACCTGGAAGACATGCTCTAGTCCGACGCCGAGGAGAATTCCGGCGGTCAGTCCGCCGATGCTCAGCCCGACGTTGATCACCGAGCGGTGCACGGCCAGGACCCGGGTGCGCCGGTCGCTGCCGGTCAGATCGCCGACCAGTGCCTGGATCAGTGCGGGGGCCGCCTGGTCGGTGACGGCGATCAGCACGCTGACCGCCAGGAAGCCCCACCATCCATGGACGAGCAAGAAGCAGGCGGTGGCGGCCGCCCGCATCAGGTTGATCAGGATCAGGACGTTGCGCGGCCCGTATCTGTCCGCCAGCCGTCCCACCGGCAGTACCGCCGCCATCGCCACCACCGCGGCGATGGTCAGCCCGGGACCGACCTGGCCCGGGGTCAGCCCGACGACCTTCACGAAGAACACGGTGGAGACGGCGAGGAACAGCCCGGTTCCCACCCACTCCACGAGCGCCGCGGCCAGAAGCCACGGCAGGAACGCGCGGACGCGTCCGAGCAGCGACGCGACCCAGTTCGTGATCAAGTGAGTGCTTTCGCGATCGGGTCTCCGGACCGTTCCGCCAGCGTCGCGACGTCGTCGAGGACGCCGTGGACGAGAGCCGCGCCTTCCGCCGGGCGGAACACGTCGGTGCGGAACTCGCCGCCCCACCACATGCGGCCGTCGGGTTCCTCCATGAGCAGCAGGTGCAGGGGCAGGGCGCTCGCGGCGATCCGGTAGCGCTGGAAACGAAAGGTGATCTCGTCCGGGCGCGGCTTCTCACTCGGCCCGGCCGATTCCGGCGGAACGTGCTGGACGGTGATCTGAGCACTGACGACGTTCCGATCCTCGGCCGCCTCCAGTAGTTCGAAGTAGGCCGGGCTGGAGTGTTCGATCAGGTCGAGCATTCGTGCCTGCACGGTGTGGACCACATCGATCGCCGAGTGCTCGGAGGCGACCGGAACGACCAGCGGAAGGCGGTTGGAGAACAGGCCAACGGTGTGCTCGTAGTCCGGGAGGCGCGGGCCCAGGTGCGAGACCAGCAGGACACGCCGCGCCACGCCGGTGCGGTGTCGCAGTGCCGCGGCGAGCAGCGCGACTGCGGCCACATAAGTCGATGCCCGCGCGGGCCGCGCGATGCGGCGCAGATCGGCACGGAACGACCGCGGCGCCGGGTGGTGCCGTTCGATGGTGTCCAAGGTGGTCGCGGGGCCGATGGCCGATCCGAGGAGTGGTGCGGGCGACACGTCATGGAGGGCCTCTACCCACCACCGCAGTTCGGATTGGTGCTGTGCCGTACTGCGGCGTTGCGCCTCCGCCTCCACATAAGCGGTGTACGGCGGGGAGCTGGGGACATCGGCGAGCCCGCCCGTCCGATAGGCGTGCCCGAGGTGGCGGACGGCCAGGCCCGCGCTCCAGCCGTCGGCGACCAGGTGATGAACGGTCAGCATGAGCAAATGCTCGGTGGGGGAGAGGCGGAGCAGGAGCGCCCGCACCGGCCAGTCGCGGCCCAGGTCCAGGTAGGTCGACGCCTCCCGTTCGCCGTACATGGCGATCAACTCGGCGGTGGTGGGCCCGTCGAGGCCGGTGAGGTCGATGAGCGGGAGCGGCGGTGACGAGGGCGGTTCCCTGAGTGTGGCGACCGGCGCGTCGGGCGGGCCGGTCACCCGCAGCCGCAGCTGATCGTGGTGCGTGATGACGGCCCGCAGCGCTCCTTGCAGCCGATCAAGGTCGAGCGGACCGTGGACGGTATAGGACGCGGAGATCTGCCTGCTCGGGATGCCCGGGTTCGCCGCCACTTCGAGCCAGGAGTACCGCTGCTTCGCCGACAGCGGGACCTGGATCTCCGCCGGGCTCACGTGGCGGCCCGCCGTTGCAGGGCCGTGGCGATGCCACCGAACGTCGGGTTCTCCAGGACCTCGCGCAGCGGCAGGTTGACGCCGGTGGCCTTCTCCAGCCGGCCGATCAGCCGCACGACCAGTACCGAGTGCCCACCGGCATCGAGGAAATCCTCCTCGGCCTCGGCGGGGCCCCGTCCGAGCAACTCCTCCCAGCACATCGCGAGCGCGCTCTGCAACGGCCCCCGGGGCGTCAGCGTCCGCACCGCGACCGGCCGTTCGGCGTCCACGGCGAGATCGGCCAGCCGCGTGCGATCGAGCTTCCCGGCGCTGTTGGCCGGCAGCGCGGCGACCCGATGGACACGCGAGGGGACCATGTAGTCGGGGAGCCGCTCGCGCAGATACGCGCGTAACGCCGCGATCTCGAGATCCTTCGTCCCGGTCACGCAGGCGATGAGGACGGTGTCGCCGGCCCGCGGTGCGGCGTGGACACCTGCTGCCGTGACGTTCGGGGCCTCGGCGATGGCCGCCTCGACGTCTTCGAGCACGACCCGGTAGCCGCGCACCTTGACCTGGTTGTCGAGCCGTCCGATGATCTCGAGCTGACGGTCGGCGTTCCATCGGCCGACGTCTCCGGTGCGATGCAGGACTGAGCCGTCCGGCATACGGACGAACCGCTCGGCACCGTCGGGGGCGTCGCCAAGGTAGCCGAGGGCCAGCGGGGGACCGGCGACACAGACCTCGCCCCGCACGCCGATCGGTACCGGCCGCAGATGCCGGTCCCGCACGCTCAGCTCGGCTCCCGCGACCGGCCTGCCGACCGGGACGGTCACCGCGTCCTCGGCCAGCCGCGCCGTATCGAAGGCGGCGGTGTTGGAGGCGGTCTCCGTCGCTCCGTAGAGGTTGAGGAGGGTGGCGCCGGGCAGTCGGCGTCGGAACCGGTGGACGAGGTCCACGGGCAGGGTGTCGGCGCCGCTGGTCACCAGTGCGATGTCCGGCGCGGCGGACATGCGGCGGTCGAGCTCGTCGAGCAGGCCGGTGATGAGCTGGGGGGTGAGGTAGAGGTGGGTGACCCGCCGGTCCAGCACGGCGTCGGTCAGCAGCACCGGGTCGAGCAGCTCGTCGCGGCGCAGTGAGACGGAACGTATCCCCTGAAGAAGGCCGCCCAGCATCTCCCAGGGGGAGGCGACCAGCCCGTAGGACTTGTGGATCAGGACCGCGGCGCCGGCGGGGAAGGGGTGGTCCGTCCACATCCAGCGCAGCCGGTTGAGGACGGCGGCGTAACCGATTCGTACCGCCTTGGGGGAACCGGTCGTTCCCGACGTGCTGACCACATGGAAGACCCGCGACCCGTCATCGTCTGGGGGCGGTGCTTCGGGCCTGGCCGCCTCGCCGGGACCGGCCTCGTCGGCCCAGACCGTCGGCAGATGGTGGGTGGGCAGACGGTCAAGATGGTCCTGAACGATGAGCGCGACGGGCGCGGCGGCCGAGATCAGGGCACGCTGTCTGCGCCGGGGCAGGTCGGGATCGAGCGCAAGGTAACCGGCCCCGGCTTTGATGAGGCCCAGCACGGCGGCGATCGCCACCGGACCGCGCTCCACCGCGAGGCCGACCAGGTGGCCCGGTCGCACGCCGACCGCCTGCAGATCGGCCGCGATCGTGTCGCTCCAGTCGTCCAGCTCGCCGCGGGTCAGCACCTTGCCGGCATGCTGGACCGCGACGGCGCGCGGGTCGGCCCGCACCTGTCGCGCGAAGAGTTCTGCGAGGACCGCGCGGGGGTGGACGTCGTCGAGAAGGCCAGGGTCGTCGAGATCGGTCATTTCTGCTCCCGGTGAGTGACCTCGGTCAGCGCTACGCGATGCGCCGCCGGCAGGAGATCGACCGTGCTGATCGATAAGGCCCCATCGGCGGTCATCGCCTCTATGGCGGCGAGCACGCTGTCGAGGAGTGCCTCGGCGAGCTCGTCGGTGAGTAAGTCCAGCTGGTAGGCGAGCTGGAGCAGATAGGCATCCGGCCCGTGCTGCTGCACATAGAGCGTGCAGTCGTACTTGGTGAACCCCGTGTCCAGTTCGGTGAAGGACCAATGCGCGCCGTCCACGTCGATGGCTCCGGCCGGGTAGGTCAGCATGTTCAGCATCGTCTGGAATACGGGAGTCCGGCCGCTTCTCCGCGTGGGATGTGAGTTCTGCAGCATCCAGCCGAAGGGGTAGCCGGCCGTTGAGTAGGCGTCGGCGACCTTGTTCCGCACGTGTCTCAGGTGCTCGGCGACGGGCCTGCCGGGGGGCATTTCGATTCGCAATGGCAGCATGTTCAGCGCGAACGTCGGCACGTCGATCCGGTCCGGGCCGTCGCGGTTGGCGATCGGAGCGCCGACGATGATGTCGTCGGTGTCCGCGTAGTAGCCGAGGGCCAACGCGTATCCGGCGAGCACCACCATGAACGGCGTGCAGCCGGTGGCCCGGCACGTCCTGCGGAGGCCGGCGTACCGGTCGCCGGATAAGGCGCGTTCGACGATCCGGCCCCGGTAGCTGGGCGACGGGCGGCGGGGCCCGGGGGACGGGAGATCGAGGACCGGAAGCTCTCCTCCGAGCTCCTGGCGCCAGTGGTCGCGGGCGCGGACCATCTCGGGGCCGCGCAGCTCGTCCGTCCGGCGGTCGAGGAACCGCTCGTACCTTCGACGCCGATGTGTATCGGGCGCGGGCGCATCGTCGCGGTACAACACGCCCATGCGCTGGAACAGGATCGTGGCGCCCCATCCGTCCAGGAGCACCTCGTGCATGGTCACGAGGAGCCGGTGGTCGTCGGGCGCGAGTCGGAAGCCACGTACCCGCAGAATGGGCTCTCGGTCCAGGCGGAACGGTCGTGCGGCCTCGGCCGCCGCGTCCGCGCGGAAGGCCTGCTCCGGCGCCGGCATATCCTCCAGGTCGGCTGGATCACCGAGAGGGATCGTCCAGTGCGGGAAACTCTGGACCGGCTCACCGTCGTCTTCGGCGATCCGCGCCGTGAGGTTCGGGTTCTCGGCGAGCAGCGTCGACCACGCTCGGGCCAGCCGTTCCCACTCGACCGGCCCGTCGATGCGCAGCACGCCCTGATAGCTGTAGTACGGGTTGTCCGGTTCCAGCCGCCAGTGGAAGTAGACGCCCTCCTGCTCGGGGGTGAGCCGGCGCGTGCGGACGGCGCGTGGCGTCGTCGCGGCGCCCGGACGTTCCGCACCCACGTGATCTTCCCGCTCATCGATGGGCCGCAACGACCGGGCGAGCTCGGGGATTCCACCGGCCAGGAGAATGTCCCTGACCCCGACGTGGTAGCCCGCGTCCCGCAGCCCGCTCGCCAACCTCATTGCCTGCAGCGAGTCGCCGCCCGCCTCGACGAACGACCCGGCCGCGTCGAGCGCGTCCGGCCGGGAAAGCCCCAGCACCTCGGCCATCGTCGTCGCGACCAGCCGCTCACGGTCGTTCGCCGGTGTGCCGGGTGTCCCGCCGCGCTTCCTTCGAGGTCGTTCGGGTTGCGTTGCGGGCGACGGTAACGCGCTGTAGTCCACCTTGCCGTTCGGCGTGGTGGGAAGAGCGTCCAGCGCGACCCAGCGACGCGGCACCGCCGAATGCGGCAGGCGATCGCGCAAGAATCGGCTGATGCCTCCGGTGTCGGCGTGCGTGCCCACGTAGTAGCCGACGAGTTCGGGGGGGTCTGGGAGGGCAAGGCGCGTCTCCCGGGCGACGAGCACACCGGGGGATCTCTTCGCCGCGAGGGCGACCGCGCAGGTCTCGATGTCGGGGTGCTCGCGGAGCACCGCTTCGACCTCGCCGAGTTCGATGCGGACCCCGGCCACCTTGACCTGCCGGTCGACACGGCCGAGGTACTCCAGGACGCCCTCGTCGTCCAGCCGTACCGAATCGCCGGTGCGGTAGATCCGGCCGGTGGGCGAGAGGGCGTCGAACGGGTCGCCGAGGAAGGCCGCACCGGTGCGTTCGTCGTCGGCGAGGTAGCCGCGGCCGACGCCGTGACCGCCGACGAACAGCTCGCCCGGCTCGCCGGGGGCGCAGGCCGTCCATCCGTCCTCGCCGGGGCTCAGCACGTAGAGTGCGGTGTTGCCGATGGGACGCCCGATCGGCAGATGCCGCCGATTCACGTCACCGTCCCGTACGACGTGGTGGGTGACGTCGTCGGAGCACTCGGCCGGACCGTACGCGTTGAGCAATTTCGCGTGCGGAAGAGCGTCCATGCAGCGCCCGGCGAGCTTCGGTGGCAGTTCCTCGCCGGTGGCCAGCACCCATCGAAGAGCGGGTAGCGGATCGTCGGCGGCGGACCGGCCGAGCTCGTCGAGGACGAACCCGATCACTGTGGGCACCAGTTCCACGACGGTCGTCTGGAGCTCGGCGAGTTCCATGACCAGCCGTGCGGGGTCGTCGGCGTCGCGGAACACATGCACGGTCCCGGCGACCAGGAGCGGCGCCAGCATCTGCCAGATCGAGATGTCGAAGACCAGGGGCGCTGTCAGCGCCACGGAATCGCGGTGGGTGAGCCCCAGGTCGTCCACTTTGGCCCACAGATGGTTGAGTAAGCCACGCTGCTCGACTAATGCGCCTTTGGGTACGCCGGTGGATCCCGAGGTGAAAACGAGATAGCAAATCCGATCCGGCGACGAGGACGCTTGGGCGTCCAATGCGGCGGGAGAAATGCGCTCGGAGTCTCCGTCATCGGCGACGACTGGCACGCCCGCCCGCCGCGCGGCGCCGGACACGGCGTTGGCGGAGCCCGGTCTCCCCCCGAGCGACAGGACGGCGACGGCGCCGCTACGCGCCAGCAACTCGGTCGTACGCCGTTCCGGCCATCGCTCGTCCAGCGGCAGATAGATCGCCTGGCAGCGTTCGATCGCGAGGTAGGCCACGACGAGGTCGGCGGATCGTGGCCCGCAGACGGCGACGACGTCACCGGGCCGGCACCCTGACCGGATGAGCAGGGCGGCGGTCGTCCGCACGCGCCGATGCAATGCGGCGTAGCTCAGTCGCACGTCGCCGTCGACCACCGCGGTCCTGGTCCCGGCCGTTTCGGCATGCTGCCGGACGATCTCCGAGACAGGACGCGTCGGGCGTGCCTTCGTCGCCGTGGTCAGCGACATCCGCCGAGCTCGCTCCAGCTGTGGCCGGCTGATCGGCAGGGTGCCGTAAGCGCCGGAGGGCGCGATCACCGCGCCCTCCGCCTGCGCCCGATCACCAGCAGGTACTCGACCGGAACCCCGGTTCCGCGGTGGTCCGTCGTCACGAACTCCGCGCTCATCTCAACGAGTTCGTTGCGCAGTTCCGACCATCTGCTTCGCGGTGACACGGAGCGGCGTGCGGCGATGAGCGGGCCGAAGCACGATTCGAAGAACCCGATCAGTTCCTTACCGGTCGAGAACGGATACCAGAGCTCATGGCGCTCGGTCGTAAGGACGAAGGCATCTCCCAGAAGCCGTTGGAGATACCTCTCGTCGCCCCACCGCATCGGCTGCCCGGCGAACTCCGGCGGCGCCGGGAAGTAGTCCGAGATCACTTCGTGGAAGTGTGCGGTCCAGCTTCTCGGTGTCCAATTGCACATGCCCAGTACACCCTCAGGCTTGCAGACTCGGGCGACCTCCGCGGCGGCCCTACGGTGCCGTGGTGCGAACTGGATGCCGTACGCGGAGGTGACCGTGTCGAAGGACCGGTCGGGGAACGGGAGCCGCTCGACGTTCCCTTCCAAGAACCGGATTGTCGAGCCCTGCTCGGTGGCTCTGCGGCGGGCGTCAGGGAAGAATTCGGCGGTGAGGTCCAGGCCCGTGACCGAGGCGCCCAGTCCGGCCGTCAGCACAGCGACGTTACCGTTGCCGGTGGCGATGTCGAGGTGCGCCGCTCCGGACTGGTCGCCGAGCTGGTCCACTAGCCGGACCGCACCAGGCCACAGCAGTTCGGCGACCTTGGCATAGTCGCCGTACGACCACATGGTTTTGTTTATCTCGGTAAGATCGGCGATCCGTGGATCAGCGCGATGGAGATCTTCCGCAGTCAACGTCACGTCTCCAGGAGAAATTTGAGGCCTTCAGAGCGGAGCCGATCGTGTACATTCCGAACGTCCTCGAGGATTCCCTGCTCCTCCAGCCAATTATCCGAGTAGAATGTTTCCAGGTATCTGATGCCACCGTCCGGACACAGGCAAATCGGGAACCGCAGATCATGTGCACGCATCTCCGTCAGCATCGCACTGATCACACTGCCGCTCGAGCCGCCGAGTCGCATCCCCAGATCCTCATCGATGATCCGGCAAATCGCGAAGGACTCCACTGCTCCGACCGCGATCACACGGTCATAGGGCCTCCCGGTCAGGAATTCCGACCGGCGGCTTGAGCCGATACCCGGCACCAGCCGCCGCCCGGGACGCCAGGTGACCGCCAGTGAGCCGCGCACATCCACCGCTACGATCTTCACATCGGGACGGTACCGACGGAGATAGGCGGAAACGCCGGCAAGCGTGCCGCCGGTCGAAACTGCAATGTAGGCGGTATTGCACGTAGGGCCACCCTGCCGAGAGATCTCCGGGCCAGTCGTGCGCGCATGAATATCGGGATTGGCCGGGTTACCGTATTGATTTGGCCATCGATAGGCCGGATTATCCGAACATAACCTTCGGACTTCACGGAGACGGCTCAGCAGGTAGCCCCCGTGCTCGTCTGGATCGTCCACCATGACAGACTCGGCGTCGAGTTCGGACAGCCGCCGCCGTGTGGCCTCCGGGGTCCGAGGGTCGACGACGGCGATGAAGTGGCAGTCGATCCGGCGCAATAGGGAGGCCAGCGCGAGGCCGAGGTTTCCGGATGTCGATTCGACGACGACACTGCCGGGAGTGAGCGGGCTCTCGCGTTCCATGGCGATGAACAGGCCGACGGCAGTACGATCCTTGATCGATCCGGTGGTGTTCTCACTTTCGAGCTTGAGCCCGAACGTCAGGGAGTGGCCCCGATAAAGTGCTTCAGCTCTGCGGATGGGTGTTGGAGCCAAAGTTTCCGTTGGCGTCAAAACTGCCCCACTTATTGACTCAGTACGACTTGAGACTGGCATGCGGGGTCACCATGCAAGGCTACATTGCGATGCTCTCAGACCGATCGCCCGACGGCAAGTATTGATCGCCATTATTACTGTCTGTCATTTTGTCGTTGCAAACCATCCTTGGAGGCGCAGTGGACCACTGGCGCCTACCGAGCCACATCATCACGTGACGCGAGAGCAACGGCAGGACGTGGAAGAGTCCCGCACTTACGCTCAGCTCTCGGAACGAGCCGGAGTCGGTAGCGGCGGACCTACATCCCAGTCTGCCTAGTATTCCGGCAAGCCCGGGTGGGAGGGTTGGGCTGGCTGGCCTTCTACAACACCTACCGTCGCCACTCGGGAGCCCAAGAAACTCATACAGCTTGGCCGCCAGCCGGTCGAGTTCGATATGCCTCGCGGACCGTTCGTGCGCACCGTAGTTGCACGCATCGACCCGTCTCGCCCTCGCAGCCCGGCTCGGCCCGGAGAACAGGACGGGAGGGTTCCACCAGGCTCTGAGCGTGGTTGGTCGACAGGTTGCTATTGTCGTTTGATTCGCGACAACCTACGGTTGTCTCATGAGTCGCGATGCAGAATTTTCTGATCTTGTCGCCTCGGTGCGATCACGGGCCGCAGACGGTGGTGGACTGGCGCGGCTGGAGGCCGCGATCAGTGTCAGCCGCGAGGTTGCCGACCTCGCGGACAGGGTGCTCGATCACTTCATTCGCGAGGCGCGTGCGGCGGACTTGTCGTGGGGCGTGATCGGCGAACGGCTGGGAGTCTCCAAGCAGGCCGCCCGTGCGAAGTTCCTGGAGCGGATCGGGCACATGCGCGTGGTGGGCGGCGAAGGGATGGAAATGGCGCCGAGGCTCGTGGCGTGTCTGGAACGAGCCGGTGAGGAGGCCCGCCTCGACGGCAGCGCAGAAATCGGCACTCATCACCTGCTGCTTGGCCTGATGGAGGAGGGGGTCGCCGCGGCCGTCCTAGAAAGTCTCAAGGTACGTGCGGATGACATCAGGAAGACGGCCGCATTGCTGTTCGGTCCGCAGGGGACCAGTGGAGAAGTCGCCCCGCCCTACTCCGGGCAGGCTCTCGCCGCACTGGATGGCGCGCAGCACATGGCTCACGACAACGGGACGGTCGCGGTGGCGCCTCCGCACCTGCTGTGCGTACTCGCCTCCGACTCAGGCGGCAAGGCTCGCCGGGTACTGAACGAATTGGGCGTCGCTCACACCGACATCAGGCGAGGCATCGACAAATACATCGTCGGAGGCGGCAGGAAGAGGCGCCGGCGCCAGGACACCGAACCCGTGTGCTCCTTCTGCCGCAAACCCCAGTCCGCCGTCGGCCGCCTTGTCGCAGGCCCGAAGGCGTACATCTGTGGCCCGTGCGCGCATGCCGTAGAGGACACGCTTTCAGAGCCTGCGGCAGCGGCGGCGGAGTGAGCGGTCGGTCTGGCCCCGCGGCCGGACAGAGACTCTTGCCTGGAGTGTGAACAGAAGGCAAGCTAGGGACATCTCAGGAGAACCTGTTGCAATTGGCAGCGGAGGAGAGGTTCCATGCGTACGACATCCTTCGACTTCGAGAACGAGGACGCCGTCTTCAAGGTGCTCGTCAACCATGAGGAGCAGTACTCCATATGGCCCGCTGACCTGCCGGTTCCAGGTGGGTGGGAGGAGACCGGTCAGCAGGGACCCAAGAGCGAATGCGACGACTACATCAATCGGGTCTGGACCGATATGCGTCCTAAGAGCCTCCGAGAGTGGATGGACGGACAGCGAGAAGAGGAGGAGGGTAAGACGGGAGCAACCGGTGACGCTCAGGAGGCCGCGGATTCAGCCAACTGAGTGCGGCGCAGGTGAGACTAGGCTCCGGCGGAACATGATCGCCGCCGTCGAGATGAGTCCGATCGTAAGCGCGTCGGGAAGTCGATGATGGCCTACGAGGCGGCGCTGGCCGGGCTGGCGGTGCCTTGTCACGGAGACACGATCCAGTACGGCGAGGCGTCCGATCAGTTTGGTCAGATCTGGCCCCCTGCCGGTGGCGGCCAGCATCCTCTGGCAATTCTCCTGCATGGTGGCTACTGGCGGGCGCACTACGGGCTGGACGTCATGAACGCCATGGCGGAAGATCTCGCCTGGTTCGGGTGTGCAGCATGGAATCTCGAGTATCGCCGGGTCGGAACACCCGGTGCCGGTTGGCCGGACACCTTTGAGGACGTCATCTCGGGGTTCGAGATGATCGTGGGCTTGGCGCCCATTTACCGGCTTGATCTCAAGCGTGTTGTGATCGTTGGGCACTCGGCGGGAGGGCAGCTCGCGCTGTGGCTTGCCGCTGAGCTTGCCAGACGTTCAGGGAGTGTCCGGCCCGTAGCCGTCGTGGCGCTCGCTCCCGTGGCCGACATGATCGAGGCGCATAGGCGACGCTTGTCGAATGATGCGCCCGCGGAATTGCTGGGTGCGTCTTACTCGGAGAGACCCGAACGCTATGTAGCGGCATCGCCGGCCGCGTTGGTTCCCTTGGGGGTCCGTCAGCTGATCTTTCATGGGACGGAGGACGACTCAGTCCCGCATGAGATGAGCGTCGGATACCAACAGGCAGCCGAAGCCGAAGGGGATGACTGCGAGCTCATCAGCTTGCCTGGAGTTGGACATTTCGAGCTGATCAATCCGCGGACTCGACCCTGGGGCGAAATCAGACATCGGATCATGAACGCTCTAGAATAGGATCTTGGTCACTCGGCGTCCCTTCCGGACTTACTTGATGCCTCGAATTATGCCAAGTGGTGTCCATGCCTGCTCCGGTCTGATTCGCTCGACCGTGGAGAAGCCGGCCTTATGCAGGCACTCTTCGATCTGACCCCATGAATACACCATCCCGCCGCCTCCCGGAATGGCGGCGAAGTATGCGCTGTCGAGAGCCGCATAGAGTGGTCCATCACCTGAATCCGAGGCCATGGAGTTGGTGACGATGACCTGCCCGCCCGCGGAGAGCGCGGCATGCGCCTTGCAGAAAAGCTCGATGTTCTTCTCCACTGGCCATATCTGCACCTGGTGTGCGAACAGCATGCAGTCGTGACCGGTCGGAAGTCCGACGAACATGTCTCCCGCCACCGCGCGGACGCGATCTTCCACGCCCGCGGCGATGATCTGCCGCTGGGCGCGCGGCACGACATCCGTCAGTTCCAGAACGGTCACGCGTAGATGAGGAAACGCGGAAGCCAGAGCGATCGCGTTGACTCCATCCCCGCCTCCGACATCGAGCATGCGGTGGACTCGGCTGAAATCGACCATCTCGATGAGATGGCGATTCACCATGTCCGACCAGGAGTGCATGTAGTGGAAGAAGACCTCGTTGAGTTCCTGGTTCTGGCTCAGGCGATGATAGAGAGTTGGGCCTTCGCCGGGTATTCGCCGCAGCCCTATGTTGCTGTTCTCCTTCAGGGAGGCGGAGAAGTCCTGTAGTCCTCCGTAGTTGATATGGGCCTCGAACTCGACCGCGGCTTCGAAGGCGGTCCACTGCCCTGTGGTCATCAGGGCGTTGATCACCGCCCCGTTCCGGTACGTGTCATCGGTACGTTCCACGAGTCGCAGGGAAGTGGTGCCGAAGAGGAGGATGGACGCCGGGCGCTCCGGTAGGCCGAGTTCTTCTCCGAGAGCCTGCCGATCGAGTCCCGGCCTGCGATGCAGGAGCCGGAACAGGCCCAACTCACAGCCGGCGTGCAAGTACTGGAAGGCGGCGTGGCCGAACAGCACCATGCTCAAGTGATCTTGATCAGGAATCACCGGAGTAGGTTCGGTCATGTGCCGTGCGCCCTTCCGAGAATGACCCTGCCGCGGCCGGGACGGCCGTCAACAGGCTCTGGGAATCGACCGTCACCGGGCGTCCACCCGATTCAGGATTCCGACGTGGCCGCCACTTTCTGCTGTTGCTCCTTGTAATAACCGATCATGTGCTGGTTCACCCGGTGGGTCTTCTCGACCGCCTCGGTGAACTCTTCCAGCGCCTGACCGGGGATGGCGAAGAGGAGCCTGTCGTCGCCGATCCCGGTGAACGTGCGCATTCCCGCGCAGCCGAGGGAGATCGTCGGGTGGCCCTGGTCCATCGCCAGGGGGAGGGCTGAGCATCCTGGCCGGCCGGTGACCGTGGGGGAGCCCGACAGCCAGCTGGCCGCGCCCAGGGCCTCATTGCAGATCATGGCCTGGCGGGAGGTCGCCCAGAGCAACACCAGGTCGGGACGTGCGACGCATTCCGACAGCGGCCCGTAGACGATCCCGGCGTGCTGGTCCGCGACCACCGGGATCTTCGGGGGTTCGTCCGGGGAGATGTAGTTCTGCTCGCACATACCCGTGACGACCTCGCCGAGGTTCTTCTGAACTTCCTCCGGCAAAGGGAAGCCCATGACCATCGAGCCGATCGGACAGTTGTAGTGGTGCTCGGCGGTGGCGAAGAACGTTCCTTTCTCGGCCTCCCGCCAGAAGGTACACGCCGAGGGAACCTCGCGAGAAGGCCCGGAGACCCCGTCGGGCGCTTCGGCGGCGAACGTGAGGGTGATCGGCGGTGTCGCAAGACCGAGGGTATCGGTGATGCGGCGGGAGGTCTCGGAGAAGATCATGGGTTCTCCTATCACGTGAGCCCTCGCAAGTCTCCAGGTAATGCTGCGATGACGGACTTGCGATGATTACTTGGGATACTTCAATGCCCCTGCGGAGCGTGTCCAGACTGGGGCCACATTGGGCAAATATCAATCGATCCACTTCCATGCCTGTGGAATCAGGCGTACACTTACGCCGCCTCTTGTAAACGCTCGCGTGAATTTGGTCGGCTTTCTTTGAGTGGGCAGATAAAAGCGCCCCGCCGTTCGTTTCGAGGTGGGGTATATGTGAGGTTTGTGTTGTTGTGGCTGAACTAAGCCATCGTCGGGGATGAAGTCCGTTCACCCGATGATGGGATCGGCGCTGCTCATGCGGGTGCCGCGTGACTTGCGCAGGTCTCGCGTGATGCAGGCGCGCTTCAGCCAGCGATCTCTTCCGTCGAACCGCGCAGTGAAGGGCTTGCGGCCGTGGACGACTCTGTAGTTGTCGAGGAAGCAGACGTCTCCGGGGCTGAGGGCCACCTCCTCCAGGCAGTCGTCCATCGCGGCGACGAGATTCCGCAGGGCGGATTCGGCTTCGACATCACCAGGTTCGGTGCGCATGAAGAACGGGTCGGCACGGATGTAGGGGGCGTCGTCGCCTCCGAAGAGAACCGCGACCCGCGGTGGGGCGGTGAGCAGCGACTCGATGCGCTCGAAGTCCGCGCTGGTGCCGACCGTGTTGTTCTTGGGGCGGTGGGATTCGTCGGGAAGGATCGTGAATCGCTCCTGGCGTAGGACCTCCTGAACGCCGTCTTCCAGGTCCAGCCGATCGATCGAGCCGATGAGCGTTTCGGCCCCATGGGGATTGCGTAGACAGGCCAAGATGACGTAGTCACTTCGGTAAGGATGAAACGCGTCTTCTGTGTGCCAGGTCAGCAATGTCTCGCTGCCCGTGCCCAGTTGAGACCCCTGATGCTCCTTGATCGGAAGTACGTCGTGGACGAGGCGTCCGTTCTGCTGGGTGGCCCACCCGAACGCGTCACCTAGGAGCGAGGCGTAGAGAATGAGTAGGACCTCATAGCGGAGGCTCGGCGATGGGTGGCCGATGGACGCCCAATGCCCGGGTGTGGGGCCGATAAGCGATTCGTCGATCGGATGTCCGCCGATGACGCACCAGCTCATGTCCTCGCGGTGTAGTCGTTGAAGGAACCGCCGGATTCGACGGGGCAGTTCGTGGGCCAGCAGCTGGACCTCGGCTAAGAGGTCGATATCGTCGACGCGATCATGGTCGTTGGTCAGGCGATCCACCAAGGCGTTCACTGTCTGCAGTTCGGCTTCCTCGAGCTCGAGCCGTTCCATGCGATCCCCTTGGCGGGCGGTGCCTCTGGCGCTGGACAACATATCACAGGATATCTTGTTGTATTAGTGTGCCCTCTTTGGAGCCGCCTGGTCCCTGGGGCTCCTCCGTCGGCGTCCTGGGGGCGGTGGCGTTGGCGGGGGAGTCAAGGAGCGCCGTGACCTGGTCTTGCGTGATGTCCTCGACCACGCCCTGGCTCACCAAGAAGTCGGACAGAGTCTCGGCGTCCCAGCTCTCTATGGGCAGGCCATGGTCGCGCGGACGGCCGGCGGCCACCACCATGGCCTCCTGTTCCTCCTCGGGGGTCAACCGAGCCGGTCGACCGCCGGAATAGCCGGGCTCGAAGGAGCTGAACCCATCGGCATTGAAATTGTGAATCGTCTCCCGCGTCCGGAGTTCACTTACGAGAAGCTTGTCGGCGATCGCTCTCGGGCTCCATCCGACCGCACTCCACAGCACCATCTTTGCGCGCTGCCATGTCACGGTGTGAAGGTCGGGGTCTTCCGTGAGTCGCCACATGGTGCGCAGATCGGCTTCAGAGACGTCGCGGAGCCGTGACTCGTCCTGCTTCGCATCGGACCGCAACCTGATCCGCCGGGCGATGTGGCGCGGCGCCGCGTGGGGGTGCGCCCGCCAAGCGCGCAGACCTTCGTTCCATTCAATGGTGGTCGGCGGTGAGCCGCGATCGAAACCCGAGAGGTCGACCCTCAGGATCGTTCGATAGGCCTCGGTAGGTAGCGTGTTGCAGAGGAGGATGCCCAGGTCGTACCGGTCGTCCTCAAGTTTGAGCGTGTGCTGCTTGCCCCATCTTCGCTCGTCGGATCGCAGTGCGAGCATCTGAACCGCCCACCGCTCGAACCTGGAATACTCGCCCGTCCCCTGGGAGAGGAACGCGTCGAGCAGAGACGAGAGATCGCTGTTGACCACAACGAGGAAGGCGGAGGTGGGAGGGGGACCGCCGTAGGAGTGGCCTTCGACCTCGGCGGTCATGTCCATGTCGTCGAATATCGCGCGGATCTGCTCGGACTCTTCGAGGGTCGGCCCGGTGTCCAGGAGCACTCGGACATGCAGTCGACCTGTGTTCACGTGGGCACGCTCCCTTCACAACGGATTCCGTTGCCGGCTCCTCGCCAGTTCAGAAGTATAAGATCCGGATAACCTGTTGAGTCGAGGTAGGGTCCGGCGTATCGTCTGAGAGGTGGCCGTGGCCGAGGCAGGCAAGGTGACGAACCCGCTGCTCCTCTAGGCGGACGGACGGCTTCCGAGGAGATTCCCTTCCTGTGTGAAGTGGGTAGCCGATGAGCAGTGACGACGAAGCCCTTTTCATCAAGCCGAATCTCATCATCGAGGGGCTGATCGACCAGTTCTACGCGTGGCTGTATCTCATTCCGCCCGCTCAGTCCGCGATGAATCTGCAGAACCTGCACCTGTCGATGTTGGATTCGTACGTCCAACAGCCGAAGGTGCACGCGGCCGCGGTGGCTAACCCTAAGATGCGAGGCGGATTCTTCATCGACCACGACAGTGAGCGTGTCGGTGAGATCAAAGCGCTGCGGGAGCGGCTGACCCGGGAGAACGCCGCTCTGCTCGAGCTGGCGGCGGGCATCAAGGAGACCGATGAACTGCTGCGCGCGCAGGCGACGGGATTCGATCTGACGGGCCTCTATCCGCAGCTTCCGGACGCCGTGCGAGGCTTCGTCGAGATCGTCTACGACCTGAACCACCAGCCCTCCATGCGGTTCCTCGAATCGCTGCTGTACCGGAGCCGGTTCTATCGCGAGGAACGACAGTCGATCGAACTGTCCCTGGACGAGGGACAGGCCCGGCCGTTCACGCTCAGCACCCCCCGCCTGCCGAAGCCGGGGCAACTGCAGTTGCCGCTGCCCCTCCGGCACTCCGGAATCGACCAACTCTTCCAGGCTCGGCTGAACCCCCAGCCCTTCGATCGGCTTCGGGAGGGGCTCGAAGTTTCCGACGACGGCCAGGCCGAGATCCTGCGTTCATTCCTGACCGAAGAACCCACTCTCCCGGCTGAGCGCGAGGTCACCTCGGGC
The DNA here is from genome assembly GCF_044326345.1 of Actinomadura sp. 9N215. NCBI lineage: Bacteria > Bacillati > Actinomycetota > Actinomycetes > Streptosporangiales > Thermomonosporaceae > Actinomadura > Actinomadura sp. 9N215. The sequence continues at coordinate 27,310 of NZ_JBIRBA010000037.1, read as the reverse complement.
GGGCGCATCCGGTACTTCGGCCACGCGTGTCTCGTTCTGCAGAGCCCGACGGTCTCGATCATTACTGATCCCTTCATCAGCGCCGATCACCAGGCGGGCGATCGCTACACCTATGTCGACCTTCCCGAGCGCCTCGACTACTGCCTGATCACGCACGGCCATCAGGATCACATCGTCCTGGAGAGCCTGCTCCAATTGCGCGGCCGCATCGGCCAGGTCGTGGTCCCGAAGAACGGGACCGGCAATCTTCAGGACCCCTCGATAGAACTCTGCCTGCGGCGGCTGGGATTCGACGTGCAGGTGGTGGACGACTTCGAGGAGATCCCGTTCGCGGGTGGGGCCATCGTGGCCTGCCCTTTCCTCGGGGAGCACAGCGACCTCGACATACGGGCCAAGAGCACCTTCTGGCTCAGGCTGGCGGATCGATCGATCTTCATCGACGCCGACTCCTCCGGCATCGAGCCCGAACTGTACGGACATATCCGTGAGACCGTTGGGCCGACTGACATCGCTTTCCTGGGGATGGAATGCGATGGCGCCCCGCTAACGTGGCTGTACAGCGCGCTGTTCACGCAGCCGGTGAGCCGGAAGATGAGCCTCACACGGAAGTTGTCCGGCTCTAACGCCGAACAGGCGCTGGGCATCGTCCGGCAGCTCGGCGTGAACGAGGCCTACGTCTATGCCATGGGAGAAGAGGACTGGCTGCAGCACGTCATGGCGACGAGCTACACGCCGGAGTCCTACCAGCTCAAGCAAGTCGCGGCCTTCCTGGAGGCGTGCGCGGAGCGCGGGGTCAAAGCCGAGCACCTGCTCGTGCAGAAAGAGCTTCGCTGGTAGGTCGATGCGATGTGACGGATGTGCACGGCGGCGTCCGTATCGTCGACGCGGCAGGAGCGTGACGTCCGACCGGGGCGACCTCCGGCACCGCACGGAGGGATGGCCGTTCGGGACGCCGGCGTGCGGCGCTCTAGAGCCAGTCAGGTCCCGTTCGCTGACTGGCGGCGAGGTGCTCCAGGTTGTCTCCCGCCATCCGGGTGGCCAGGTGGAGGAGGTCACGGATCCGGGGGTCGGAGATGGAATACAGGACCTGGCGGCCCTTGCGCTCGGTCTCGACGAAGCGGCACCAGCGGAGACAGGCGAGATGGTTGGACACCCTGCTCTGCGGCACGTCAAGCTCATTGATCAGCTCGGACACGGTGTGCGGTCGCGCGAGCAGGAGCTGGATGATGGCGATCCTCGTCGGGTCGCCGAGGGCCCGGAAGAAGCGTGCGTTCGCCGAGACGACCAGTTCCTCGTCGCCCGCGGTGCTCTCCGCGCCATCGTGCGTTGCAGTACCCACGCCCCCAATACTACGTAAGTCCCGCCGACACCATCGGAACCGGTATGCGACGGTGGCGCTGAGTCATTCGGCCATCACGCACACGGACCATCGGAAGGTCCCGATGGACACTCGCAACAGGCATTCCTGTTGTATGTGTTCCGTGGTCAGAGTAGCGTGATGACGGTGTGGAGGTCACTCGGAGCCCGCCACGAGACGCTGCGGCGCCCGTTCGGCATGCAGAGGAACGTGCGGTGTGCCGAAGCGGGAATTGACCCATGAAGGCGGGGCTGGCAGAGCATCCAAGGGCCTCTGAACGAATCACCTTGCGTCGCGCGCCCCGGCTCATTGTCCGGGGATTGTCGTTGGCGTGGTCGGTGGGTCGCCTCGAACTCATCTTGATCAGCCTCTTCCAGGTCTTGGAGGGGCTCGGGGTATTCGCCATTCTCTGGTTGGGGCGGGACCTGCTCAACGCGATACTGGATCGAGGCCACGACCAGCTCTCCTCACTGACGGTACCGGTCCTCCTCGCCGTGCTCGCGTTCTTCTTGTACAACTCGGCGGAGCAGTTGGCGATCAACCGGAGGCAGGTGCTCGGGGAGGTCGTCGCGTTGCGGGTGATGGAGCGGGTACTTCGAGTGACTTCGTCGGTGGGACTGGCCGCATTCGACACTGAAGGATTTCACGATCGCCTGCAGAGGGTGTCAACCGGCATGGTGGGCCGCCCCGTCCAGGCCAGTCGTCCCATGCAACTTGTCCAAGGGCTCGCGGGGGTCTTGGAAGACCTCCTCATGCTGGTCGGGATGTTCGCGGTGCTGTTTGTCATCCAGCCGTTGGTGGGCTTGGTGGCGTTGCTGGTCGTCGTACCGTGGTGGCTGGGCTCGATCCGCAGTGGGGAGCAGAACTTCGATTTCGTCCGGCGTACGGCTTCGGTGGAGCGTGAGCGGGGCTATCTCTTCGAGTTGTTGACCCGTCGTGAGCCTGCTAAGGAGGTCCGCGCGTTCAATCTCGGCGAATTCCTCTATCAACGGTGGGGGCGCAGTTCAGAGAAGCGGCTGAGTGAGCTCAAGCTCAACCTCCGGCGGAGGATGAAGTCGGAGGTCCTGAGCGGACTGGCCATTTCGGTAATGATCGTGGTCGCGCTCTGCAGCGTACTGGTGTTCAACGAGGCGGACCTGACGTCGTTCGCCGACGCGCTGACGGTCGCCGCGACACTGGTCTTGATCGCCCAATCGATGACGAACGCCATCGGCTCGGCCAAGCAGTTCTTTGAGTCGGTGCCGTTGGTTGATGATTTGGCTGATTTTTTGGAGTGGGGGTCGGTTGGTGGTGGGGGGTGTTCTTCTGAGGGGGTGGGGGTTGGGTCGTTGGTGTGTTTGGGTGTGGAGGGGGTGTCGTTTTCTTATCCGGGGTCGGATCGGTTGGTGTTGACTGATGTGTCGTTGGAGATCGGTGCTGGGGAGGTGGTGGCGCTGGTGGGGGAGAATGGGTCGGGGAAGACGACGTTGGCGAAGTTGTTGTGTGGTTTGTATGGGCCGGGGTCGGGGCGTGTTGTGTGGAATGGTGGGGATGTTGCGGAGATGGATTCGGAGCGGTATCGCGAGGGTATCGCGGTGTTGTTTCAGGATTTCATTCGGTATTTGTTGCCGGTGCGGGATAATATTGCTTTTGGTCGGTATGAGCGGGCTGATGATTTGGCGGGGGTGCGGGAGGCGGCGCGGCAGGCGGGGGCGTCGGATTTCTTGGAGGCGTTGCCTGATGGGTATGGGACGGTGCTGGGGCCGGAGTTCGAGGGTGGGCGGGATTTGTCGGTTGGGCAGTGGCAGCGGGTGGCGTTGGCGCGGGCGTTCTTCCGGGGTGCTTCGTTTGTGATTTTGGATGAGCCGACGGCGTCGTTGGACGCGCGGGCGGAGTTTGAGTTGTTCGAGAGTATTCGTTCGTTGTGTGAGGGGCGGACGGTGTTGTTGATTTCGCATCGGTTCTCGACGGTGCGGACGGCGGACAGGATTTTCGTGCTGCGGGAAGGGCGGTTGATCGAGTCTGGTGGTCATGCGGAGTTGATGGCGTTGGGCGGTCATTATGCTCAGTTGTTCACGCTTCAGGCCGCCAGCTACCAGGACGAGGCACAGGAACCCGGCGGGACGACACCAGTACAGCGGCGGGGTGAGGCGTGACCGACGCGCGGCAGCAGCGGAAACCTCAGCGGCCGGGATCACGGCGACTGCCGCTCCGGCGCGTCCCGCGCCTTGTCACACGCGGGTTGACCCTCTCGTGGTCGGTAGGGCGAGTGCAGTTCTCGCTGATCGTGGGATTCCAGCTCTTGGAAGGCATCGGGATCTTCGCCCTCCTCGGGTTGGCGCGGAAGGTGATGACGGAGGTCTTCGAACGAGACGACGTCCGCCTGTCCACGGTCGTGTACACGACGAGCGCGGTCGTCGCCGTCTACTTCGCGGTCTTCGCAACCCGAGTGTTCGCCAACAATCGCAGGCAGGTCCTTGGGGAGATCGTCGCATTGCGGGTGATGGAACGGATTCTTCGGGTGACTTCCTCGGTGGGACTGGAGGCCTTCGACACCGACGATTTTCACGACCGACTCCAGCGTGCGGTGTCAAGCGCCTCCGACAAGCCGCGGGCCCTCGTCCTGGGGTTCGCCCGGACCCTGCGGGCGTTCATCGTTCTCGCCGGCGTCGCCGGTGCGCTGTTCCTGATCCAGCCGCTGGTGGCCTTGCTGGCCGTGGTGGCCGTCGTGCCGCTGTGGTTGGGCTCGATCCGCAGTGGCGAGCAGCATTTTGAGTACGTCCGCCGTACGGCTCCGGTGGAGCGTGAGCGGAGCTATCTCTTCGAGTTGTTGACCCGCCGGGGTCCGGCGAAGGAGATCCGCGCGTTCAACCTCGGCGACTTCCTCTATCAGCGATGGCACGACAGTTCGGAGAAGCGTCTGGCGGCGATGCGCGGGAACCTCAGCAGGCGGCTGCGTACCGAGGTAGTCGCGAACGTGGCGATCACCTTGTCCTTCCTCGCGGCCCTCGGCGCCCTCGTGGCACTGAACGAGGCCGGGATGATGTCGTTCGCCAAGGCGGCCACCGCGGTCGCGGCGCTTCTGGTGCTCATCCGGATGCTGACCCTTGCGATCAGCTCGACCAACGAGTTCTTTGAGTCGGTGCCGTTGGTTGATGATTTGGCTGATTTTTTGGAGTGGGGGTCGGTTGGTGGTGGGGGGTGTTCTTCTGAGGGGGTGGGGGTTGGGTCGTTGGTGTGTTTGGGTGTGGAGGGGGTGTCGTTTTCTTATCCGGGGTCGGATCGGTTGGTGTTGACTGATGTGTCGTTGGAGATCGGTGCTGGGGAGGTGGTGGCGCTGGTGGGGGAGAATGGGTCGGGGAAGACGACGTTGGCGAAGTTGTTGTGTGGTTTGTATGGGCCGGGGTCGGGGCGTGTTGTGTGGAATGGTGGGGATGTTGCGGAGATGGATTCGGAGCGGTATCGCGAGGGTATCGCGGTGTTGTTTCAGGATTTCATTCGGTATTTGTTGCCGGTGCGGGATAATATTGCTTTTGGTCGGTATGAGCGGGCTGATGATTTGGCGGGGGTGCGGGAGGCGGCGCGGCAGGCGGGGGCGTCGGATTTCTTGGAGGCGTTGCCTGATGGGTATGGGACGGTGCTGGGGCCGGAGTTCGAGGGTGGGCGGGATTTGTCGGTTGGGCAGTGGCAGCGGGTGGCGTTGGCGCGGGCGTTCTTCCGGGGTGCTTCGTTTGTGATTTTGGATGAGCCGACGGCGTCGTTGGACGCGCGGGCGGAGTTTGAGTTGTTCGAGAGTATTCGTTCGTTGTGTGAGGGGCGGACGGTGTTGTTGATTTCGCATCGGTTCTCGACGGTGCGGACGGCGGACAGGATTTTCGTGCTGCGGGAAGGGCGGTTGATCGAGTCTGGTGGTCATGCGGAGTTGATGGCGTTGGGCGGTCATTATGCTCAGTTGTTCACGCTTCAGGCCGCCAGCTACCAGGACGAGGCACAGGAACCCGGCCACCAGGATCGGCCTGCGGCGAGATCTCCTGATGAACGTGCTCCCTGATCACGCTGAGGCTGCTAATCAATTGACCGGGTAAACTGAGCGATTTCGGAGTCGCAGAGCTGTCTCTTCTGCGGCGGTCCGGACGGCCGGAGGTCGAAAGCTGTCATGACGGCTCCTTGTCTCATCTTTCTCTGGGGCCCGCCCCGCTCGCTCTCGACGGCGTTCCTGCGGATGATGTTGGAGCGCGGTGATTTTCTAGTGGTGCACGAGCCTTTTTCGAGCATCGTTGTCCAGGGGTATTTCGTTTTCGAGGATGAACCGGTGGCGGATGCCTCAGAACTGCTTAAGCTGTTCCGCGAGTATGCTCTGCACAGGCCAATTTTCGTTAAGGAGACCACCGAGTATCGATATGACGTGATCGATGACCCCGATCTCGTTTCGTCGGGTGCTCATAGCTTTATCACGCGCCATCCCCGGTCGGTGATCGCATCCCACTATGCGATGAACGAGAACGTTACCTGCCCGGAGATCGGTTTTGAGCACCAGTATGAGATTTTCAGGATGGTCTGGGACCACGATGGACGAATCCCGGTGGTCGTCGAAGCTGAGCAGCTCATGGCAGATTCATGCGGCGCAGTACGGAGATACTGCGAACAGGTCGGAATACCCTTCATTTCATCGGCTCTTTCTTGGGAACCTGGTGACCGCGCGGAATGGGGTCGGACCAGTGAGTGGCACCGTGAAGTGGCCGAAAGCAGAGGGTTCAGGTCCAGCGCCAGAATGCATCTCGTAGGGGTAGACAACAAGAGCGTGCTGCGGGCATTTTATGAGCATCACTTGCCATTCTATGAGTGGATGTGCTCCTCCTGCCATTCAACCTCTGAGGAAGGCGAGCAGAAATAACCGGACCGAAGTGCTGTGCTCGCCGCCGGGTCGCCGACCCTGGCCGGATGAATCATGCCCGCGTCTCAGACACGCACTATGAGCACGACCAATCCTCGCCCGGGAACCCCGCGGCAGCTCGCCGAACGTCACTGCGCGGCGGCAATACCACGAACTCCCCCAGTGGCGCTAGATCTGGTGCCGGATCGAGATCGCCGGGGTACCGAGGACAGCATCGACCAAGGAGAAACGTCCCGAACGCATCCCGGGGCACCAATCAACAACAGCGCACGACGCGACGATGACGGCTCAATCAGCGCCCACTGCCCGTCGTTCAAGTCCGCGGGGCACCGCCGCAGCGGAGAGACCCGGCCACCTGATGGCATCGCCATTTGTGGTCACGCAGACGCGGACACCAAGATTCATGACTTCTCAAAAACGCTCTCAGAAGGCTGCGGGCTCCGTGTTGAGTTCTGCCCGTCGGATGTGCTCGTCGAAGAATCGCGTCAGCAGGCGGCCGTGCTTGTCTGAGGAGTACTTGTTCTCCAGGTCCTCCAGCAGGTGCAACTGGTCGATCTGCCTTGTGCCGTCGAAGACGCGTGCTACGGGGTGAAGGAAAGGCGCGAGCCTCGCCCAGGAGGGGTCGGTGTCCCGCACAATGTTGAACGGATCGTCGGCTTCGGGGCCGTACTCCAGGGTGATGGAGAACCAGCGCGCGCTGGAGAGCTCGCTGTCGAGAACGTAGTCGTACGGGATGTCGGAGTAGTGCCGCAGCGTCTCGCCCCCGGCGTCAGTGATCACGTCGCAGAAGTAGCCAGGCTGCAGGAACATCGCGCTGCTCGTGTTGATCCGCCGCAGCGCCGACTCGCAGATCTTCTCCGGGACGCGTGGGACTTCCCTGGAAGCCAGGCGTTGGCCACCGTTCCGGCCGAGCAGCAGGTCGGCGAGGAAGCGGACGTTGTAGCGGAAGCCGTGGACGAACCCCGACATCGTCCGGCGATAGTCCCGCGCGTGCATCAGCGTGCCGGCGAAGAACATCCCTGGCACGTTGACCGATTCCCACTCGCTCGTTTGCGCCGGATACCTGCCGTCATGACAGGAGACCGGCCGCGCGGCCGGGGCGAAGATCGAATCGTCGAACCGGAAACCGGTGCAGGCGATCACCCGGTCGTAGTAGCGCTGGATGCGCTCGCCGGATGCGTGCGTGTAGGAGAAGTCGACGACGAGACCCCCGTTCGCGCGCCGGATCCGGGTGACGTGGGCGTCCAGCACTGCGTTCTGCGACTTCAGATGGTAGGTGTCGAGGAAGTCGTTGTTCACGGCGCGCAGGTGGCCCACATAGCGGGTCTTCCACGCGAAGCGGATCGGGTTGGGGCTGGCCAGGTGGAGCGTCGCCGCGCTCTCGGTGAGGCTTTCGGCCGTCTCGAAGGCGGAATTGCCTTTTCCGATGATGAGGACTCTCTGGTCGGTGAAGCCGGCCGGATCGGTGTCGAAGTCCCGATAGGGCTCGGCGTGCTCGATGCCGGGAATCGCGGGAAGCCGCGGAGCGCTCAGGCCGGTGCCGATGATGAGGTTCCGGGCTGAGTAGACGCGGCCGTCCTGGTCGATGGCCTCGAAACGATCGGGCTTGTCGATCCGCTCGATCCGGATGCCGAATCGCACGTCGAGCGCGAGCTCGTTTGCGTAGTCGCCGAGGTAGCGGACATAGTCGTCGGCCGCGGGGAAGTACCGCGGTGTGTAGCGGGTGAAGAGCAGGCGTTCGTCGTCGCTCAGCAGCGAGTTCCAGTCGTAGCGGAGCGCCGCCTCGGCCGACAGGCCTCCGACATGGGGCTTGTTGATCGAGATCAGCGTCCGATGACGCGGGAAGCGCCGGAAGAAGGTACCGGGTGCCTGGCCGCGCTCCAGCACGAGGTAGTCGGCGTCGGCGCGCTGGAGGTGATGAGCCAGCTGAAGATTCCCAGGTCCGGCGCCGATGAGCAGGTAGTCGATGTGGGCGGCGGCGTGGTCGGTCATGGTCGGCCTCCTCATGGGCTGCGATCGGTGGTGCCGACGGTCGTTCCGGGGGTCATCCCGTGTGGACGGTGTCGAGGCTGAGAAGCCCACGCGCTATGAGAGTTGGCTTGAGCCACTCCGCCGCCGCTCGTGCGTTGGCGTCGTCAAGGATCAGCGACTGGTGGCTTCCGGGCACGGCGGCCACGTCGACGCCTCCCAAGGCGACCTTCCGCCATTGGGAGACGAGGCCCCTGGCGTGCCTCTCCTCTTCCGGCAGGAGAATCGACACCTGTCCAGGGAACGGACGGGCGCGGTAGTCGGCCTTCGCCTCCGTGGTGGCTGCGATCACTTCGAGGCGCTGGAGCAGAAGTTGCCGGTCCACACGGGCCGGGTCCTCGGAGAAGCCCGGCTCGCAGCGGAGCGGACGTATCCATCCCGCGAGGATTGCCTGGTCCATAGCGTCTGGGGACCCGGCGCGGAACTCCCCGATGAACGATCTCACCCGGTCGGCGTGCCGCTTGGCGGATCGGGTCCTGAGCCGTGCGGGGGCGATCAGGCAGAGCATGCCCACCTCCGCTCCTACGGAGACGAGCCGCTGTGCCATCTCGAAGGCCACGATGGCGCCGACGGACCAGCCTCCGAGGAAGTAGGGGCCGGTCGGTTGGGCACTCCGGAGGGCCTCCACATAGTGCTCCGCGAGATCCTCCACGCGGTGGAGCGGCGGCTGCGCGTCGTCGACGCCCGGGGCCTGGAGCCCGATGAACGATAGCTCCGGTGCGAGGCTCTGCCCTAGCTGCCGGTAGCAGAACGGGCTTCCGCTCACCGGCGGCACGGCGAAGAAGGCGCGTTCGCTCCGTGCGTGGTTCATCGGGATCAGCGGCGGACGCAGGCGGTGGCGTTCGCCCTGCTCGTCGATCACGACGGCCAGATCAGCCAGCCTGGGCGCATCGAAGACGGCGCCCAATGGAAGGTCGACATTATGGTGCGCGCGCAACCGGGCGACGAGGTTAGCGGCGAGTAGTGAGTGGCCGCCCAGATCGAAGAAGTCGTCGTCGCGCCCCACCTGCTCGATGCGCAGCACGTCGCGCCAGACGTCGGCGAGCATGTGCTCGGTCAGCGTGCGGAGTTCGCGGCGTCCGCCGGTGCCGGCGGGGGTCGCCGCGTTCGCGTCCGGCAGCGCCCGGCGGTCGACCTTGCCCGCGGTCGTCCGGGGAATCCGCGCAAGATGCACGAAGAGCGACGGAATCGACGGGCCGGGCAGACGCTGTGCCAGGTGTGCGCGGACTTCGCCGGCAGAGGGAGGCCGCTCGGGATCGGCGCTGACGAGGTATGCAGCGAGGCGTTGGCCACCACCGGGGTCATCGCAGGCGGCGACGGTGCCATCGGCGATCTGGGGGTGCGCGGCCAACGCGGCTTCGATCTCTCCGGGCTCGATTCGGTGGCCGCGGATCTTCAGCTGGTCGTCGACCCTGCACAGGAACTCCAGGGCGCCGTCGGCAAGCCAACGCACCTCGTCGCCGGTGCGGTAGAGCCGGGACCCGTCGGCGGCGAACGGGTCGGCGACGAACCGCTCAGCGGTGAGTGCCGGGCGGTTACGGTAGCCGCGCGCGAGGCCGAGCCCGCCGATGAACAGTTCTCCGGGCACTCCCCTGGGGACCTGCTGGAAGTGCTGGTCGAGCACCCTGACTCGTGTGTGGGGCAGCGGCCTCCCGATCGGCATGGTGGGGGTGATGGGCGGGACGAGCGAACGGTAGGTGGTCGCACCGATCGTCGCTTCGGTTGGCCCGTAGTGGTTGTGGAGAGTGATGCGGTTCCGGTCGGCGATCTCATGCAGGCGGACGGCCAGGCTCCGCGGGGTCGCCTCGCCACCGAGCACCAGGGCTTTCTCCGGCAGCACCTGGACGGGGTCGTCGGTGGTGGCGAGCAGCGCAGCCAGGTGGGTAGGGACGATTTTGAGGAACTCGACGCGGTGATCTCTCATCCGTTCCCCGAGCCGTACCCCGTCGCTGAGCACCTCGCCGTCGAGCAGGTGGAGTGTGCCGCCCTGGGTCAGGCATCCGAACAGCGTCGTGTTGGCGAAGTCGGCCGCCGGCGAGTGAGCCATGGCGTAGTTGGCGGCTGGTCTCAGGCCCAGGGCGCGCACGGCGTGGTGGACGTAGGTTGCCAGGTTCTGACGTGTGACGGTCACCGCCTTCGGCTGACCGGTGGACCCCGAGGTGTAGACGAGATAGGCCCCCGCCGCCGGGGCGGCGGCCAAGTCCGGCGGTGTGGTCGCCAGCCGTTCGAGCTCCATCCGCTCGTCCGGATCGTCGAGGATCAGTGGAGGATTCGGATGACCGGGGAGCTTGTCCGCGAGCCCGTCCGTGGTGATGATCACGCTGGCGGCCGAGTCGCCGAGCTGGAACGCGAGCCGGGCGAGCGGCGCGTCGGGGTCCAGGGCAAGGTAGGTGCCGCCTGCCCGCAGCACCGCGAGCACCGAGGCGACGAGATCCGCGGTCTGAGGCAGGAAAAGCCCCACCACCGACTCGGGGCCGATGCCCATGGCGCGCAAGCGATGGGCCAACCGGTTGGCTTGTGATTCCAGGTCACCGTAGGACAACGCTTCGTGCTCGGTGACGACGGCAGGCCTGTGTGGCGCCTCCCGGACCCGCGCCGAGATCCACTCGTGGACGCCTCCTGGCCGAGGAGGGGTTTCGCCGGATCCGGCGGCCCAGCCGGAGATCTCCGACAGGTCGTCCTCGCACAGCAGGGGAAGCCCGCTCACCGCTGCGTCGGGGTTCCGGGACATGGCGACCAGCAGCGTCGTGAAGCGGTGGACCAGCCGCTCGATCGTCTCCTGCTCGAACAGGCTGGCCTGGTAGAACATCTCGCCCTGGAGTTCACCGCCGACCTCGGTCAACGCCAGCCGGAGATCGACCTTCTCGCTCACCGGTGTCGTCGGGAAGTCGCACTGCGACAGGTCGGCGAGACTCGGCCGACCCGCCGTGCCTTCCGCGACGGCGTAGTTCATGATCACTTGGAACAGCGGGTGCCGGCGCCGGTCGCGATCCGGCTGAAGTTCCTCGACGAGTTGCTCGAACGGAAGGTCCTGGTGCGCATAGGCGTCCAGCGCGACTCTTCGGACGCGCGCCACCACCTCCTGGAAGGCCGGATCACCCGAGAGGTCCGTGCGGAGCGGCAGGATGTTGATGAAGGGCCCGATCAGGTCCTCGACCTCGGGTCGGCCGCGGTTGGCCGTGGGAGAGCCGACGATGACATCGCTTTGGCCGCTGTGCCGTGCGAGCAGCGCCTGATATGCGGCGAGCAGCGTCATGAACATGCTCGCACCCGCACGGCGGCCGATGCGGCGAAGCCGTTGTGTGATCTCGGCATCGATGGTGAAGTCGACCTTCCCCGTGGCCGATGCCCGGGTGTCGGGACGAGGCCGATCCGTCGGCAGGTACAGCACTGGAAGATCGGCGAGCTGGGTGCGCCAGTAGTCCAGATGCTCCTGGAGCCGCTCCCCGGAGTAGACCTCGCGCTGCCAGGCGGCGTAGTCGGCGTACTGGACGGCAAGCTCGGGCAGTTCGGGTCGTCGGCCTTCCTGGAGCGCGGTGTACAGCTCGGAGAGCTCCGTGAGCAGGACGTTCGCTGACCATTCGTCGAAGGCGATGTGGTGCACGGTGAGGGCGAGCACATGGTCCTCCTCCGACAGACGCACGAGGCGGGCGCGTAGTAGAGATCCCGCGCTCAGGTCGAAGGGGCGTTGAGCGTCTCCGTCGACCAGCCACCGTGCCTCGGCCTGGGCCCGGGCCGCCGGCATCCCGCTGAGGTCGGAGACGGGCAGCTCGATCGAAGGGACGGCCCGAATGATCTGCTGCGGAGCGCCTTCCTCGTCCGCGGTGAACTCGGTGCGCAATACCTCCTGACGGGCGACGATCGCCCTCAACGCGTCGCGTAGGAGGTTCAGATCGAGCCGACCGGTCAGGTGCAGTGAGAGCGGCACGTGGTACTCGGTGCCCTCGGGTTCGAGCTGGTTGAGGAACCAGAGGCGCTGCTGGGCGAAGGACAGCGGCAGCGGGCCGTCATGGCCGACCGTCGTGATCGGCGGCCCCGCGTCAGTGCGGGGTGCGGCGTCGATCGTGGAGGCGAGCGCCGTCAGGGTCGGATCGTCGAAGAGCATGGCGATGGACAGGTCGATGCCGAGACGATCACGGGCTCGCGCGACGACCCGGGTGGCGAGGAGCGAGTGCCCGCCGAGCGCGAAGAAGTCGTCGTGCCGCCCGATCCGGTCGACGTCCAGAACCTCCCGCCAGATCTCGGCAAGCACCTGTTCGGTGGCGGACGCGGGCTCGGCGAAAGCGGCGGAGAGGGCGGGGCGATCCGTTCGGGGGGCGGGCAGCGCACTGTAGTCGATCTTGCCGCTGGTCGTGTGAGGGAGTTCGGGGAGCCAGACGAACGTGGCCGGGATCATGGCGTCCGGCAGTCGCGTGCGGAGGAAGTCCCGGACCTCCTCGACGGTGGGCGGCCGAAGCACGTCCGTGGGCACGGCATACGCGACGAGGCGGGGACCAGCGGGATCCTCCGAACGCGCGACGACGGCCGCGGCACGTGTGAGCGGATGGCCGGCGAGCGCGGCCTCGATCTCACCGGGCTCGATGCGGTGACCGCGGAGCTTGATCTGCCGGTCCACCCGGCCGAGGTACTCAAGCCGGCCGTCGTGGCGCCAGCGGGCCTTGTCACCGGTCCGATAGAGGCGGGCTCCGTCTGAGTCGAACGGGTGGGCGACGAAACGCTCGGCGGTCAGAGCCGGACGGTTCGCGTATCCGCGTGCGAGTTGACGCCCGCCGATGAACAGCTCTCCGGGAACGCCGATGGGGACCGGGCGCAGCCGCTCGTCCAGCACGAACGCCGTCGTGTTGGCCACGGGGACGCCGATGGGCGGCGCGTGGTCGATGTCCGGCGGGCAGAACTCGGCGGTGACGTCGATCGAGGCTTCTGTGGGGCCGTAGAGGTTGTGCAGCCGCATCCGGTGACCGAACCGCTCGTAGCAGCGGCGAGCGAGTGGGCCGGGCAACGCCTCTCCGCTGGCCACGATCAGGCGCATCGCGCCGGGGCCGGCTGAGGGCGCCTCGTCGACGTACCGGCCGAGCATCGAAGGCACGAAATGGGCGACCGTGACCCGGTTGTCGATGATCAGGCGGGACAGCGCCGCGGGATCGCGGTGCCGCTCGGGTTCCGCGACGACCAGTGTGGCGCCGGCGAGGAGCGCGCAGCAGAGCTCCCAGAGCGAGACGTCGAAGATGAGCGGGGTCTTATGCAGAATTCGGTCGGCGGGGCCGAATCCATGGGCTCCGACCTGCCAGAGAAGCCTGTTGGCGAGGCCGGCATGGGACACGATGACCGCCTTCGGCGTGCCCGTGGAACCCGAGGTGTAGATCAGATAGGCGGCGTTCTCGGGACGCACGCGGACGCGGGGCGGCGAGGAGGGCGGCCACGAGAGATCGTCGATGAGGACGACACCCGTCCCTTGCGGGACGGTCGGGGGACGAGCGGCCCGGGTCGTAAGAAGCACGCGTGCGTCGGCGTCCGCGAGCAGGCAGCCGAGCCGTTCCGGCGAATCGTCCGGGTCGACCGGCAAATAGGCGGCCCCGGCCTTCCACACCCCCAGAAGTGCGGCAGGGAGGTCGGAGCATCGCCGCATGCATACCGCGACGACGGTCTCCGGGCCCGCTCCCAGCTCATGAAGGTGGTGGGCGATACTGTCGGCTCGCCGGTCCAGTTGCCGGTAGCTGAGCTCCCCGTCCGCGGCGACCACCGCTGTGGCGTCGGGGGTGTTCTCGGCCTGCGCCGAAACCAGCTCGTGCACCAGTCCGGAGGGCGCGGGCGCGACTGGACCGCGGCCCCAGACTGACAGTCGTTCCCGTTCCGTGTCCGACACCAGAGAGATGGCCCGGAGGGGCCGGTCAGGGTCCTCGGCGGCAGCGACCAGTAGTGCGACCAGATGATCCGCCATCCGGCTCACCGCTTCTGGGGTGAGCCATTGACCGCTGTACTCGAAACAACCGCCGAGAGCTCGGCCCGAGTCCACGAACGCAAGCCCCAGGTCGGATTTCGTGATGCTGGGCTCAGGTGATGGAGGAGCGTCGAGCATGGCTCCTGCGGGGCCCTCGTCGTCCACGGCATAGGTGAACAGGACGTCGAAGAACGGGGTTCGAGCCGGATTGCGCTCGGGCCGCAGGGCTTCCACCAGGTGATCGAACGGCAGATCCTGATGAGCGAAGGCGCCCAGCACGGTCTTGCGGCCGCGGGCCAGGAGTTCGGTGAAGCTCGGGTCGCCGGAGAGGTCGGCGCGGAGCACCAGGGTGTTGACGAAGAAGCCGATCAGCCGCTCCGTGTCGGGGTGGGTCCGGCCCGCGATCGGGGTTCCGACCGCGAAATCGTCCTGGCCGCTGTACCGGGCCAGCATGGCCTGGAACGCGGCCAGCAACGTCATGAACATGCTGCCGCCTGCCCGGCGGCTGATCTCGCGCAGCCTGTCCGCCGTCTCCGCTGGGACGATGAACTGGTGCAACGCGCCCACCGGGTCGCGATGCGCCGGACGGAGGCGGTCGGCGGGCAACCGCAGGGGCGGCAGATCGGCCAGCTGCGTGCGCCAGTAGGTCAGCTGCTGTTCGAGGTAGTCCCCGGAGATGCGGTCTCGCTGCCAGGCGGCATAGTCGGCGTATTGGATCGGGAGGGCCTCCAAGGGGGACGGACGGCCAAGCCGAGAGGTCTCGTACAACGTCGAGAGCTCGTCCAACAGGAGGTTCTCTGACCAGTCGTCGAACAGAATGTGGTGCAGGACGATTCCCAGCTGGTGCTCACGGTCGCTGATCCGCATGAGGTGGAAGCGGAGCAAGGGTCCTTTCGACAGATCGAATGGACGCCAGACGTCACGCAGGACCCTCCGGTCCGCCTCGCCGCGAGCTTCGGCAGGGGGGAGATGGGTCAGGTCGTAGACCGTCAGATCGACGGGCGTCGGCGCATGGACGACCTGTCTCGGGACGCCGTCCCGGCTGGGGAAGGTGGTCCGCAGGATCTCGTGCCGGGCGATGATCTCGTTCAGCGCCCGGCAGAGTGCGTCGTGGTCCAGGTCCCGGGGCGCGTGCCACTTGACGGCGAGGTTGTACTCGGTCTCATCGGGCCGCAATCGATCGAGAAACCAAAGTCTCTGCTGGGCGAACGACAGGGGCAGGACTGCGTCCCGGGAGCAGCGAGCGATGTGGTCCGCAACGGGCGCCGCCTCGGCCTGACGGAGCAGGGCAAGGATCTCTGCACGGTGCGTGCCGAAATCTCTCCGCAGTTCGGGGGTGAGGGCCCCCTTGGGAGCTCGGACGTGGAGTCGGTCGCCGTCGCGCCGGACCTCGACGCCGAGGGCGCGGAGACGGGTGAGTAGCTCGAGGGCGGTCACTACAGCTCCATCTCCTCGTAGTCATCCGTGCCGTCCGCCTGCCGTCCGCCCTGCTTGATCCAGGCGAGCGTGTCGATCGTGGCGGCAAGCTCCGCCAGCGTGGGTGCCTCGAAGATGGCCGCCACCGGGAGTTCCACCATGAGGCGGCTGCGGACCCGGCCGATGATCTGGGTGGCCAGGAGGGAATGGCCGCCGAGTTCGAAGAAGTCGTCGTCGGCGCCGACGCGGTCGACGGGAAGGAGCTCCTGCCAGATGCCCGCGAGGGTGTGCTCGGTGGACGTGCCTGGCGGGCGGTGCGGGGCGTTGAGCTCCGGACGCACTGCCGGGGGCGCGGGGAGGGACCTGCGATCGATCTTGCCGGTCGCTGTGCGGGGGAGGTCGGGAAGCGTGACGAAGACCGTCGGGACCATGTGGTCGGGAAGGGCGCTTCTGAGATGGTCGCGCAGCTCGCGCCCCCTCGGTTCATGCCCGGCGGTGACAGTCAGATAGGCGACCAGGCGGTCGATGCCGTGGTCCGGGCGGACGACGACGGCCGCCGTGGTCACGCACGGGTGAGAGGTGAGGGCGACCTCGATCTCCCCCGGCTCGATGCGATGGCCGTGCAGGTTGATCTGCTGATCAGTGCGGCCGAGGAATTCGAGCCGTCCGTCGTTGTGCCGACGGGCCAGGTCGCCGGAGCGGTAGAGGCGCGACCCGTCCGAGGCGAACGGGTCGGGGACGAAGCGTTCGGCGGTCAAGGCGGGGCGCCCGTGATAGCCCCGGGAGAGTCCAGGTCCGGAGACGTAGATCTCGCCGATCAGCCCCGCCGGGGCCGGGCGCAGGTGCGGGTCCAGGACGTGGACCCCGCTATGGGGAAGGGCCCTGCCGATGGGAACCGACCCGCTGGAGGGACCGCCGTCCGTCGTCTCCTGCCAGGTGCTGTCGACGCTGGTCTCGGTGAGCCCATAGGTGGTGAAGAGACGAGTACCCGGCAGCAGCCTGCGGGTGGGCTCGACGTGCGCGGCCGGCCACAGGTCGGCGGCGACGATGAGAACCCGCAGTCTCGGGGGTGCTTCCGGATCGAGGTGGTCGCGGAGTTCGGTGAGTTGGTGCGGAGTGGTCTCCAGGGCGGTGATGTCGTTGTCCACGATGAGTTCGGCCAGGCGGGCGGCGTCAAGCCCGCGGCGATCGGGACCGACATAGAGGGTGCCGCCAGGGGCGAGGGCACGGACCCAGTCGCCGGTGAACACGTCGATTCCGAGGTTGGCGGTGTTGAGCCAGATGTCGGTCGGACCGAGGTGATAGCTGATGGACCAGGCGTGGTAAAGCTGCACGAGGTTGCGGTGCGTCCCCAGGACTCCCTTGGGGCTCCCGGTCGATCCCGACGTGTAGATCAGGTAGGCGCCACTGTCGGGATGCGCCCGTAGCGGGGGCGGCGTGCCTGGGAGAAGGGCGAGTTCGGCGCGGCGAGACTGGTCGTCCAGCGATACCACCGGTATGTCGGCGGTGAACCGTTCCCGCAGGTCGGTCGTTGTGATCACAAGCCGTGCCCCGCCGTCACGGAGCAGGTAGTCGATCCGGTCGGGCGGGGAGTCGGGATCGACCGGCAGATAGATCCCGCCGGCTTTGAGCACCCCCAGGATCGCGGCGACCGTCTGCACGCCACGGCCGAGCAGCAGCGCGACCATCGATTCCGATTCCACGCCGAGGTCTCGCAGGAGATGGGCGAGCCGGTTCGCCCGCGTTTCGAGCTGGCCGTAGGACAGTTCTTCTCCATGGGCACTGACCGCCGTCCGCTCCGGCGTGGCCGTCGCGTGCGCCGCCACCAGCTCGTGGATGAGGGCGCCCGGTGGGGCGTCGGCTGAGGGCCCGGCGCCGAGGGCGAGCAGACGGGCGATCTCCTCGTCCGGCGTCATGGCGATCTCGCTGACGCGCTGGCCGGGTTCGGCGACGAGTTCCTCCAGCAACACCGAGAAGTGAGTCGCCAGCAGGTCGATGGTCTCCGGATCGAACAGCACGGTGCTGTACTCGAAGCCACCGAACAGCTGCCCGTCAGATTCGGCGAGGTTCAGCGTGAGGTCGTACGGGGTCGCCGTGTAGGTGAACGGGAAGCCGCAGGCGTCGACACCGACCAGGTCGGCGCCGCCGCGGACGTCGGCCGGGGGAGTGACGCCATAGGAGAACATGACCTGGAAGAGCGGGTGGCGGGCGAGGTCGCGTCCCGGCCCGAGGGCTTCCACGAGACGCTCGAAAGGAAGATCCTGGTGGGCGTAGGCGTCCAGCGCGGTCGATCGAACCCGGGCCAGGAGCTCGGTGAACTCCGGATCGCCGGAGAGGTCCGTGCGGAGCACCAGGGTGTTGACGAAGAACCCGATGAGGTCCTCGGTGTCGGGGTGTGTGCGCCCCGCGACCGGTGTTCCGACAACGATGTCGTCCTGACCACTGTAGCGCGCCAGAAGTGCCTGGAAGGCCGCCAGTATGGTCATGAACATGGTGGTACCGGACGCGTGGCTCAGGGCGCGCAGCCGGTCGGTCAGCTCGGCCGGGACGACGAAGGGCCGCACCGCGCCGGCGGGATCCCTCAACGTGGGGTACGGCCGGTCCGTCGGCAGCTCGAGGGCGGGCATATCGGCGAGCTTGCCGCGCCAGTAGTCCAGCTGGCGCTCGAGCACCTCGCCCGAGAACCAGGTGCGCTGCCAGGCGGCGTAGTCGCCGTACTGGATCGGTAGTGTGTCGAGTGGTGCGGGGAGACCTTCACGGAAGGCCCCGTAGAGCGTGGACAGCTCGCGTGTGAGGATGCCGGCCGACCACTCATCCGAGGCGATGTGATGCAGGACCAGCGCCAGCACGTGCTCCCGCGCGCCGAGCCGGAGCAGGCGCGCGCGTAGCGGGCCTGTGGCGGCCAGATCGAAGGGAAGGGCTGCTTCCGCGTCCACCCGCCGCCTGGCCTCGTCGCGGGCCTCTTCCGGTGTCAGGCCGGACAGGTCGGTGATGGGAAGTTCCACCGTCGCCGCGGCCGAGACGGTTTGCATGGGAATCCCGTCCGGGGTGGGTGCGACGGTCGTGCGCAGCACCTCGTGCCGGGCGACGACCTCGTTGAAGGCCCGTCGCAGGGCTTCGGCGTCCAGCTCGCCTTCCAGGAGCATGGCGGTGGGAAGGTTGTACTCGGCGCTCTCGGGTTCGAGCCGGTTGAGGAACCACAGCCGCTGCTGCGCGAAGGACAGGGGGATCTGCCCGGTGCGATCGATCGGGGTTATCGGTGCCAACGGTTCCGTGCGCGCCGAGTCGTCCACGCGGGCGGCGAGGGCGGCCAGAGTTGGGGCGTCGAACAGCGCGGCCACGGGAAGGTCGACGTGGAGCAGGGACTTGACCCTCACGGTGACCTGGGCGGCGAGCAGGGAGTGGCCGCCGAGCCCGAAGAAGTCATCGTGGCGGCCCACCCGGTCGAGGTGGAGAAGGTCTCGCCAGATTTCCGCCACCGCCTCCTCGGTGGGCGTGGCCGGGGGCTGGTGGGCCGCGGTGAGGACGGGGCGTGCCTCTCCGGGGCTGGGGAGAGACGTGCGGTCGACCTTCCCACTGGCGGTCAGCGGCAGGGTGTCCATGACGACGAAGGCGGCGGGGATCATCCATCCGGGCAGCCGGGCTTGGAGGAAGTCGCGCAGTTCGCCGCCGGTGGGCGCCCGGCCGCCGGCGACGGCGGCCACGTACGCGACCAGCCGCGGATCGTCCGTGCGCGCACGGTGTACGACGACGGCCGCCGCGCCGACGTCCGGGTGGGTGCTGAGGACTTGTTCCACTTCGGCTGGTTCGACTCGTTGCCCACGGATCTTCACCTGGTGATCGAGGCGGCCGAGGTAGCCGAGCTGGCCGTCTTGCCGCCACCGGGCCACGTCGCCGGTGCGGTACAGGCGTGAGCCGTCTCCTGCCGGGTCGGGGACGAATCGTTCGGCTGTGAGGGCGGGACGATCGTGGTAGCCACGAGCCAGCTGCATGCCGCCGATGCACAATTCGCCAGGCACGCCGATGGGGACGGGGCGAAGGCCTCGGTCCAAGACCACGGCGGTGGTGTTGGCGACCGGGGCACCGATGGGAGGTGTCCCGTCGGCGGTCAGGACGTCCGGTGACGCGGTGACGTCGATCGACGTCTCAGTGGGGCCGTACAGGTTGCGCAGTTGCAGACGTTCGCCGAAGCGCTCGCGACAGCGCCGGGCCTGCGACGCCGAGAGCGCTTCGCCGCTGGTGACGAGGAGCCGGAGACCTTCGCACTGCCCGTGGGCGACGGCCTCCAGGAACGGACCCAGCATGGACGGCACGAAATGCGCCACCGTGACCCCGGCGACGGTGATCGTCTGGCAGAGCGCGACCGGATCACGATGCTCGCCGGGCCCCGCCATCACGAGCGTGCCTCCGACCAGGAGGGGGCAGCACAGCTCCCACAACGAAACGTCGAACGTCGCCGGAGCCTTGTGCAGGATGACGTCCGCGGAAGTGAGGTCGTGGGCGTCGATCTGCCAGCGCAGCCGGCTCAGCAGGCCGGAGTGTGGCACGGTCACCGCTTTGGGGGTGCCGGTCGACCCGGAGGTGTAGAAGAGGTACGCGGCGTTGGCCAGGTTCACCCGGGGGCTGGGCGAGGAGACCGGGGGCGTTCCGCCGTCTTCGTCGACGATCACTCGCGGTGGCCCGGCCTCCGGCAGCCGTCCTCGCAGACCCGTGGTGGAGACGATGGCGTGGGCTTGGCTGTCGCCGAGTTGGTAGGCCAACCGCTCGGCAGGATCATCCGGGTCGAGTGGGAGGTAGACGGCACCGGCCTTCCAGACGGCCAGCACCGCGGCGATGAGATCGAAGCCGCGGGGCAGGAAGACCGCGACGACGCGTTCGGGGCCGGCCCCCAGCGCCCGCAGCCGGGCGGCCAGGCGATCAGCGTGCTCGTCGACCTCCCGGTAGGTGAAGTGCCGGCTGTTGGCGACCACCGCGGTGGCGTGCGGGACGGCCGCGGCCCGCGCCGCGATGAGTTCGTGCACGGGTTGATCCGGCAGTCGCAGGAGAGGGCCGGTGCCCCACTCGGTCAGTTGCCGCAGCTCGGCCGGCGACATTGGGTTCAGCTCGCTCAATCTGCTGTCGGGGGCCGTCGCCACGGCCGTCAGGAGAGCGACGTAGTGCCGGGCCAGTCGCTCGACGGTGCTTTGGTCGTAGAGCCCGGTGCTGTAGACGACGGCGCCTTCCAGGGTGTCGCCGCCGGCCTCGGCCATGTTCATGGTCAGGTCGAACTGCGTGACGGTGGGAGCGATGGGGTAGCCGCAGAGGTCGACGTCGTCCAGTACCGTCTCGCCGATCCGGTCGCTGCCCGCGTCGAAGGTGAACATGACCTGGAACAGGGGGTGCCTTGAGCGGTCACGCTCCGGCTGGAGCACGTCCACGAGGTGTTCGAAGGGCACGTCCTGGTGCGCGTACCCCTCCAGCGCGGTCTTTCGGACCTGTGCCAGCAGGTCCGTGAACGTGGGATCGCCGGACGTGTCCGAGCGCAGGACCAGGGTGTTGACGAAGAACCCGATCAGTCCTTCGACATCCGGATGGGGCCTGTTGGCGATGGGGGAGCCCGCGGCGACGTCCTCATCCCCGCTGTAGCGCGACAGGAGAGCTTGGAAGGCGGCGAGCAGCGTCATGAACATGCTGGAGTCGGCCTGAAGGCTCAGCGCCCGCAGCGCGCGGCCGACCTCGGCGGGGACGGTGAAGCCCAGTGTCGCGCCGGCCGGGTCGCGGACGGCGGGGCGGGGGCGGTCCGTCGGCAGCTGCAGTGGGCGCAGGTCCGCCAGCTGGCCACGCCAGTACTCCATGTGCCGATCGAGGGTCTCGCTGGACCATCGTTCGCGCTGCCAGGCCGCATAGTCGGCGTACTGGACCCGCAACGGGGCGAGGGCGTTCGGCCTGTCCTCGCGGAACGCCGCGTAGAGCTCGGCGAGCTCGCGGGTGAGGACGCCGATGGACAACTCGTCGAACGCGATGTGGTGCACGGTGACCACGAGTACGTACTCGTCGCCGGGCTGGACGATCAGTCGTGCGCGCAGCGGGGGCATCCCGGCGAGATCGAACGGCCGGGTCGCCTCGTCTTCGAGAAGCCGCCTGGTCTCGTTCTGTGCAAGCTCGATGGTCAGGGCGCCCAGGTCGGTGGTCGTCATCTCCAACGGTCTCTTCGGATGGACGACCTGGATGGGCTCTCCGGCCTCGGACGCGCTGATCGTCGTGCGGAGTATCTCGTGCCGGGAGATGATGCCGCCCAGTGCCCTTTCGAGAGCTCCCGCATCGAGGTTTCCCGACAGGTTCATCGCGATCGGGATGTTGTACTCGGCGCTGGCGGGATCGAGCCGGTGCAGGAACCACAGCCGCTGCTGCGCGTACGACAGGGGGAGCGGCGCGTCACGGTCGGCCGGAGCGATCGGTGTCAGCGGCTCCGTCCGTGCGGCGGCGTCGGCCGCAGCCGCGAATTGTCCCAACGTAGGGGCCTCGAAGAGCGCCGCCACCGGCAGCTCCACGTCGAGCAGCGCGTGGAGCCTGGTCATGACCTGGGCGGCGAGCAGGGAATGGCCGCCCAGTTCGAAGAAGTTGTCGTGCGCGCCGATCCGCTCGACGCCGAGTACTTCGCGCCAGATCTGCGCCAGCGCGGTTTCTGTAGGCCCTGATGGCGGGAGATACGCAGGTCCGGGGGCGCGCCGCGCGGCGTCCGGTTCGGGCAGTGCCGCATGGTCCACCTTGCCGCTGGCGGTGAGGGGCAGTTCCTCGAGAACGAGGAACGCCGCCGGTACGAGCGATTCGGGAAGCCTGGCCTGAAGATGGGCCTGCAACTCCGACACGGCCGGAGGCTCGGTGTCGAGGGCGGGAACCAGGTAGGCGACAAGCCGTTCGTCCCCGCTCTCGGCGGCCCGCACCGCCGCCACGGCGGCGGCGACGCAGGGATGCTCGGTGAGCGCGGCCTCGACCTCGGCCGGCTCCACCCGGTGGCCGCGGACCTTGACCTGGCCGTCGTTGCGGCCGACGAACTCCAGTTGCCCGTCGGACCGCCACCGCACCAGGTCTCCGGTGCGGTAGAGCCGACCGCCGTCGGATGCGAACGGGTTCGCGACGAAGCGTTCGGCCGTGAGAACGGGCCGGCGGTGATAGCCACGCGTCAGCTGTCCACCGCCCACGTAGAGCTCCCCGACGACGCCGGTCGGCACTCGCCGCAGATGGGCGTCGAGTACGTGGCAGGTCGTGTCGGGCAGAGGTGTCCCGATCCCAATGGCGGGCTTCGAGGCGTCCGGACACCTGGCGATGGTCGCGCAGACGGTGGTCTCGGTCGGGCCGTAAGCGTTGAAGAAGCGGGAAACAGCTTCGCTCCAGCGGGCCGCGGTGGTGTCCGGAAGACGCTCGCCTGCCGCGACGACCGTGTGCAAGCCAGGCGCCTGCTCGGGATCCAGAGCGCCCAGCATGGTCGGCGGAAGAGTGGCGACGGAGACACCATGCCGAGTGAGGTGGCGAGCCAGCCGATCCGGAGAACGGCGACGTTCCGCGCCCGCGACGACCAGGGTCGCGCCGGCCGTCAGCGCCATGCTCGTTTCCCAGATCGAGGCGTCGAATCCAGGGGAGGCGAATTGCAGGACCCGGTCGGAGGGAGAAAGGTCGAACAGCCGGTGTTGGGCATTAGCGAGGCGCGCCAGGCCGTGGTGGGTGGTGGCGACGGCCTTGGGCTTCCCGGTGGATCCTGAGGTGTAGATGAGGTACGCGGTGTTGTCCGGCTGCGCCCGTACGTCCAGCGCCTCACTCTCGTGCTGCGTGATGGCGGCCCTGGTGGCGCCGTCGTCGAGCAGAACCAGCGGAATGGGTTGATCGGGAAGCCGCTCGAGCAGCTCTGAGGTCGTGACGAGCAGGCTGGCCGCCGCGTCGCGGAGGCAGTAGGCGATGCGTGACATCGGGTATTCGGGATCGACCGGCAGGTAGGCGGCGCCGGCCGCCCAGATCGCCAGCTGGGCGGCGACCAGGTCCAGGCCGGGCTCCAAGCAGACTCCGACCACCGTTTCGGGGGCCGCACCGAGGTCGCGAAGATGCGCGGCGAGCCCGTTGGCTCGTGCGGCGAGTTCGGCGTAGGTGAGTCGCTCCTCGTCTTCGATCACGGCGATCGCCTCGGGAGCCGTCTGAGCTCGCGCGCCGATCAGCTCGTGGACGAGTCCTGGTTCGGCGCGCTCGCTTCGCGGCCCCCTTTCCCATTCCGCGATCCGGTCCCGTTCGGCTGCGGGCAGAAGCGAGAAGTCACCGAGTCGCCGGTGCGGATCCGCGGCGATGCCCTCCAGGAGGGCGGTGAAGTGTGCGGCCAGGCGATCGATCGTCGCGGGGGAGAAGCGGGCCGCGTCGTACGACAGCGCAAGGTGCAGCGGGACGCCGGGACCGATGGCCACGGTGAGCGGGTAATTGCCGTACTCGATCACCGAGCTGCCGCACACCGTCAGGTTCGAGGTGTCCGTACTGGCCGGCGCGTCCGCTGAGGGGACCTCGGGTTCGCTCGGAGAGACCGTCGGATAGTTCTCAAAGACGAGGAGCGTGTCGAAGAGTGGTGTGTTGGGAGGAAGCGGGCTTTGGGCCTGGATGTCGACGAGCGACGTGTGCTGGTGATCCTGCTGGTCGAGCTGCTGGCGCTGAAGGGCTTCGAGGAAGTCTGGGAGCACCGTGTCGGGAGTCGCGTCGGCGCGCACGGGGATCGTGTTGATGAACAGGCCGATCATCTCCTCCGCCCCGGGCAGGGACGCCGGCCGTCCTCCCACCGTGGCTCCGAAGCAGACGTCGTCGCTTCCCGTGTAGGCGGCGATGAGCAGGGCGAGGGCGCCCCGCATCACGGTGTTGACCGTGAAGTCGTGGGCGCGGGCGAAGTCGGCCAGTGCCCGGCTCGGTGTTTCCGGCAGCGCCCAGCCGTGAGTGCCGTGCTCGGTTGAGGAGCGCGGCGGGTCGAGTGCGAGCGGCGTCGCTTGACGGAATCCGGCGAGTTGCGAACGCCAGAAATCCAGATGGCGTGCGCGGCCTTCGTCCTGCTCGCGGAGCCAGGCGATGAAGTCGCGATACGGACGGCGTCGCGGTGCGGAGACGGTGCCCTGAGCCGCCAGCGCGCGGTAGCCCTCGAAGAGCTCCGAGGTGAGGAGCTCCATGCTCCAGCCGTCCAGCAGCAGGTGATGCGCACTGAAGATGAGCAGGTGATCGGCGTCCGTGCGGCTCACCACGATCAGGCGGGCTGCCGGCGGGGCCGCCAGGTCGAGACCGCGTGCACGATCCTCATCGAGGAGCTCGGCGAGCCGGCGACGGCACTCCTCCGGCGACAGGCCGGTCCAGTCGTGCGCGGTGAAGGGAATCTCTGCCCGAGCGGAGACGAGTTGCAATGGCCGCCGCACGCCGCGGTGACGGATCGCGGTGCGCAGGACCGGATGGCGGTCGACAAGTCCTTGGAATGCCGTGCGGAACAGCTCGTGCTCGAGCGTGCCTTCGAGCTCGTGCAGGACCTGCTGGACGTACAGGCCGCTGTCCGGCTCAAGGAGCGTATGGAAGTGCATCCCCTGCTGCATCGGTGCCAGCGGATAGGCGTCCTCGATGACGAAGGGCGTGGTCGCGGTGAGGTGGTCGATTTCCGACTGGGTGAGTGAGGCCAGGGGGAAGTCGCTCGGTGTCGCGGACCCGCGGGGGGCGGCCTCCACGTGATCGACGACCGTGCCGAGGGCATGTGTGAGATGGTCGGCCAGGGCCTTGATGCTCGCCGACCGGTACCGGGTGGTCGGATAGGTCACGCTCAGCCGTAGCCGGCCGTCGCTGATGACCGCGCTGATCTCCAGCAGATGCGGCAGCGGGGTGTCGGGATGCAGATCGGGCCCGGTCTCCCCGCCGAGATGACGGAACACGGCCGCCGACGCGCCGCCGACCGCGCCGAGCTCGGCGACGGACTCCGCCTCCGTGCTCCACTCGCGTGCCGGTTCGTCTCGTCCGTGGTAGTTGAAGCCGATCTGTGGCTTCGGCAGGGTGCTGAGCCGCCGGCGTGCGGCAGGGTCGGCGAGGTAGCGGAGTACGCCATGGCCGAGACCGTCGCGCGGGACGGCGCGCAACCGCTCCTTGACCGATTTGATCACCGTTACCGGATCGGTGTTGGCGGGAGCTTCCAGTACGACCGGCGAGAGGGTCGTGAGCCAGCCGACGGTCCGGGTCAGGTCGACGGCACCGCTGTGGGTGCGGCCGTGGCCTTCCAGATCGACGAGAATCCGGCGGGCGTTCGCCCATTCGCGCATGGCGATCGCGAGCGCGGCCAGTAGCAGATCCCGGGTTTGGGCTCTGTACGCCGCCGGGGCGCTGCGCAGCAGCGTTTCGGTCTTGTCGGCACCCAGGGAGAATCCGTAGGTGGCCGTCGTCGCGACTGTGGCGGGTCCGGTGTCGTGGTCGACGGGAAGCGGATCGGCGTCGGCCCGTTCAGGAGCGGTCCAGTGGTCGAGCTCCGCCAGGGTGTCGGCATCGTGGGCGAGATCCGCGAGATGGTCGGCCCACCGGCGAATCGAGTCGGTCCGGGCCCCCAGGTCGACGGGCTGGTCTTGGACGAGCTGGCGACAGGCGCGGGTGAGGTCCTCGATGAGGATCGTCCAGGAGACGGTGTCGACCGCCAGATGATGGATGACGATCAGTAGCCAGGCGGGTCGGTCGGCGCCACGGTCCAGCAGTTCCACCCGAAGGATCGGCCCGTCGTCAAGACTCAGGCTTCGCTGCGCTGCCTCGGCGATGCGGATCAGGCGGATCCGCTGATCGGCGTCGCACTGGCCAGAGAGCCGATGGTGCGTCACCGAGGGCTGTTCACCGGGTGACGCCACCGACAGGTGCAGCTGGTCGGGATAGCCGGAGGCGCGCAGACGCAACGCATCGTGATGGTCCGCCAGAGCCGCGATCGCTCGTTCCAGCAGATCCGGGTTCAGGGGACCTGCCGATTCCAGAAGGGCGGTCTGATTGAAGTGCTCGGGGTACGGAGTCGTGAGGTCGGCCCACCAGTGGTGGATGGGGAAGAGGCCGGTCGGGCCTATGAGCGGCTCCTGATCCGCCTGAGCCGCCTCCCCGGTTCCGGCCGCCGAGGCGAGGTCGGTGACCCTCGGGAGCTGGAAGAGTTGCGCCGGGGTTAGGTGAAGCCCTTCGGCCCGTGCTCTGGTCACCACCTGGATGGCCAGGATCGAGTCGCCGCCGAGATCGAAGAAGTTGTCGTGCACGCCGACGTGGTCGAGGCCCAGGACCTCTTCCCAGATTGCCGCGAGGGTTCGCTCCGCGGAAGTGGACGGGGGCGCGTAGGCCGCGGTGAGCCGGGGCCTGGCCGTGGGCGCGGGCAGGGCACTGCGATCGATCTTGCCGCTCGCGGTCAGCGGAAGGGCGTCCAGGAACACGAACGCCGCCGGGACCATGTATTCGGGAAGCCGGTCGACGAGGTGAGCGCGGAGTTCGTCGGAGGTGGGGACGTGGCCGGAGCGCGTGGTCAGATAGGCGATCAGACGCTGGGCGGCGTCGGGCGCTTCGCGATGTGGGATGACGGTGGCGGTGTGGATGTTGGGGTGGGTGGTGAGTGTTGTTTCTATTTCTGTTGTTTCGATGCGGTAGCCGCGGATTTTGGTTTGGGTGTCGGTGCGGCCGAGGTGTTGGAGGTGTCCGTTGGGGTGTTGGCGGGCGA